>DEEV01000003.1:4921-7933 GCA_002350445.1 Treponema sp. UBA2869 | reverse complement strand
TACAACCTTTTTTTATTGCTGCCTTACTTAAGCCTTCACTAATAAATCCAAAATACTTCCCAATAACCATAAAAGCCATTGCAAATCCCATAATTATACCTCCTGCCAAAACGTTTATAAATTAAATAAAGTGCTGACTGAAGCAATTTTAATAATACATCCTAAAATTAATTAAAAGGTAAACCGCAAATTGACATTTTTATTTTTAGGGCTGATAATTTTCTTATGCAGTTAAATGATGAAATACTTTTTGGGCTGGAAAAATTTCTTGCGGAAAAATATATAAAAAGTCAGGATAAAATCTTATTTCAGGCTTGTTATAATCCTGCGATGAGTCTGGATAGTATAGTCCATATTGTGACAAAAACTTTTCAGGATAAGCTGTTTTCCATGATAAGAGAAAAGAATCTTGATGAAGTTGATGTTTACAAAAATGCGAATATAACCCGTCAGGCGTTTTCAAAAATCCGCAGCGAAAAAGATTATCATCCATCAAAAAATACTGTATTTTCGCTGGCAATCGGAATGAAACTTAATATGGATGAGGCTTCCGAACTTTTGGAAAAAGCAGGATATACATTCAGTTCTGCAAGTAAATCAGATTTGATTGTCCAGTATTTTATTTATCACAAAATTTACAATATTGATGCTATAAACGAAGCTCTGAATAAATATGGATTTGGAACATTGTAAAGTGCGCAAGTCGCAATTAACATTACAGAGTTCTACGAGCCATACCTGCTATCAAGTTTTGTTCGTAACTCTTCGAGTTGCTGCCAAAACTTGTGTATAATTTATCGACTCATATCTCAGGCAGATCAGAGAAAAAGGCGTCCGCTGTGGACGCCTTTTGGCATTTGTGTATAAAAAATAGTTTATTACAATTTTCCGCTTTCGGCAGCACCCGGAAGACCAATGTCTTTGCGATGGAAAGCGCCTTCGAATTTAACGGCAGAAATGCCCTGGTAGGCTCTTGCCCAGGCTTCCTTAAATGTTGCGCCGTATGCGCTGCAGGCAAGAACACGGCCACCACTTGTGAGCATATCACCCTGGCCCCGTCGACCAGGAACAGCGCCTGCCACAAAAATCTTTGCCTTACTTTCGCTTAAAATTGCGTTGTTAATTGTAATTTCCTTCCCTTTTTCGTATGCAGCAGGATAACCGCCGCTAACTACGACTGGAGCAACCTGAAATCCAGGCTTCCACTTCATATCAAAAGACTTAAGATTTCCGTTTAAGATAGCAGTGCACATTGCAGTAAAATCAAAATCCATAAGCGGAAGAACAGCCTGAGTTTCCGGATCGCCAAGACGAACATTGTATTCAAGGAGCTTTGGACCCTGTTTTGTAAGCATTACACCAAAGAAAATAAAACCACGATAATCAAACTTTTCTTTTATAAGACCGTTCAAAGTTGGCTGCAAAATGTCTTTATCAAATTGAGCCATCATTTTTTCAGTAACATCTTCAAGAGGGCAAACAGCACCCATTCCGCCAGTGTTAGGACCTTTTGCTCCATCCATAAGTCGTTTGTGATCTCGCGCAGGAAGGAAAGGAACTATTGTTGCCGAACCGCTTACAGCAAATTCTGGAGTTACAGAAACAGCCGCAAGAACAGAAATTTCAACACCTTCAAGATAATCTTCTATTACAAGTTTTTTACCTGCGTCGCCAACCTTGCCGTTACCCATCATGTCTTCAACAGCCGCAAGAGCTTCGTCAACAGTAGCCGCAACAACAACACCTTTGCCGGCTGCAAGACCATCAGCCTTAACAACAATCGGTGCTCCATGCTTTTTAATATATTCACAGGCTTCGTTTTTATTAGTAAAAGTTTCGCTTGCAGGACAGGCAACACCATATTCTTTCATAAATTTTTTAGAAAGGTCTTTGCTTGCTTCAAGTTGAGCGCCTGCCTTTTTAGGACCTACACACGGAATATCAGCCTTCCAGAATTCATCTGCAATTCCTTCTGCCAAAGGATCTTCCGGCCCAATTACAGCCATCCGGCAATTTTCGTGCTTTGCAATTGCAACGTAAGGATTCTCTCCTTCCTTAATATAATCACAATCTTTAGGATTTACATTTACACATTTAGATTCGTAAGCAGTGCCTCCGTTACCTGGAACAACAACTACTTTATCAACAACAGAACTCTGAGCAATTTTCCAGCAGATAGTGTGCTCACGTCCACCACCGCCAACTACTATAATATTCATAGCGCAATATTACCGTTTTTTTTAAATAAAAAAAAGGGGGCGGTTCCTGCGTTCATTTGCTCAGCTCATAAAAAAAGCGAAATACCTTTGCAGTATTTCGCTTCTGTGAAGTGGATGATTTCGTCTGGTTCAACCACCATTTATTTTACTTTGAAAGCAGCTTATTCAAACTCTTTACAAATGCTGCCGGTTCTTTTATTTCCATGCCGGCAATCATCATTGCCTGAGTCAAAAGAACTTCGGAAACATCGGCGATTTCAGCTTCGTCTGAAATGTCCTTAAGGCGGGCAACAATCGGATGGTCGCCGTTTACTTCAAGAATTGGCTTGAGATCTGGACCAGTCTGTCCCATAGCGCGCATCATCTGAATCATCTGATAGCTTGGATCGTTTTCGTCTACTACAATACAAGATGGGTTTTCGCCGCTCAATGTCTTAGAAAGTTTAACTTCCTTAACCTTGTCGCCAAGTGCCTTTTTAATCTTTTCAACTACAGGCTTGAATGCTTCTTCCTTCTTCTTAGCTTCTTCTTTGTCGCCGCCAAGGTCTTCGTCTGAACCTGCGCGGTTTACAGCCTTGAGTTCAAACTCATTCTTATATTTTCCAAATCCTGGAATTACAATGTCGTCGATATCATCATCCATGATAAGAACTTCAAAGCCCTTGTCTGTGTATGCTTTTACGAGTGGGTTAGCACGAAGGTTCTTTTCGTCGCTTCCGCTGATGTAGAAGATTGACTTCTGGTCTGTCTTCATACGCTGAACATAATCTGCAAAGCTTGTGTAGTTTCCTTC
>DEEV01000003.1:4380-4649 GCA_002350445.1 Treponema sp. UBA2869 | reverse complement strand
ACGTTGAGTGGGAGATCCTCAGAATCGATAATACCGCGTACAAAGCGGAGGTAGCTTGGGAGGAGTTCACGGTCATCATCTGTGATGAATACACGTTTTACATAGAGCTTAAGTCCGCTCTTGTAATCTGCCTGGTACATATCAAAAGGAGCAGTCTGTGGAACAAAGAACAATGTTGTATATTCCTGAGTTCCTTCTGCGTGTGTATGAACGTAGTGGAGAGGATCCTGTCCGTCGTGACCGAAAGTCTTGTAGAACTCGTTGTAATC
>DEEV01000003.1:3764-4246 GCA_002350445.1 Treponema sp. UBA2869 | reverse complement strand
TCGCTGCCAGTTTCTTTTCCCTTGTCATCATATTTTTTCTGCTCGTAGTGAAGGAAAATTGGGAATGCAATGTGGTCTGAATACTTTTTGATAAGCTCTTCAATCTTCCAGCGTGATGCAAATTCCTTGCTGTCGTCATTCAAGTGCATTTCAATTGCAGAACCTGAAAGCTCCGGCTTATCAAAACCGTATTTCTTAGCGGCAGCTGAATCTGCAGCTACTTCTTCAATTTCATATGAGTTAGTACCGTCAGAAGACCAGTGCCAGATTTTTCCATCGCCGGCAGCCTTGCGTGTGTAAACATCAATCTTATTTGCAGCCATGAATGCAGAATAGAAACCTACACCAAACTGACCGATGAGGGCCGAGTCCTTAGAAGCTTCTGCTGTGAGCTGCTCCATAAATGCCTTTGTACCAGAGCGGGCAATTGTACCGAGGTTGTTTGTCAAATCCTCGTCTGTCATACCGATACCAGAATCCTG
>DEEV01000003.1:750-3714 GCA_002350445.1 Treponema sp. UBA2869 | reverse complement strand
TTTACACCTTTGAATGCATCATCAGAAACAGTCAGATACTTTAATTTATCGAGCGCATCCGAACCGTTAGAAACAATTTCACGAAGGAAAATATCCTTATTTGAATAAAGTGAATGAATGATAAGTTTTAGAAGCTGATTTACTTCTGTTTGGAATTCGTATTTTGCCATTTGTGTAGCTCCATTTTTGCGAGCAGTGGCGCAGCAAAAATGGAGCGGTGTTCAATAAAAAACTTCGGTATGAAGTCTTCCGACCATAATGCCACGGAAAGCTCATTGATTATTAATTTAAAGATAATAAATAATTATGTTAAAAGGCAACAAAAAAATGAAAAAAGCGGGAGCGATGGGAGCACCGCCGCAGGCGTACGAGGGGCGGCTTGCCGACCCGAGTATGAGCGGGAGCGAAGTGCGGACGTAGCGACGGCCGGCGAGATTACGAGCCGGCCGACCCGCCCAATAGATTTTATTCTTCAATAAACATGGCGTCGATCTGCTTTTTATAGAGGTCATTAATGCGGAAGCGCATGATTTCCTGTTTTGCAGAAAGTTCAACACCAACTTCGAACGGTTTTGTAATCAGTGTAAATTTGTTTACTCGCTCAAACATCTTAAAGCCGTTTTTAGAGCTGATAAGGTTTGCAATTTCGCCCTCGTAGAGCTTTTGGATTGAATCTGAAGCAAGCAGATTTTCGTAAGTATCATACTGGATTCCGTTTTCTGCGGCAAAATTCTTAATTTCCTCTTCGTCAACAAGAATAAGTGCGGCAAGGTAACGTTTGTCCTGTCCAAGTACCACTGCCTGTTTTATATATTTTGACTCGGCAAGCTTCATTTCTATTGGAAGCGGTTCAAGGTTTTCGCCGCCACGCAAAACGATTGTGTCTTTAATGCGGCCTTTTATCTGAAGCTCATCGTGAATTGTCATTATTGCAAGGTCGCCTGTGTCGAGCCAGCCGTCAACGGTAATTGCAATTGCTGTTTTTTCAGGGTCTTTGTAATAACCTTTCATTACAGTATCGCCCTTAATCTGAAGAATTCCTTCTTTACATCGGCCAAGAACGTAACCATCCTGATCTACAATTCGGGCATTTACACCGCGCAAAGGTGAACCGATTGTGCGGAAAATTGGTTTTGCAAACGGGCGAACAGAAACAATTGGTGCTGTTTCTGTAAGTCCATAACCTTCTACAACATTTACACCAATTGCCCAGAAGAATTCATCTACATTTGGAGGGAATGCTCCGCCACCTACAACTCCACCGCGGAAATTTTTACCAAGCATTTCTTTGATTTTTCTGAAAATCAAAAGATTTCCCAGCCAGTAGAACGGCCACAAAAGTGTCCACGGAATAATAAACAGGAACCACCACAAAACCGGATGATAGGCTGTAAAGCAAGGATTCTGATTAAACATTCTTCGCTGCATGCGCTTATGAATTTTTGCAATTCCAACAAAGAAATTGAACATTGCAAGAACAATTCCACCTGTTTTACGCATTTTTTTAGTGACACCGTCGTAAACGGCTTCGAAAACACGCGGAACGGCCGGTAAAATATGTGGATTAAGTTTCTTAAAATCGGCAAGAAGAATAGAACCAATTGGTTTTGAATAACACAATGATGCGCCCTGACAGGTAATTACGTATTCAACTTCACGTTCAAAAACGTGCCATACCGGTAAAACGCTCAAAGCCTTATCACCAGGATTCAAATAAATACGCTCTGTAACTTCGTCCAGCTGAACCAGAAAGTTTTTATGTGTAAGTACAACGCCCTTAGGATTTCCTGTTGTTCCAGAAGTAAAAATGATTGTTGCAATATCGTCTTCGTTTCCTTTTTCGAACTCTTCTTCGACTTTACCGACATGCTCAATGCGCCACTTCTGACCTTCTTTTATAATTTCTTCAAAATAAAGGACTTCGACATTGCATTTTTTTGCAAGTTCAAGAACTTCTGATTTTACTTCGTTTTCAAAATTAATAAGAACCTTTAAATCCGGCAGCTTATCTTTTAGTGAAAGGATTTTATTTATCTGTGCACTGTTTTCTGTAATTACATACTTTGTGTTTGTTACTGCAAGAATTTTTTCCAGATCAATAAGGGTTGCATCGCAGCCGCGGGGAACGTCATGCGCACCAATTCCCATAATGCCTAAATCTGCCTGAAACCATTCGGCACGGTTATCAGAAATAAGTCCAACAGGGTCTCCTCGTTTTACGCCAATATTTAAAAGCCCGGCACCAAAATCAAGACCGGCTTTTATCATATTTCTGTATGTTACAGGCTCAAAATTTCCGTCTTTTAATCGTTTATACTGCGCAGGAATTTCTGAATATTTTTCTGCTGTGCGCAAAAGCATTTTTGGAACGGTACAATTATTTTCAAAAGTCATAAAATCCCCTGATATAGGCTTACTTCATTGTAAACTTACTCATTTTACCACACTTGAATCAGATTCTCAATCAAAAGAAAATAAGGCAAACGCATTAATGAAAATGATGATTCAATAAAGCGCTTGCCCGTGCAATTTTTTTTATTTATTGAAGAAAGCAGCAAATGGATTGTAGCTCATGCCGTCGTCGCCTGAATTGTGGTCGTAAGACTGGCTGCGGCGAGAATCACGGTTGTCGTCGCGACGGCCCTGTGAGCCGTTAGTTCCTGCTCCCCCCTTCTTTACAACAACTACACGACGGCCAGTTCCAGAACCTGCGGATCCAGATCCAGCGTTGTCGCGGCGTGCTGTACTCTTCTGGCCAGTTCCGGCGCGTCCTGCAGCGTCGCTCTTAAGAGAAAGCGCAATTCGGCGGCGGTCGCGGTCCAATTCAATAATAGTAAACTCGTGTACATCACCTACTTTTACAACATCCATTGGGTTTTCTACAAAGCTGTCTGAAAGCTCACTCAGGTGAACAAGACCAGTTTCATGCAATCCGATATCAACAAAGGCACCAAAATCAACTAC
>DEEV01000003.1:0-677 GCA_002350445.1 Treponema sp. UBA2869 | reverse complement strand
TCGCGAGGGTCGCGGTTTGGCTTCTGAAGCTCGTCTACAATGTCACGCACTGTTGTTTCGCCAATGTTATATTTTTCTGCAAGCTTTTTGATTAAATCTGCAGGAACCTTTTCTTTGTTCTGAATATATGGAAGAACCTCGCGGGCTGCGTCGTAGTTTTCAGGGTGAACCCAGGTATTATCGAGTGGGTCTGAGCTTTCTGCAATCTTAAGGAAGCCGGCGCACTGCTCAAATGCCTTAGGACCAAGACCTGGAACGTTTTTAAGGTCTTCGCGGCTCTTGATTTTGCCGTTCTGATCGCGGTATGCAACAATTTTCTTTGCAGTAGTTGAATTGATTCCAGAAACGTACTTGAGGAGCGAGTAGCTGGCAGTATTAAGATTAACACCAACGTTGTTTACTACCGAGCCTACAACTTCATCAAGCTGTTCAGCAAGTTTTTTCTGATTTACATCATGCTGATAAAGACCTACGCCAATTGCCTTAGGGTCAATCTTTACGAGCTCTGAAAGAGGGTCCTGGAGGCGGCGCCCCATAGAAATGGCACCACGGATTGTAAGGTCGAGCTCAGGGAACTCTTCGCGGGCAATATCACTTGCCGAGTAAACCGAAGCACCAGATTCATCAACTACTGTGTAAACTACATCATTATAGTTATCGCTGATAACCTTGCTTAC
>DEEV01000022.1:54449-55486 GCA_002350445.1 Treponema sp. UBA2869 | reverse complement strand
TTTTAACGCTTTGCTATTTATCACCGGCCGCCTACCGGGCGGCCTTACTCAGAGTTAGCGATGGGAGCCCCTTGCCGACCGCAACGACGGTGGTTGAGCTTGCGGTTGCTGAGCACTGTCGAAGCATCGAAACCACCAGAGTGAGGACGGTGAGCGTTAGCGAAGGGCGGACGTAGCGACCTGCCGAAGGCAGGTAACTCTAAAATAATAAAAAGACGAAGGAGTCGTTGTATGGCAAGAGTGTACAATTTTAGTGCGGGACCTAGCTGCCTGCCGGAAGAAGTTTTGCAGGCATGTGCTGCAGAAATGATGGATTATAATGGAACAGGCCAGTCGGTAATGGAGATGAGTCACCGCTCAAAGTCTTACGAGCCAATTATTCAGGATGCTGAAGCTATGGTTCGCAAGTTGATGAATGTACCAGACAACTACAAGGTTCTTTTTGTTCAGGGTGGTGGTTCTACTCAGTTCGCAATGGTTGCAGAAAACCTTGGTATTCACACAGGAAAAGCTGCTTACATCGAAACAGGTGTTTGGGCAAAGAAGGCTGCTGCTGAAGCTAAAAAGCTTGGTGTTCAGGTTGATATTATTGCAAGCAGCAAAGACAAGAACTACTCTTATATTCCAAAGGTTGAAAAGATTGAAGGCGATTATGATTACGCTTACATCTGCTTCAACAACACAATCATGGGAACTCACTACGAGTACATTCCAGACACTGGAAAAATCCCACTCGTTGCAGATATTTCTTCATGCGTTTTGAGCGAACCACTCGACGTTTCTAAGTTCGGTTTGCTTTTTGCAGGTGCTCAGAAGAACCTGGCTCCAGCTGGTGTTACACTTGTTATTGTTCGCGAAGATTTAATTCCTGAATTAGATGCATGCCGCCCAGGAACTCCAACTATGCTCGCTTACAAGACACACGCAGACAACGATTCTATGTACAACACACCTCCATGCTACACAATCTACGTACTTGGAAAGGTTCTTCACTGGATCGAAGCAAACGGCGGAGCAGAAGGAATGCTCAAGCGCAA
>DEEV01000022.1:53920-54392 GCA_002350445.1 Treponema sp. UBA2869 | reverse complement strand
GGAAGCCGCTCTTTGATGAACGTTCCATTCCTTACAAAATACTCAACTGCAGAAACTGCTGCTGCCGGCAAGAAGGACGAAGCTGACCGCTCAGACGCAGAAAAAGCTGCTCTCGCAAAAGAAAAGGAAATCAACGACAAGTTCGTAAAAGAAGCCGCAGCTGCAGGTCTTGTAAACCTTAAAGGTCACAGACTTGTTGGTGGCATGAGAGCTTCTATTTACAATGCTATGACTCTCGACGGAGTTAAGGCACTTGTTGAGTTCATGAAGAAATTTGCTGAAGCTAATAAATAAAAATTATGGTGGTTGAGCCTGTCGAAACCACCATACAAACAGGAGATAAGACAATGAGTTTCAAGATTCAGACATTAAATAAAATCGCAAGCGTTGGTTTGAACCAGCTTGACCGCGATAATTATGAAATCGCATCAGAAATCAATAATCCGGATGCAATTCTTGTACGTTCTGCAGA
>DEEV01000022.1:40055-53666 GCA_002350445.1 Treponema sp. UBA2869 | reverse complement strand
GGTCTTGGTGCTATCGGTGCTATGGTTGCTAACCTCGCCCTCCACTTTGGTATGGACGTTTGGGGCTACGACCCATTCCTTTCTGTAAATGCAGCTTTGAAGCTCGACAAGAAAGTTAAGATTGCTGAAACACTCGACAGCCTCTATGCTAAGTGTGATTACCTTACAATCCACGTTCCACAGACAAACGACACAAAGGGAATGATAAACGCTTCTTCTATTAAGAACATGAAAGACGGTGTAAGAATTATCAACATCGCTCGTGGTGGACTTGTAAACAATGCAGATATTATCGCAGCTCTCGACAGCGGAAAAGTTTCTGCTCTCATTACAGACTTTGCAGCAGAAGAGCTCTTGAACCATCCAAAAGTTGTTTGTATGCCACACCTCGGAGCATCAACTCCAGAAGCTGAAGACAACTGTGCTATTATGGCAGCTGCTCAGCTCAAGGACTTCCTCGAGAACGGAAATATCGTAAACTCTGTAAACTTCCCTAAGACAGTTACAGACAACCCAATTCCAGCAGGCGGAACTCGTCTTTGTATCAGCCACAAAAACATTCCTGATACAATCTCTAAGTTCACAACAATCCTTGGTGAAGCAAAGTTGAACATTTCTTCTTTCATCAACCAGGCTCGCGGCGACGTAGCTTACAACATCATCGATGTAGACGGCGTTGTAACAGACGAAATTATTGCAAAATTGGCAGCTTGCGACACAGTAAACAGAGTTCGCCCAATTTTTGGATAATGCCTAAAATAGCAAGCGCGTTAAAAACAACAGTCCATCGGGACTGTTGTCTAGCGTTTACACAAAATCGGCTCGCGAGATTTATCGAGCGCTATAATCGAAGAAGCGTTAAAAAACGAGCTGCGACAGCGGGTCGTTTTAGCTTCATCGGAAAAACGGCTCAAACGGCTAGACTATGCAAGCCGTAATCACTGTAAATTAAAAATATAAAGTCATAAAAAACCTTAACAGCAGAGTTGAAAGGCTCTGCTGTTTTTTTATAGTAAGCTTTTATTTATTGTTTTATAATTATATTGGAGGCTTTTTTGTATGAAAAATAATCATAAAATTCTGGCGATTCTTGCGGGAGTTATGGCGATTACAACTTTTTCATGTTCCACATTGAAGGAACTTGGCTATGTGCCGGAAATTAAAATGCAGTCTGTTTTGCCGGAGGCTATTGATTTAGAAGGTATAACTTTTGAGTGTGAATACTCAATAAAAAATCCTTATCCGTTGTCGTTTTCAATTCAGAAGGTTTCCGCTGATGTTGTTTTTGCGGAGTCGTCTTATATTAAACTTTCAGCTGATGAGGGCATTAGTGTTGAAGCCATGGGAAAGCGCTTAAACAAGTTTAGGTTTAAGGTGCCGTATGAAACAATATTCAAAATTGTTCGCGAAACTTCAGGTAAAAAAACTCTGCCTTTTAAAATTGCCGGTGCGGCGTATCTTGATTTAAGTTCTATTCCGCTTGCTCCATCATCTTCCATGGAGCTTCCGTTTAATGTTGCATTTGATATTCCGGTGTTTAAGCCGTCTTTAGCTTTGTCTGGATTTAAGCTTCAGCTTCCGGGACTTTCTGAACTTAAGGATGGTTTTGTAAAAAGCGGAAAAGGAGTTACAACTGCGGCAACAATTGCGGCTCAGGTTCTTTCTGGAAAGGCTCTTTCTGATTCAATTTTTGATAATGTAGATTTAAATGTTAAGTTTTTATTCGATTTAAACATTGCTGATGAAGGAAGTTCAGCTTGCAACTGGACTATAGAACGCTGCTGTTTACGCTCGTCTGACGGACTTTTTGCTGATGCTGTTATTGGAAGCAAAAAGATTCCTGCCGGTAAATCTAAAAATCAGACGATTCCTGTGGAGCTTACTTTAAATACGCTTAAGTCGGGGAAATTGATTGTTCAGCTTTTAAATGGTGCTGGAAAAAATCCTGAATTCTTGTTTGATTCTAAACTGAGCTTTCCGGATCTAAATTATTCAGGAGAAATTCCATTCAGTTATTCTGCAGAAATTCCGCTTAATAAAATTTCCAGAAAATAGAATTTAAGTGCGTATATGAGAGGCGAGATTAAAAATATTCCCTTAAAAAACCAAACTGATTAAAGAACTCTTGATTTGGAAAATCTTTTATAAGCTCGTCAAATGATTTGTCGAAGCTGGTTTTCTGAGAAGCTGTAAGTTTTTTTTCAGGATTTAAAAACTGCTTTTTTTGTTCCGTAATTTCAGGAAGAGAAAGCAGTTTTTTTATTGAACAGATTTGCATTCCCGGAATATTTAAGCCTCTCGGCGAGAGTGTAAAGGTTTTTGCATCTTTGCAATTTGCAAGCCGGCTTTCGAACCACCACGCAAACATTTTCATTCTTGAATCTGTAAGGACTTTGTTTCCATTAAAATCCTGGGCATAAATTGCGTTTGAATTGTAAATTGTTGATGCAGTTGCATTTTCTACGCCCGAAATTCTGTTCGAAATGCAGTGAAGTTTTTGTTCAGATTCACTTCCAGTTATATGCGTCTGCTTGCCAGGAAAAGCAAAATCTAGTCCGGTTGTGTAAATTTGCCGCGCGCCGCAAAAATATGCAAAATTCCAGGCAGAAGAAGCAACAGATCCGCCAGCACCAAGGTTCCCCAGCTGGCGAATTTTACTTTCAAAATATTGTCCAACAGGCAGTTGAGAAGAACAAAGTCTGATTTCCCGGCAATTAAATCTGAATACTGCGCTCCACGTACAGATTTCTGTAATCAAAATTGAATCCGGCGCAGAATATCCGGCAATATGCTTGTATGCCCAGTATTGCGGATCCGTAAGAATTATAAAATCAGGTTGAACATTATTTTTTAAAAGAGAACGAAGGGCAGTTTCAACGCAAACAATAACCATCCTTTTTTTTAACTGACTCATTAAGGGCAGAGTTTGCTCCAGAGAAGGTCCTGCTCCAACAATAAGGAATGGAATATTTTTTTCTTTAAGCGTTCCTTCAAAATCAAGAATAGAATCAAGTTCTTTCATTTTACTAAGATTTCGAAGACTGTTTTTTACCCAGAGTTTTCCAAATCTCTTGAGTGTTGCAGCATTTATATCATTCTTTTTAATATTCCGCTGAATAAGCTGCTTTACCGCATCAAAATAGTTTTGTGCATGGGCGGTAAAAGTTGGAATAGAAAAATAGTATGCGTCCGAAACGCCTGTGTTTCCAATGTTTACGGTATTGTGACTCTCTATAAGCGGCAAAACTGATTCGGTAGGACAGCTGATTGCAATAATAAGATTTTCAACTGCAAAAACGGGAGTCCAGTCAATAAGGGTAAGGGCCGCAAAAAAACGTTCCGGATCAGGTTCAATCAAAACAATATTTTTTTCAGGGGCTGCTTTAGCAAGTTCAACAACGTGATATCCTATTCCAAATCCATAAAAAACTATGGTTGATTTTTCCAGAACTTCACTGCGGTTAATTGCACCATTTGCTTCCCGCACAGGATTATAGGCTGAATGAAGCCTGAAATTATTTTCTGATGCAGTCGGATTTCCGTCTTTTGCGGTACTTATTTCCCAAAAATTAAAATGAAAATCACTTTTATTTACAAAACGGTGATAAATAAGTGTAAGAGAAGGAAAACGATTTTTGAACGCCTGTATATTACGATTCCAGATTGAGTTCAATTATCATGTTCTCCGTAATTTTTGTGCCTGGCGGCGGATTCTGGCTTTTTACCCAGCCGCTTCCGTTAATATTAAAGTGGATGTCTGTGCGTTCCAAAAGAGGAAGCAAATCTTTTTTAGATTTTCCTGTAAAGTCTGGAACCTCAGAGCCAATATTAATAGATGATGATGAGGACAGTTTTATAACTCCGCTGTGTTCAAGGCTTGCAGCTCCGCCACGGCTCATTCCAAGATGATCAATTATGATATCGGCTGCTTCTCCAATTACCGGTGCTACAATTCGTCCACCGTAAGTTTCGCCTTTAGCTTTTTCTACTACAATGTAAAGAACAATCTGCGGGTCATCAACCGGGAAAATGGCCATACAGCTTGAAAGAAAGTCTGTGTCTGAATAACCGCCCTTGTCTTTGTCTGCCATCTGTGCAGTTCCTGTTTTTACACCAATTGCAACATCTCTTAAATTTGCGCGGGAACCGGTTCCCTGTGTTGCTGTAGTTTCCATGCAGCTTAAAACGTAATCTGCCGCTTCTTTTGACATTACGCGGTTTTTAAGGACTGGCTCGTGTTCAAAATAAACTGAACCGTCCTTATTTGTAATTTTGTGAATAAATGTAAGCTTTACCGGAACACCCGAGTTTGCAATTGCTGTTGCTGCCTGAACCATCTGAAGTGCCGAAACGCTTATTTCCTGTCCAATTGCTATAGTCGGTTTTGAACGTGCAGACCAGAGTCTGCTTCCAGGATCTTTTACAGAGCCTGCCGTTTCTCCTGCAAGTTCTACGTCTGTTCTTGAACCAAAACCCAGCATTCGGATTCTGGTTATAAAATCATCTTCGTTTATTCTGTCGCTTATCTGACCAAGAACATCGTTGCAGGAATAGCGCAGACCGTCGCGTGGAGTACACCATCCGTGATGTTCAAGACATTTTATGCGGACTGTTTCTCCGCTGGCAAGGCGTTTTTCGTACATTCCGTCGCAGTAGAAACTATCATTTGGAGATATGCCGTGCTGGTCGTAAACAATTCCAACTGTGAAAATCTTGAATACAGAACCAGGCTCATAAGCGGACATGGCAGGCAGGTCAATTTTTGCTTCCATAGAAGAAGAACCGTACTCATTTAAATCTGCTGACGGAAGCGAAATATAAGAAAGAATTTCACCGGTTCTGCTGTCGGCCGCAATAAGCATCATGCATTCGGCACCTGTGTTTTTCATTGTTTTGCCTGCAATCTGTTCAAGCTTGTACTGAAGGTTTGCATCTATACTAAGAAAAATATTCTTGCTCTGAGGTGGTTCTTCGTCGCCGGCCATTGCCTGCGGCTGAAGAATTTCCTGCTGTGAAAATTCTATTCCTGCAAGACCTTTTCCGTCATCACCCATATAACCAATAAGCTGAGAAGCCAGTGCGTGGTTTGGATAATTTCGTCCTGGAATTTTTTCAAAACTTACAAAGTTATATCCGTTTTCCGTTGTGATTTTTTTTACATCACTGAACATTGTTGGAGTTACTTTTTTTCGCAGGTATACAAAACTTTTGCTGGTGTTTAAAATCGCAAGAATTTCTGGCGCCGTCATTTCAAGGGCTGGAGCCATTTTTTCTGCAAAAGATTCTTTTAATTTTGCATTATCCCTAATGTTTTTTACAGAAACGCCGACGTGGTAAAAATTTGTTTGAACCGCAAGCGGGAAACCTGAACGGTCTACAATAGAGCCGCGTTCAACTTCTGTCTTGTTCTTTGCAATTGGCGATACAGGCATAATCGAAAGCTTTGCATACTTTACAAGAATCATAATGATAAGAACTGCGCAGAGAATAAAAAAGATAATTGTACGTTTCAGTTTATAAAAATTATTCACTCTAAATCCTGATTGTCAGACACTGTAAGATTGATGGCATTACCTTCTATAAATATACTCCCATTTTGCTAAAATTTCTATAGAATCGATTTTATTTCTAATATGTGATGATTTTTTTTCCGATGATTCAAATATGGAAATAATAAGTTACGTTGGTAAAAGTTCAAGAAGCAGAAAATTTGTTATGCCTGATTTTTCGGCATTTTCAAACGGAATTTCTTCTGTAATTCCAAAGTTTTCTACACTTAAAAAACGTCCTCATATTTTTTCAACAGAAAAAACTTTTACATATCAGCCTTTTTCTCCAGAACTTAAAAGCTTTGATGTACAGAAAGTTCGTAAGCCGTTTAATATAAAAAGTTTGCTTACAATAGTCGGCCATTCAGTTACCCTTGTTCAGGATTACATTTATGATAATTCTAAACGCTGCTTTTCTGTATTTTTAATTTCGGCAGCTCTTGTTGCGGCAGGTTTTGGAATTTATAAAGCAGCTTACAGGTTTATAAATTTTACTGGTGCAATTTCCCTTCCAAGCGAAGACTCTCTGGAAGTATTAAACAAACTTATGGCATCATTTGCGCTTGAAGGAACTGTTGATTATGATGAATCTGGAAAAATCTTTAATTCTGATTCAGTTTCTAAAGTGCAGGAATTTACACAGCCGGTAACTTATCAGAATTATACAGTAAAATCCGGTGATACAATCAGCGGCATTGCGCGTAAATTTGGGCTTACAAATATTTCTACACTTATTTCGGTAAATGATATTGGTAATGTTCGTCAGCTTGCGGCTGGTCAGAAGCTAAAAATTCCTTCAATTGATGGAATTGTTTATACGGTAAAACCTGGAGACACTTTAGACGGAATTGTAAAGAAAAACGGCATAAGACTTGATGCACTTCTTGATGTAAACGAACTTTATTCAGAAACTCTTACAAAAGGTCAGCAGCTTTTCCTTCCTGGCGCTTCTCTTGACCAGAAAACTCTTAAAACTGCAATGGGCGACCGCTTTATTATTCCTATTCAGGCAAAATTCCGCTGGACTTCTCCTTACGGCTGGCGAATAGATCCTATTGCGAATGTAAGGTCTTTCCACACGGGCACAGATATGGCTTGCCCGACAGGAACTCCTGTTGTTGCTGCAATGAGCGGTAAAATTTCTACAACAGGAATTAACCGTGTTTATGGAAATTATGTGATTATTGATCACGGAAATGGTTATCAGACTTTGTACGCACATATGTCAAAAATAATAGTATCAAAAGGACAATGGATAAGTCAGGGAACAAGAATAGGGCTGGTTGGTTCAACAGGATATTCTACAGGTCCACATCTTCATTTTACTGTTTATAAAAATGGAAAAATGATAGACCCAATGACAATCTTAAAATAAATATAAAAAGGTGAGTAAAAATGGTAATCTGCAAAGACTGTGGAAGAACAATTGAAAGTAAGTTTTATTTTTGTCCTTGGTGCGGAAAATCAAGGACAACCCGAGAAGATGATGAATCTTTTGAGCTTCTTTATAAAAAATATATTGAAGTACAGAAAAATTCTCAGCGGAACAGACTGGAGCACATGGAAGCCCAGCTTGATGAACTTGAAAAAGATTTGTCTGTTCTTGTGCTGAGCGCGGAGATGGCAAAATGAAAAAAATCGGCATTCTGATTCTGGCTGTAGTATTAAGTTCTCTTCCTTTGTTTGCAGGAGTTTCTTTTATAAACTGCGACTTGAACCTTAATGATGAAGTTCTTTTTACTGTAAAGCAGGATGTTGCGGGAACAAATCCTTATAAAACTCTGTTTTATACAAAGCTTACAAACGGAATGCCGGAAAAAAAGCCTCAGGTTCTTACATGTTATCCTGAGCAGATGGAAATTCTTTCAGGCGGAAATATCCTTCAAATAAGAAACCGCTACGGAACTGCCCGTTATGTACTTGATAAAGACAAACTGGAATGGATTCAGGTTTATGATAAGATGCCGGTAAATTCTGTTTCTGTTGCACCTTACATGGTTAGTCCTGACGGAAAATGGTTCTGTAAAATAGAGCGCACAAGTCTTTGCAGCGGTTGCCTTGTGCTGGAAAATGTTGAAAACGGAAAAAAATCAATTCTTTGTGAGAACGTACTTAATACTTTTTATAATATTCCTGCAAAATGGGCTCCAGACAGCTCTGTTCTGGTATACGAAAAGCGCGGAATCCTTTATTTCTGTAATCCGGAAGCTGTTGTTTCGGGTATTGAAATTGATGAAAAATACCGTAGAATCGGACGCGGAAGTATAAATTCAATTTCGTGGGGTTCTGAACGCTGCCTTGCTTATATCGACGATTATCTTTTGTATAAAATCAACACAAAGGAACTTTATACACTTGGACTTTATTCTGGGATAATCGGGCAGGGAAAGGCAATGGGGCGCCTTCCGTTCAAGTTTAATCCAAAAACCGATAAATTTTCTGCAAACAGCGATGCAACAGAGTGTTTTGTAATGCAGAATAACAGGCTTTTTTCTTTCCTTAAAGTTACAAGTCTTTCCTGTGATTATATGGATGTTGTTTATTCTCGTCCATATACAGATTCATCAGCGTCACTTATTGATTCTTATGTTTTCTGGGACAGCTATGGAAATCCTGTTTTATGGCAGGAAAAACTTCCGTATGATGGCAAATTTGAAAAGGCCTCGGTTTATCGCATTACAGATAAAGTTCAGCAGATGCTCGAAATTCAGGATTCCGGCAGGCCGTTCACCTCGCCAGACGGCAAAAAAGTTGCTTTTTACGCCGGTTCTACAATCATGATTTATGATATTAATACCTGGAAACGTTCGGCTGAACTTTCGGGAGAAAAAATCATTTCGGCTTTGTGGATAAGCCCTGATGTTTTATATGTCGGCGGCGAGCGTTCAATTAGAAAATGGAATCTTGCAAAAAATACAGTTGATATTGTAACGCTTTCTTCTGCAACGGCCGCTTATTGGGATGCTTCGAATTATTCTGTAATTGCAGAAACCGGTTCCGGCTATTACTACAAATACACTTTTGATACAGGACTCTGGGAAAAAACAATTCCGATTATTGAAAACTTAAAGCAGAAAAATCAAAACGGAAAGTATAGAATTTTTACAAGCACAACTCAGAATAAGAAATTTGAAAATGCGCTTTACATAAGAACTCTGCAGGGTAAGTCTGTTACAAAGCCAATGTTCCCCGAAACAATGGAAAAGACAGGAGAAAATGCAAAGGTTGCTTTTGTGTTTGATGCGCTGGACAATTCTGACGGACTATCCAAAATTCTTTATTCACTAAAAAAATACAATGCAAAAGGAACTTTCTTTATAAACGGTGAATTTATAAGACGATATCCTTCTGAAACAAAACAGATTGCTGCCAACGGATTTGAATGTGCATCAATGTTCTTTACCCCTGCAAATCTTACTGAAAACAGTTTTATAATTGATGAAGATTTTATTACGCGCGGACTTGCCCGTAACGAAGACGAATTTTATGATGTTACAAAAAAGGAACTTGTTTTGTTCTGGCATGCGCCCGGCTACAGTGTTTCACCGGAAATTATAAAATTTGCACAGAACAGCGGTTATGAATATGTAAATCCGCAGTATATTTTCTCTGATTTGGATTTTACAGGCAAAAGCGTAGAAAAAAGAATTACCGAAATTTACACAAAGCTTAAACAGAGCGGTGGCGGAATTGTTCCGGTTTCGGTTGGATATTCCGGCGGTGAATTCAATGACTCAATGTATAAATACATTGAACTTTTGTTGACAGCACTTATAGACGGCGGCTTTGAATTTTCTGAAATAAGTGAATTTTAGTGTCTTAAAATACCTTTTTAATTGAATGATGCCCTGAATCTTCTTAGGAAAATTTCGGGGCATTTTTGTTTTTAACGCATAGAATTTCTCGTAAATTTTCAGAAAAAATCCTTTTTGGCAGCAAAAAAAGTTCGAAAAGATCACTTTTATCAAAATATTCATCAAAATTTATAAAAATTCTTTAAAAAAAATTTGACAAACCGATAAAAGACTGTAAAATGTAACTAGTTTTATGAAAGCGGTTTCAGCGCTTGTAAAAGCTGGTTTTAAATCCGCTGGAATAATATAAAGAGGTTTGTTTTGGTTAGTTCAGGTCAGGTTACAATTTACGATGTCGCAAAAAAAGCCGGTGTTAGTCCTNNACTGTAAGTCGTGTTTTAAATTCTCCGGAACTTGTTGGGGAAGATAAACGTAATCATGTTCTAAATATCATTAAAGAACTTAATTTTGTACCAAAAGCTGATGCAGTAATTAACGCACGTAAAACCTATAAAAAAATTGCTGTAATTGCACCTTTTTTTACACAGCCTTCATTTATGCAGCGTCTGCGTGGAATTACCGAAGTGCTTGCATCGGAACATTACGAACTTGTTATTTATTCAATTGATACAAGTGAAGAACTTAATAACTACGTTACAAGCCTTGTTGCCCAAAAGCGAGTAGATGGTCTGATTCTGCTTTGTGTTAAGCTTAATAATCAGATGCAGGAGCTTTTAAAAACTTCAGGTTTTCCGGTTTGTTTTGTTGAACAGACTTATGACGATTTTGACTGTATCGAAATTGATAACAAAAAAGGCGGAAAAATCGCTGCCGAATATTTTTATAATTTGGGTTGTAGAAATCCCGGATTTATAGGCGAAAGTTCATATCTTGATTATTCAGTTCCTGCAACCGAAGAGCGCTTAAAAGGCTTTAAAAAATATTTTGAAGATAAAGGTGTCGAACTTAAGGAAAATAATTGCTGGCTTGGTGATTTTTCTGAAGATAAGCTTGATGCCGGAATTAATAGCTTCCTTAGTCAGACAGAAACTCTTGATTGTGTATTCTGTTCCAGTGATTTAATTGCAACCAGATTTTTGTATCTTGCAAGAGAAAAGGGAATTAAGTGTCCTGAGCAGGTAAAGATACTTGGTTTTGATGACATTGATATTTCGCAGTATGTGGGACTCAGCTCTATTGATCAGAATCTTGAAGAGTCTGGAAGACAGGCTGCTTTACAGATTCTTGAACGTATAAAAAAGCCTGGTAAGTCTGCAATTATGGTCAAGCTTCCACTGCATGTAGTGGAAAGGAACACAACTTGTTAGTGATGAACAGAGGAATGCTGTTCTTTACATATTTAAAAAATATCCGCTAAGTTAGGAGGTCGGATTATGAAAAAAATAGCCCTTATAGGTTTATGTGGCGCTGCTTTACTTGCATCTTTAACAGGATGTTCAAAAAAAGCAGATTCAACAGCAAAAGCAGCTGACAAAAACATTCTTGTATTTGGTGCATTCCGTGGTGAGGAAGCTGCTCGTTTTGAAGAAATTATAAAAATCTTCAATGAAAAACACCCTGAGTACAATGTAATTTACGAGGGAAGTCCAGAGTTTGAAACTCAGATTCAGGTTCAGGCAGAAGCTGGTACTCCGCCTGATATTGCAGCTTTGCCACAGCCTGGTATGATGAAAAACTTTGCTGCAAAAGGTTATATTAAACCTCTCGGATCAAAGGTTATTAATGCAATTGAAAAAAACTATGCTCCTGTTTGGAAAGACCTTGGTTCTGCAGATGACGGAAAAACTTACGGCGTATTCCATCGTGTAAATGCAAAGAGTTTTGTATGGTACAACAAGCCATACTGGAAATCTAAAGGATATTCAGTTCCTAAAACATGGTCAGAGCTTAAGGCTTTGATGGATAAAATGGTTGCTAATGGAGATACTCCATGGACAGTTGGTTTTGAATCTGGTGCTGCTTCTGGTTGGCCTGGAACAGACTGGCTTGAAAACATGATGCTCCGTACAGCTGGTCCAGAAGTTTACGATAAATGGGTAAATCATGAAATTGCATTCAATGATCCTGCTGTAAAGAAGGCTTTGGATACTTGTGGTGAAATCTGGCTTAACAATAAATATGTTTACGGTGGTTCATCAAATATTCTTACAAGCAACTACGGTGATTCAATTAAACCTATTTATGAAAAATCTCCAAAAGCTATGATGAACATGCAGGGTAACTTTATTACTGGATTTATGCAGGAAGATGTTCAGGCTGACCTTGAAAATCGTGTAGGACTTTTTGCACTTCCTTCTGTTGATGAAAAATGGGGAACTCCAGTGCTTGGTGGTGGTGACCAGTTTGTTAAATTCAGCAATAAGGCTGGTGTAGATGAATTCCTTGAATTCCTTACAACTTGGGAATCTTGTGCTCCTTGGGCAAGAATTGGTGGTGCTTTGTTCCCTCACAGAAATCAGAATTTCACTGATTATGGAAACAGTCTTGAACGCGATATTGCTAAGATTCTTGTAAATGCAACTGTATTCCGCTTTGATGCATCTGACTTGATGCCTGCAGAAGTTGGAGCAGGTACTTTCTGGACAGGAATGGTTAACTATGTAAGTGGTGCCGAAGATTCTGCTACTTGTCTTAGAAATATTGAAGAGAGCTGGCCAAGATAATTCTTTAGTGCTGCTTGACTAATAAAAATCCCTGCCTGTCTGACAGTGTTATTCAAGCAGGGATTTTTTCAAAGTTGCGCGCAGTGGGCGCGTATGTGAGGTAATATGACAGATAAATCTGGAATTATAAAAACAATTGGCGTTGTTTGCTGCACTGCGCTTGTTATGCTTGGCGGTTTTTTTACGCTGCGTGCAAATGTTTTGAATCAGATTCTTACAACCTTTGTTGCCGTTGTATGGGGCATTGCCAGTGTGGGACTTCTTTTTTATTCTTTGAATCTTATTGCTCAGAATTTTAATTCAAAGATTTACAACAAGATAGTTCCTTATATTTTTATTGCTCCGGCCGTATTGATTATGGGCTGGTACCTGCTTATTCCAACAATTCGTTCTTTAGGATTAAGCTTTTTAGATAAAAAATCTGAGCATTTTGTATGGTTTGAAAACTATAAATATCTTTTTACAGACAGAACAATGCTGGTTTCAATAAGAAATACTGTAATCTGGCTTTTCTTTGGAACTGCCTTTAGTGTTCTGACTGGTTTGATTACAGCAATTTTAGCTGAAAGAAGTTATATTGAAAAAACTGCAAAAACTTTTATTTTCCTTCCAATGGCAATTTCCATGGTTGGAGCGGGCGTTATCTTTAAGTTTATGTATGCATATCGCCCTGTTGGAAGCGAACAAATTGGTCTTTTAAACTCAATGATTGTTGCAATGGGCGGTCAGCCGCAGAACTGGCTTGGTAAAATGCCATGGAACAGTTTATTCCTTATTGTAATATTTGTATGGCTCCAGACAGGTTTTGCTCTTGTTGTCCTTTCTGCTGCTTTGAAGGCCGTTCCAGAAGATATGATTGAAGCTGCCCGTATTGATGGTGCCGGTGAATTCAGGATTTTAATTCAGATTATTATTCCTAATATCCGCTCTTCCATTATAAGTGTTTCTACAACAATTTTCCTTGCTGCATTGAAGTGTTTTGATATTGTATTCTCTATGACAAACGGTTTGTACGGTACAGAAGTTCTTGCTTCTCAGCAGTACAAACAGATGTTTAAATTCCTGCATTACGGACGCGGTTCTGCAATCGCTATTCTGATTTTGATCGCAGTAAGCCCTGTAATTTACTACAACCTCAAGGAATTCAAGGATAAGGAGGTATTCAAATGATGAATAAGAGCGATTCTAAAATCACCTTAAACGGTATTATCATAACAGCAGTTTTAGTTGCAATCTGTCTTATGTGGACAGTTCCGACAATCGGTATTTTCATTACTTCATTCANNTCAAATGATTAACTCTAAAAATAAAGATTCAAGAATTTCAATAAATGGAATAGTTGTAACAGGCATTCTTATAATAATCTGTCTTATCTGGACTATTCCGACAATAGGAATTTTCATTACATCGTTTAGAACTGCAGATGCAACAAACTCTACCGGATGGTGGAAAGCTTTTGAAACAATAAAAGAGTTTACACTTGATAATTACAATCAGGTTTTGTTTGGTCAGCGCTACAGCGTAGGAAACGCCGCTGGAGGTACAAGTGCAATCCGTGGCGCAACAATGCTCAGTGCATTTCTT
>DEEV01000022.1:38915-40007 GCA_002350445.1 Treponema sp. UBA2869 | reverse complement strand
GTAATCATCCCGATTTTTATTGCTGCTGCGGCCGCTTACGGTTTTGCATGGCTTAACTTCAAGGGACGTGGAATTCTTCTTGCAATGATTATTGCTTTGCTGGTAGTTCCACTTCAGATTTCATTAATTCCGATTTTGCGCGACTACAACAAAATCGGATTGAACGGTTCTTATTTAGGTATCTGGCTTGCACATGCAGGTTTTGGCCTTCCACTTGCCACATACATGATGTTTAACTACATTTCAAGCCTGCCTCGCTCAATTTTGGAGTCAGCATTTATTGACGGGGCAAGCCATTTTACAACTTTTGTACGCCTGATTCTTCCTTTGAGTATTCCTGCAATTGCTTCATTTGCAATTTTCCAGTTTATCTGGGTTTGGAATGATATGCTTGTTGCCCTGGTATTCCTTAGCGGTGCCGGACAAAAACTTGAAGTTGTAACTGTACGCCTTATGAATATGGCCGGAACCCGAGGAACAGACTGGCATTTGCTTACAGCCGGTGCTTTTGTTTCTTTGATTCTGCCTTTAGGCGTATTCCTTGGTTTGCAGAAATTCTTTGTACGCGGACTTTTGGCTGGTTCGGTAAAGGGTTAATAAGATGTATAACACTCAACTTGAACAGAATATGGCTAATCTTACAGAGCTGCTTTTCAGCCTGTACGGAAAACGCTGGGATTTTTACCAGATTTTGAATCGTCTGGAAAAAATTATGTCGGATGCAAATAAGGAGAGGTCAAAACCGCTTCTTGCACTTGATAAAGAGGCCATAAAACAGGCTGGAGAAGGAAAGAATTTCTGGTATCAGAGCGAAAAAACTGTGGGCATGATGCTCTATGTTGATTTGTTTGCCGGAAATCTTCGCTCTCTTGTAGAAAAAATTCCGTATTTTGAAGAGCTGGGTGTTAATTATGTTCACCTTATGCCGCTGTTTGATTGCCCTAAGGGTGAAAATGACGGCGGTTATGCCATCAGCTCATACAGAAAAGTTCAGCCTCGTCTGGGAACAATTGAAGATTTGAAGTTCCTAGCAGACGAATTCCACAAAAAAGGAATCCGCCTTGTTCTGGACTTTGTTTTCAATCATACAAG
>DEEV01000022.1:38297-38776 GCA_002350445.1 Treponema sp. UBA2869 | reverse complement strand
GTGCGCCGAGGCTCTTTTACCTATCTGGAAAAACAGGATATCTGGGTGTGGACAACCTTCAACTCATTTCAGTGGGATTTGAATTATTCTAACCCGGAAGTCTTTTTGGCAATGTGCGAGGAAATGCTTAGCATTGCAAATCTTGGTGTAGATGTTCTTCGTCTGGACGCTCNNGCCTTTGTATGGAAGGAAAAGGGCACTGTTTGCGAAAGCCTTCCTAAGGCACACACTTTGATTAAGGCATTCCAGTATGTTGCGCGCATTGCGTGTCCTTCACTTGTATTCAAGAGCGAAGCTATTGTTCATCCTGATCAGGTTGTTCAGTATATTCACAAAGATGAATGTGCCTTGAGCTATAACCCGCTTCAGATGGCGCTTTTGTGGTCAACGGTAGCTACCCGCGACACACGTTTGTTAAATCTTTCTCTTAGACGCCGCTGGTATATTCCTGGCGACTGTACCTGGGTAAATTATATCCG
>DEEV01000022.1:33133-38251 GCA_002350445.1 Treponema sp. UBA2869 | reverse complement strand
CGCTGCCACGATGATATCGGCTGGACTTTTAGTGATGAAGATGCTGCAGAGCTTGGAATTAACGGATTCCAGCACCGCCAGTTCTTGAACCGCTTTTTTACAGGCCGCTTTGAAGGAACATTCAGTGCCGGAGAACCTTTCCAGCTGAATCCTACAACAGGTGACTGCCGTATCTGCGGAACAATGGCGAGTCTTGCCGGTCTTGAGCAGGCAGAAAAACTTAAAAATGATTTGCTCGAAAAAATGGCGATTGCGCGCCTTAAAATGATGTATGCGGTTGTTCTTGCACTTCCGGGAATTCCGCTTTTGTACGCTGGTGATGAAAAAGCTGTTTTCAATGATTATTCTTACCGCGATCGTGATGAAAAGAAGGATGATTCACGCTGGGTTCACCGAATTAAAACTGACTGGAACGGAAAACTTATTCCAGCTCAGAAGGAAGTAAATGATTTCTTAAAGAAGGCAATTAAGGTTCGCAAGAAGGAAAAGCTTTTTGGCGGAAGTGAAATTTCCTTCTACGACGTGCAGGATCCTGCCGTTTTTGCTTACCGACGCGGAACAATCCACGTTATTGCAAATTTCAGCGAACGACCTGCAAACTTTAAAATTGATGCGTGGGCAAAAGAAAGTAAAGATTTGCTCACAGGAAAAACTTACGAAAACTATTTTTCTCAGTCGCTTGGACCTTACGAGGTACGCTGGCTTTCTGAGGATTTACAAAGGTCGTAAGGCAAACTACAACTGTTAGTTCGCCTGACCTTTGTGTAAAATGTAATTTTAAGGAAAACTATGATTTTTTCAACGGATAAATTTGGTAAAAACAATGTTCAGCGCAACGAGACTCTTTTTACTATGGGTAACGGCAACATCGGTATGCGCGGTGATACAGAAGAAAAAGCCGGAACTTTCCACAAGGGAACTTACATAAACGGCTTTTTTGATAAGGAAACAATTCTCTACGGAGAAAATGCTTACGGCTATGCAAAAAATCACGAAACGATTTTAAACCTGCCGGATGCAAAACGAATTGAACTTTGTGTAAACGGAAAGGCGTTTGCAATTGACGGAAGCAGCGGAAAATGCGTTTCTAACACTTTGAGTACAGATTTGGAAAAAGGCTTTCTTACCCGCGAATGTGACTGGAGCAATGGCGACAGCAGGATCCATCTTCACAGCGAGCGTCTTGTCTCGTTTGTTCATTCAGACTGCGCTGCAATCCGTTATTGCGTAAAAAATACCGGAAATTCTGTGGCTGAAATTGAAATTGCAAGTGCCGTTGATATTACAACCGGGAATATTCTTGCAGAAGATGACCCAAGAATCGGGGCAAAATTCCGTCACAAACCGCTGGAAATTCTTTCAAACTCTGTAGATTTAGAAAAAAACGGTACAATTTGTTTTACTGCAAAAACAGCAAAATCCGGACTTTTTTTAGCAGGAAATGTAAAGAATTTTGTTAAAATCGATGGGAATTTGCAGAAATTAGTTAGAAATGAAGGATTTTCGTTTGAAAATTCGGAAATTCCGTATGTTTTTACAAAGGCAAGTTTGCAGCCAGGGAAAGAAATTATCTTAGAAAAATACATTTCTTACTGCTGGAAAAGTGAAGCTGAAGGCGGAGATTTATATTCTCTTGCAATTCAGGCAGAAAAAGAATGTTCTGCTTTTGCAGCAGCAGGTTTTGATGCTGCCGTTACCGAACAGAAAAACTTCCTTTCTGACTTCTGGAACGTTGCAAAAATCAAAATTGTCGGCGATGAAAAATCAGAAGAAGCACTTCATTTCAGCCTGTTCCACCTTTTGCAGTCGGCAAGCAGAACAGGCAAGGCAAGTATTGGTGCAAAAGGACTTACAAGCGAAGGCTACGAAGGCCATTTCTTCTGGGATACAGAAAGCTATGTTTGCCCGGTATTTACATATACAATGCCGGAAGTTGCAAAAAAACTTCTTGAATACCGCGGACGCATTTTGCCAAAGGCAGAAGAGCGTGCGGCTGAACTTAATCTGAAAGGTGCCCTCTACCCATGGCGCACAATTGACGGTGAAGAAACAAGCGCTTACTTCCCGGCAGGAACAGCTCAGTATCATATTGATGCAGACATCATTTTTGCACTGAACCGCTTTTTGAATGCGCATGGCGATGATGTTGGTTTTGACCAGAAAACCGTAGAAAAAATGTGCGCTCAGACTGCCCGCATGTGGGAAAGCCTCGGCGCTTTTATTCCTCATAAGGGAAATAAATTCTGCATCAACGATGTAACAGGCCCGGACGAGTACACTGCAATCGTAAACAATAACGCTTTTACAAACTTTATGGCCCGCGAAAATCTTGAGATTTCTGTGGCGCGTTCTGGCAAAGAGGCCAGCGAGGCTGAAAAATCAAGCTGGAAAAATATTGCAGAAAATATCTACATTCCTTTTGATAAGGAAATGGGCATTTATCCTCAGGATGACAGCTTCCTAGATAAGGCCGACTGGGATTTTGAAAATACACCAAAATCTATGTATCCGCTTTTGATGCACTATCATCCGCTGGAAATCTACCGTCACAAGGTTTTGAAGCAGCCTGATTTAGTTCTGGCACAGTTTTTGTTAAGCGGACGTTTTACAAAGGCAGAAAAAATCCGTAATTTTAAGTATTACCAGAAATATACAACCGGCGATTCGTCACTCAGTTATTCGATTATGAGCATTATGGCGAACGAAACCTGTGATACAAAAAAAGCCTTTGATTATTACAATCAGACTGTGCGCATGGATATTGACGATGTAAACGGAAACAGTAGGGACGGAATTCATACTGCATGTATGGCAGGAAGCTGGATGAGTACGGTTTACGGTTTTGCAGGCTTCCGTGATTACGGCGGAGTGTTCAGTTTTGATCCGAAGCTGCCAGAAAGCTGGAAGGGACTGGAATTCTCTTTAGCGATTAAAGGCTGTATAGTTGATGTAAAAATCACTAAGGACGAAGCAGTTTATAAACTTCGTAAAGGTAAAAAACTTGCGCTTGTTCATAGAAATCAGAAATTTGAACTTAAAGAAGGCGAAGAAAAAGCTGTCAGCCTTAAGAAAAAGCTTGGCGCCGTGCTTTTTGACCTGGATGGCGTAATCACAAATACAGCACCGCTTCATTACAAGGCATGGAAGGAAATGGCAGATGCTGAGGGACTTCGTTTTGATGAAGAAATGAACAAAATGCTTTTGGGAATTAGCCGAGAAGAATCGCTTGAGGTGATTTTGCGCGAAAATGGTGTGACCTGGACGGCAGAAAAGAAGGCGGAAAAATGCTTCTGGAAAAACGAGCGTTATAAAGAACTTTTGAAGACTTTAACACCGGACGATATTCTGCCTGGAATTAAGGAACTGCTTGGTGATTTGAAGGCGCACGGGGTTCCGGCTGTGCTTGCAAGTTCCAGTAAAAATGCACCTGCAATTTTGGAAGCGCTTAAAATCCGCGATTTATTTGTGGGAATTGCTGATGCCAACCGCGTTCAGAAGGCAAAACCTGAGGCAGACATCTTCCTTGAGGCTGCTGAACTTTCGGGCGCGTGGTATTCAGACTGCGTAGGTGTAGAAGATGCTGAGGCGGGCGTGGCTGCAATTAAAAAAGGCGGCATGACTGCTGTGGGAATCAGCCCAGACGGTTCACTGAAGGAAGCTGACGTGCAGGTTAGTAACACCGAAGCTGTTACGTTTACCTTGCTTGAGAAACTGATAAATAACTAGGAAACAATCAGTGGGACGCAGGCGGAAAATGAGGGGAGGGGACTGCAGACGGGGTGAGACCTCATTTTTTCGCCGTCGCTGGGACCCGCTGATTGTTGCTTATATTTTTAGGAGAATTTTTATGAACGTAACAGCATTAGGAGAAATTTTAATTGACTTTACCTTCGCGGGCAAAACTGCGGATGGAAAAAATATTTATGAGGAAAACCCTGGCGGGGCACCTGCCAACTGTGCGTGTGCCGTTGCCAAGCTTGGCGGAAAGGCCGCCTTTGTTGGAATGACAGGCTGTGATTCATTCGGCGAGGATTTGAAAAATACCCTCAAAGATTTGAACGTTGATGTTCGCGGAATGTGTACTACAGATACTCAGCACACAACACTTGCTTTTGTATCTCTGGATGCAAACGGCGAGAGAAACTTCTCTTTTTGCCGAAATCCGGGTGCAGACACTCAGCTTTCTGTAGAAGACCTTGATATGTCTCTTTTGCAGGAAACAAAAATCCTTCACGTAGGTTCGCTTTCGCTTACAGACGAACCTGCAAAATCAGCTACTTTGAAGGCAATCGAGGTGGTAAAAAAGTCCGGCGGCCTCATTTCTTACGACCCGAATTGGCGTGCAAACCTGTGGAAGGGAAGAATCGACGCTATGACAGAGCTTAAGAGCCTTTTGAAATATGCTGACATTGTAAAGGTTTCTGACGAGGAACTTAACCTTTTGTTTGGTGACGTAACTTGCGAAGAAGGTGCTGCAAAAATCCATTCAGAAGGCGTAAAACTTTTGATGATTACGCTTGGTCCAAAAGGTGTTTTCTATTCTTCAAAAGGTGGCCAAGGGGAAGAATGTTCCGGCACAATTGGCGTTCCAAAGGTTAAGGTTGCTGATACAACCGGCGCTGGTGACAGCTTTAACGGTGGACTATTGTTCAGACTTACCCGCCGCGAAAACCCATTGAAATTTTCAAAAGACGAACTGATCGCAGATATCAATTTTGCAAACTCGGTTGCATCACTTTGTGTAACAAAACGCGGTGCTATTCCGGCGCTGCCAACGCTTGCGGAAACTGAAAAGTTCTTAAAAGAAAATTATTAATACTATTTTTCAGAGCTGCTACATTTGATGCTTTTGCCTTGATGTATACTTTGAAAATTCGGGGCGGTTTTCAAACCACTCAAAAATCACTATAATTATCAGATATTCTCATTTTATTTTTATCAGACGGAGCTAAAAATGGCCGCTAACAGTTTGGAAAAAATGCGCAACATCGGAATCATGGCGCATATAGATGCTGGAAAAACAACAACAACTGAACGTATTCTTTATTATACTGGAAAAATTCACAAGATTGGTGAAATTGACGACGGTCAGGCAACAATGGACTGGATGGCTCAGGA
>DEEV01000022.1:31237-33026 GCA_002350445.1 Treponema sp. UBA2869 | reverse complement strand
GCGTACTAGATGGTGCGGTTGCAGTTATTTGTGCCGTTGACGGAGTTCAGCCACAGACAGAAACTGTATGGAAGCAGGCCGATGAGTTCTCGGTTCCTCGCCTTTGTTTTATGAACAAAATGGACCGCATTGGTGCAGACTTTTTTGGCTCAATGGAAGATGTTCACGAAAAATTCGGTGTAGATTGTCTTGCACTTCAGATTCCAATTGGCGAAGGCCAGGATTTTGAAGGTGTTATCGACCTTCTTAATATGAAAGAAATCCGCTGGCACGAAGAAGATGAAGGCGAAACTTTTGATGTAACTGATGTAGATGCAAGCCGTCTCGATCAGGCAAAGGAATGGCGCGAAAAGCTGGTAGAAACAGTTGCCGGCAGTGACGACGCTTTGATGGAAATCTATCTTGAAGGCGGCGAAATCAGCGTAGAGCAGCTCAAAAAGGCAATCCGTGCGGGAACTATCAACCGTACTTTCGTTCCATTTGTAATGGGATCTGCTCGCCATAATCAGGGTGTTCAGCCGCTTATTGATGCAGTAATTGATTATCTTCCTTGTCCTACAGATGTTCCCCCTGCAAAAGGAATCCGTGTAAAAAAAGACTCGGAAGAAGAACTTGAAGTTCCTTGCGATGCTTCAAAAATGGCTCTTGGTCTTGTGTTTAAAATTCAGTATGACCGCGAAATGGGACCGTTGTGTTATGTCCGCATGTATTCAGGAAAAATTCAGTCTGGATCTCAGATTTATAATGTAAACAAGAAAAAGCGCGAGCGTGTAAACCGCATCCTTCGTATGCATGCAAATAAGAGTGAGCCTTGCGATTCAATTTCTGCGGGTGACATTGGTGTATTTATTGGTCTAAAACTTGCCCAAACAGGCGATTCAGTTGGAACAGAAGCTTTCCCTGTATTGCTTGAACAGCCGAAATTCCCTCAGCCGGTAATTTCTGTTGCGCTTGAGCCGGAATCTATGAGCGAAAAAGACAAGATGAACGAAACTCTTGAAATTCTTAGCCGCGAAGACCCGACCTTTACAAGTCACGAAGACGAAGAAACTGGTCAGCTTATTATAAGTGGAATGGGAGAACTTCATCTGGATGTTCTTGTTACACGTATGCGAGATGATTTTGGTGTAAAGTGTAACGTAGGAGCTCCTCAGGTTACTTACCGCGAGTCTATAAAAGGTACAGCCTCTGCATCAGAAAGCTACAGCCGCGTACTTGGCGGAAAAGAAAATACAGCCGGACTTTCAATTACAGTTTCAAAACGCGAAACAGGCTCTGGAAATAACTTTGAAATTTCAGCACGTACCGCAGAAATTCCTGACGAAATTATTGAAGCAATTAAGAGTGGCTTCCATAGTTCTCTTGAATCTGGAATTAATTACGGTTATCCATGTACGGAAGTTGGTGTTACAGTAACAGAAATTGTCTATGACGAACTTACTTCGACTCCGTTTGCATTTGAAGCTTGTGCCGCACAGGTTTTTGACAAGGCATGTAATGCAGCGGGACCTGAAATTCTTGAACCTGTAATGAATGTTGATATTTCATGTCCAAAAGAATTTGTTGGACCGGCAGGCAGCCAGCTTAGTCAGCGCGGTGGAAGCATTATGGGGCAGGACAGCAAATCTTCCGGCGAAATTATTCACGCTCAGGCTCCAATGGCAAATATGTTTGGTTTTACAACAAACCTTCGTTCTGCAACACAGGGACGCGCAAGCTTCTCTATGGAGTTCAGCCATTTCCAGGTTAAAGCTGGCGGATTAGGCTAAAAAAATAGAAAAAATCGAGT
>DEEV01000022.1:29587-31195 GCA_002350445.1 Treponema sp. UBA2869 | reverse complement strand
GGTGGAATTGGTAGACACGCAAGCTTGAGGTGCTTGTGGCGCAAGTCGTGGCCGTTCAAGTCGGCTCCTCCGCAAAGACCGTCTAAAACAGACGGTCTTTTTTTTGCCCAAATATAAAAATTAAAAATACTAAGTCTTAATACAGTACATTTGCAATATAAATATTTTTGTCTAAAAGTTTACATGCTAAAGTCTTTTCCCAGGTAGATTTCTCGTGCAAGATCAGATGCAAGAATATCATCCTTTGTACCCTGAGTTATAATAGTTCCCTGATTTATGATTATGGCTCGGTCTGTAATTTCAAGAGTGTCTCGTACGTTATGGTCAGTTACAAGAATTCCAATTCCACGTTTTGAAAGCAAGTGAATCATAGATTTTATGTCTGCAACGGCAATAGGATCTATACCGGCAAAAGGTTCATCAAGTAAAAGAAATTTAGGTTCCATTGCGAGCGAGCGTGCAATTTCTGTTCTGCGGCGTTCACCGCCCGAAAGCGTAAAGGCTTTTTGCTTGCGTATGCGTCCTATAGAAAATTCTTCAATAAGCTGTTCAAGTTTTTCTCGTTTCTGCTGGTAGGTTAGGTCTGTTCTTGTTTCCAGAATAGCCCAGATGTTTTCTTCTACTGTAAATTTTCTGAAAACAGAAGGTTCCTGCGGAAGATAAGAAATGCCAAGCCTGGAGCGTTTGTACATAGGCAGTTGTGTTATGCAGTGATTGTCTAAAAAAACATCTCCGGCAGTTGGTTTGTAAAAGCCTACGACCATGTAAAATGTTGTTGTTTTTCCGGCGCCGTTGGGTCCTAAAAGTCCCAGAACTTCTCCCATTTTCATAGAAAATTCTACACCGCGTACAACCTTTTTATGTCCGAATTGTTTATACAGACTTGAAACTCTAAGAATGTGCTCCTTGTTGTTTGGATCGTCATTCAGCAGGTCATCAAAGCGGCCGTCGTAGCCAGCCTGACTTTCAAAAAATTTTTTTGCTGCTTCAAGTTTTTCTGAAAGCTTATCACGGACTTTTTTAATCATTTTCTGGGCCGTCCTCTAACGTATCTGTTGATTTTTCCGGTTCAGGTTCCTCTTTATCTATGATAGAACCTTTTACGTTTCCACCGAGCGTTATGTCTTGAGTTTCCATATCAAGCGTTATGTGCTGTGCACGAAAAACATCATCATCCTGTTTTACCTGAGCATTTCCCGAAATTTCCAGAACCTGCCTTTTTTTGTAATAAATTGCATAAGAGCCTGAACAGATATTGTCTTTTTGTGTCAGATTTATTTGAATCTGAAGAACCGCAGTTTCTGCATTCTGATCGTATTCAATTACCTGAGCCTGTGCTGTTACGGCGTTGTCTACGTCTACAAGCGAAACATTTCCTCTTAAAGTTGCAATTTTTGTATCGCGGTCGTATTCAAGTTCATCGCAGTTAAAAGTCATATTTGTTTCAAGATTCTTACCGGAAACTTTGCCTGACGCCTTTATAAACCTGAACTCTTTTCCGTAAAGTTCTATAGAATCTGACTGAATTTCCAGTACAGAAGTTTTTACCTGCGCATTGCCAGTCAGTTCTGTGCGCGAAGAAACGTCACCTGCACGACCTGTCATTCT
>DEEV01000022.1:18422-29541 GCA_002350445.1 Treponema sp. UBA2869 | reverse complement strand
CGAAAGAAACGCAAGAAAAATCAAAATCTTTTTCATTCTGCGCCTCCGGATAGTTTTGTTTCAGCTTCATCCTCAGTCAATTGCTCTTCTGAATCTTTGTCTTTTCCAATTTGACCCGAAACTTCGCCTGAAAATTCAAAGCTCTTGCTTATGCCGCTTGATGAAAAACCTTTGCCTGTAATAATTGCATCGTCTTTTTGAATTCTTACGTAATCGTTTTTTGTGCCAGTTAGCTGTTCAGTTTTAGAATCCCACATAAGCTTGTTTGCATAAAAGGTCATGTTTTCAGATTTATTCTGAAATTCAATATTCCCAGCCAGCTTATAAAGTTCTTTGTCTGTGTCTGTAAAAAAATAATCACAAGAGCCCTGGTTGTCTACTTCGCCGTCTTCAAAAGATTTAAAGCCTGTTTTTTTCCCGTAAATTTCGGACTTGTTTTTGTATTGTTCCAAAGTTTGTGCGCTAAGTTCAAGAACAGGTTCGTTATTTTCATAGCGAACAAGCTTTGTGTTTTCAAAAACAAATTCCGGAACCTCTTCTTCTGCATTTTTAAACACATCGTATTTTATTGAACACGACGATAACAGAAAAATCGGAATGGCGGAATAAAACAGGCTTTTTTTATTCATTATTAGAAATCTTGCTTGATTTTATTTGCGTCTTTACCTTTGTCTTTTTCGCGAATTTCTACACGGCGAATTTTTCCGCTGATAGTTTTTGGAAGTTCCTTTACAAATTCGTAAATGCGAGGGCATTTATACATTGCTGTATTTTCTTTTGCAAAGGTTGCAATTTCAAGTTCCATTTCTTTTGGATCTTTGTTCTGGAATTCGTGAACAAGTACAATAGTTGCTTTTACAGCCTGTCCGCGTTTTGGATCTTCTACGCCGGTTACAGCGCATTCCATTACAGCAGGATGCTTTTGCAAAATTGATTCAACTTCAAACGGACTGATTCGGTAGCCGGAAGATTTGATGATATCGTCTTTTCGTCCGACAAACCAGATATAGCCGTCGTCATCGCGGTAAACATTATCACCTGTATGATAATATCCTCCGTCAAATGCATCGGCTGTAAGTGCAATATCCTTGTGGTAACCTGTAAGCAATCCGAACGGATGTCCGTTATCTACGCGGATACAAAGTTCTCCAGGTTCTCCGTTTGGAACCGGTTTATCGTTAGGATTTAACACTTCAACTTGATAAGCTGGAGAAGGGCGTCCCATAGAACCAGGTTTTACTTCTGAGAATTCCATAAAGTTTCCGCAGATTACTGCTGATTCAGACTGACCGTAGCCTTCGTAAATTTTCTTCCCTGTTTTTTCGAGCCACTTATCATAAACTTCGCCGTTCAAAGCTTCTCCGGCTGTAGAAAAGCGCCGGCATTTGCTTAAATCATATTTTGAAAGATCCTGACGAACAAGGAAGCGGTAAACTGTAGGAGGCGCACAGAATGTTGTAAGTCCGTATTTTGAAATTAAAGTGAGCATCTTATCTGGCTTAAGCATATTCATATCGTAAACAAACTGAGCTGTTCCGCAAATCCACTGGCCGTAAATTTTACCCCAGCTTGCCTTTGCCCAGCCCGTTTCTGCAATTGTAAGGTGAAGACCGTCATCTACAACGCAGTGCCAGTATTTAGCAGTAATAATGTGACCGATTGGATATGTAAAATCGTGCAGAACCATTTTTGGATAACCGGAAGTTCCCGAAGTAAAGTACATAAGCATTGGATCTGAATTGTGAGTTGCTGCTTCTCCAACAGGACGTGGAAATTCTGGATCAAGTTTTTCATATTCTTCGTGGAAGCTTACCCATCCTTTGCGGTCTGGTCCAACTGTTACAAGATACTTAACTGTTGGTGATTTTGGCATAGCCTTTTCAATTTCTTCCTGAACATGCGGATTATCATAAGAAATAATCATTTTAACTTCTGCCGCATTTGTACGGTATTCAATATCTGATTTAAGAAGCTGATCAGAAGCGGCAATTGCAACTGCACCAATTCTGTGAAGAGCTGGAAGCAGAAACCACCATTCGTAGCGGCGGCGCAGCATAAGCATTACCATGTCGCCTTTTTTAATTCCTTTTTGAACAAGCCAGTATGCAGCTCGTTTTGATTCTCGTGAAATATCTGCAAAAGAAAAAACTTTAGCTTCTTCGCTGTTATCGTCAATCCATACCAGAGCGCGTTTATTTGGTTCTTCGCGTGCGTAGCGATCTATGATGTCGTAGGCAAAGTTGAAATTTTCAGGAGCCTTTAAGCGACAGTTTTTGGCAAAATCATCGTAATCTTTAAACTCTCTGTCCTCAACTAAATAGTCATGTGCTAAATTCATATTTTTAATTTGTGAAAAGAAACGTTCTAAGTACTTCCCACGCCTCCATATATCATTTTACTGTTTTTTAAACTAATTTCAATTAAAAAAGTGACTATATAAGGCATGACGGGAGGCTTTTTCAAGGCAACTGTTATAAATGCGTTTGATATGTTACACTTCATTTATGAGTGAACGCTGTTACAAATGTTTTAAGCCGCAGAATTCGTGCCTGTGTCGTTTTACAAAGGAACTTGATACAAATATTAAATTTGTTTTTCTTATGCATCCAAAAGAAGCAAAGCGGCAGCGCACCGGAACCGGAAACCTTGCTCACATAAGTCTTAAAGATTCAGAAATTCTTGTTGGGCTTGATTTTGCGAATCATGCAAGGCTTAATGAACTTTTGAACGACAGCCATTATTTTCCTGTATTAATGTATCCGGGCGAAGACGCATGGACAGCGCAGAAGCAGGGTTTTAAAGAAGAAATTGCCGCGCGGACGCTGCTGGTTTTGATTCTGGATGCGACCTGGTTTTGTTCGCGGAAGATGATTGAACATAATCCGTTTTTGCTTAAGCTTCCGCGGGTTTCGTTTAGTGGAACTTACCGTTCAATTTTTACGTTTAAGCATGAACCTCGCCCGGAATATATTTCTACAATAGAATGCTGCTATTATTTTATTAAGGAAATGCAAACTGCCGGTCTTTGCAACAAAGCTGTTGATCCTGAACCATTAATGACTGTTTTTAAGGAAATGATTAAGCTTCAGCTTACGGCAGAGAACGAGCGCATTTTGGGAATACGCCCGAATTCTCATAATTACGATGCAAAATATAACAAAATCCGCGAAATTCCAGATTTCAGTTAGTTTTTATACGGTTTTGTTCCTTCCGGCTCAAATTCGCCTGCAATTGCAGAAACCATTGCCGAAAGTGAATAATCACAGCGCCAGCTGTAGCCTAAAAGCACTGTGTCTGCCCAGTCAAGGCTTTCTGCAAGGACTGGAGACATTGTTGCAAGAATAATAACCTGCTTTCCGCTGCCTTTAAAAAGTTCTGCAATTTTTTTATGATTTTCGTTCGACACGCATATTATGACTGTGTCGTAGCCTGTTGCAGTTGACGGCAAATTGTCTAAAACCCATTGAGTTTCGTTAGGTCCTATTTCGTATGAAAAACGGAATTCACCTGTATTCTTAAAACGTTTTTTTGCTTCGTTAAAAAAGCTTTGCATTGAACCCAGTAAAAGAATTTTCTTGTCTGTTGAATCTGTCAGAGGAATATTTCCTTTTTTTTCTATTGTAATTGAACGGCAAGCCTGTTCCAGAAAGAATTTTTCGCCTTCGCGGTCTGGAATATAATTATCTATTGTTGCCGGATCCGGATAAAGAGGAGCTGCATTTCTGCTCTTAAAATAATCAAGTTTTGCTTTTATTACGCGGTACGCTGCATCTTTTACGCGCTCGCGGAATGTTGAATCTGAACTCATTAATTCAAGATTTTTTGTCCATAAAGTTTCGTTTAAGCGTGCCGTTGTTGAAGAAAGAATAATGTCGTTTCCTGCAGACAGTGCCATTCGGAATGCTTCAGAGAGAGAGCCTGCGTAGGAAGTTGCGCCAACCATTGTCATATCATCCGTAATGATTATGCCTTTGTATCCAAGCTGATTTCTGAGTAAATCTGTAAGAAAATATTTTGAAAGTGAAGCTGGAACTCCGCTTTGTTCAATCTGTGGAAAGCTTAGGTGTCCAGACATTACAGCCGGAACATTTTCTTTTATAAGATAATAATAAGGTACAAGTTCGCGTGTTTTAAAAGTGTCAAAGCTTATGTTTATAACAGGAAGTCTTCCGTGAGAATCAAGGTTTGTGTCTCCGTGTCCCGGAAAATGTTTTACTGTTGGGATTACCCCCGCAGCCATAGAGCCAGAAGCAAAAGCTGCTCCCAGAATTCCTGATTTATCCGGGTCGTCGCTGAAAGCTCTTGTTCCTATAATTGTTGAATTGTGGTCGGTAAAAAGGTCTATTGTCGGCGCAAAATTCATGTTAATTCCAAGAGCCTTTATTTCGCGGCAAATGTAAAAGGCTGTTTTCCACGAGTCTGCCGGGTAGCCGGCCGCACCAATTGCCATGTTTCCCGGTGTAATTGAAGTGTCTCCTTTTACGTGTCGTATCCAGCCACCTTCCTGGTCTGTTGCCACAAAGAGCGGAATTTTAAAACGTCCGTCGTTTGCTCTTTTCTGAAGACTCGAAATTGATTTTGCCACAAGATGAATATCATCTGTGTTCCAGCCGAAAACCTTTACGTTACCGAGTCCGCGGTCAACCCACTGGTACAAAAGTTCCGGAGGTTCTGCGCCTGCCCAGCCGAACATAAATGTCTGAGAAAGCAGTTCAGAATCAGTCATTTGTTCTGTTATGATTTTTGCCAGTTCATCATTTGGATAGTCCGACCAGAATGTAACGTTCTGCGCAAATGCCTGCCATGCAAATAGTAAAATGAAAGTTGAAATGATTTTTGTTTTAATTTGTTTTATCCTGCAAGTCATAATGTTTTTCTTATTTTGAATTTCTTATAAATTCAGCTGCTGAATGAGCCGCAACTGCACCGTCGCTTACTGCTGTAACAACCTGCCTGAAAGGCTTTGAACGCACGTCTCCGGCTGCAAAAAGTCCGGGAACAACGGTCTGCATATTTTCATCGGTTTTTATATAACCTGCTTCATCTTTTGGAAGCATTTCTACAAGAGCAGTTTGAGGAAGTATTCCTGCGAATATAAACACAGCATCGCATTCTATTTGTTGTGTTTCGTTTGACTGAACGTTTTCCAGTGTTATTGATTCAACTTTCTGGTTTCCGTTTATGCTTTTTACAACCGAATTATAAACTGGTTCTATTCCCGCAGAAATCATTTTATCTACAATTGCCTGCTGTGCGCGGAAAGTATCCCTTCGGTGAATTATTTTTACATCTTTTGAAAATCCTGAAAGATAGATTGCTTCAGAGCATGCACTGTCGCCGCCACCAACTACAACAATTTTTTTATTGCGGAAAAATGGTCCGTCGCAAACCGCACAGTAAGAAACGCCGCATCCGGCAAGTTCCTTTTCGCCCGGAACATTAAGATTTCTATGTACTGCGCCCGTTGCTATTAAAAGTGCTTTTGATGTGAACGTTTTATTTTTTGTCTGTGTTACAAAATGATCGTTCTGCTTGTCTATGGAAGTTACTGCGGCTGATTCAAAGGAAACTCCAAAGCTTTCTGCCTGTTTGTGAAGTGTTTCTATTAAATCTGCTCCGGAAACCTGCGGAAAAACTCCAGGATAGTTTTCCAGTTCTGTAATCTGCATAAGCTGTCCGCCGTCTGCTGTAGATTCTATGATTACGGTTTTTAGCCCGCTTCTTGCGGCGTACTGTCCTGATGCAAGCCCCGCAGCCCCACCGCCAATAATTACGTAGTCGTAGTAAAGATTTTCCATACTTAAAATTATATCAAAAGCAAAACTTTTTGTCTGTTAAAATTCCAGGGAGCGGGCGATGAGGTAATTGTAGGTTATGCCGCCGTCCAGTTCAATTGTTGTAAAAAGACCTGTAACTGTAAATTCCTTGCCAACTTCTGGAAAGTCTTCGGGGTATTTTGTTTGCGGCGGGCAGATAAATTCTATGCCCTGCTGGCAGCATGCGGCTGCATCTGGTACTAAAACTGAATAGTAGCTTTCGCCAGTCTGTTCATCCGGGTAAATCTGAAAAAGTCCTTTTATCTTTAATATTTTGTTTTGATAGCCTTCTGGTTCAACCATCATATTGAAGATTTCTGCATACATCATGTTTGCAGTAAGGTTTGTAATATCTTTGTCTACCGGGCGTTCTTTTATTGATTCGACTATGTCTTCCAGTTCTTTACCGGAAGGCAGTGTTAATGTGATTGTCTGTTCTATATTTGAATCTGAATTATTTGGATTTTTTTTGCAGCTTAAAAATGCGTTAGGGATCGTCGCCAGGACACCGCAGGCCAGAATGGCCAATCTGGCAAGAGCCCGACGGCGACAGCTTTGCTGGAGCCGGAACGCCCGAATTTTATTGAAAAAAGAAAAGAATTTCATGTGCTTATTTTATAACAAAACCTGCAATTGTAAACAGCAGAAAGGCACAAAGGTCTACGGCAACGATGGTGCTTCCAACCGGAGTTCCGGTAAGAATTGAAACAAGCAGTCCAGAAATTGAGCAGATAACAGAAACGCAGGCTGAACAGATTGTTACGGAGCGGAAGCTTTTGAAAATACGCATTGCAGAAAGGGCTGGGAAAATTACCAGCGCCGAAATAAGCAGCGAGCCAACCAGGTTCATTGCAAGAACTATGATTACGGCAATGATTATGGCAAGTACAAGGTTATAGGCATTTGCGTGTGTTCCAACTGCGGTAGCAAAACTTTCGTCAAAGGTTACGCAGAAGATTTTATTATAGAAGATTATAAAGGCGGTAATTACAATTATGGAAAGGATTGTGCAGAGCCAGACTTTTGCTTTTGTTAATGTGAGAATTGAGGTTGAGCCGAAAAGTGTTGTACATACGTCGCCGGTAAGGTTTGTTGATGTGGAAAATACGTTCATAAGCAGGTAGCCCAAAGCAAGGGACGCCACAGAAACCATTGCGATGGCGGCATCTCCTTGAATTTTACGGTTCCTGCTTGTTCTGAGCAGAAGAATTGCACAGATTATTGTTGCAGGGAGAACAATGTACATTGTGTCGATTTGTTTGTTTATTTTGTTAGTTAAAAAAGTATTAAGTACGCTTGCAATACACAAGGCTCCGAAAGCAACGTGCGAAAGTCCGTCGCCGATAAAAGAAAAGCGTTTTAATACGAGCGTTACTCCCAGCAGTGAAGAACATAGAGAAATAAGGACTCCGACTATGAATGCATATCTTACAAATGGAAAACTAAAGTACTGAATTAATGTGTCTATCATAATCTTTTACGTCTCCAAAGAAAATTTTATTGCCAATGTGCAGTACGTGGGTTGCATGTTTTAGGGCAGCTTCTATATCATGCGAAATCATAATGATTGTTATTCCGGTTTTGTTAAGCTGTTCTATAAGGTCGTACATTTCTTCTGTTGCTGCAGGATCAAGACCTGTTACAGGTTCGTCTAAAAGAAGCATTTTTTGTGCGGCGCAAAGGGCTCTGGCAAGAAGCGTGCGCTGCTGCTGTCCGCCGGAAAGTTCACGGTAACATCTTTTTTCAAGGTATGTAATGCCAAGTTTTTCCATTGCCGTTACAGCAAGCTGTTTTTCTTCGCGGGTGTAAAAAGGTCGTTTTCCGCATCGTGACTGGCAGCCTGAAAGAACTATTTCGCGTACGCTGGCAGGGAAGTCTCTCTGCACATCTGTCTGCTGCGGAAGATAGCTGATTTCGTCTGGAAGAAGTCCGTCGCCGGTCGTAATTGTGCCGGAAATTGGCTTTATAAGGTGAAGTATTGTTTTAATAAGTGTTGTTTTGCCGGAACCATTATCGCCGACAATACAAAGATAGTCGCCTTTGCTGATGGAAAAATTCAGGTCTTTTACAATGATGTTAGAGTTATATCCAAGGCAAAGATTTTTACATTCTAATTGTGCCATTTATTACTTCCTGAGTTTTTTTCCGAAAAAACTGCTCTATGAAAAAATGCATAAACAACAGCCAGTTTTGCAAAGCAAAACTGCCAGATTAAGAAAATGCCCAACCTGTGGCCAGTTTTGCTTTGCAAAACTGCTCGATGAAGAAAACTTTAGTTTTCTTCATCATTACCATTTTCCGCTTGCTCCGCCTCCGCTAAAATGTCCGCCGCCACCGCTAAAGCCCGAAAACGACGAACCGCCACCAGAACTTCTGTGTCCGGATGATGCTCCGTTCCAAAGCAGCGAATATACGAGCCATCTTGGGAAGCGTCCGCGTCTAGAGCATACAGAGACTATAAAGAAAAACGCAAAAAATATAAAGTAGACAGTTCCAAGAAAATCATCATCGTCATCATTTGCTTTTTTTACAGAACCAGAAATAAGCGATTCGTCCTGAAGCGCAATGCCTGCCATATTTTGCACGGCAAGGGCAATTCCGGCTGAATATTTTCCTTCCCTGAAATTCGGAGAAATTATATTACGAATAATTAATCCGCATTTAGCATCGGTAAGAATCCCTTCCAAACCGTCACCAGTTTCTATCCTTACGGCATGTTCTTTCATAGAAATAAGCAGCAAAGCTCCAGAATCTTTTTCTTTATTACCAAGCTTCCATTTTTCTGCAACTTTCAGAGAATATTCTTCAATACTGTTATTTTCCAGGGAATTTATAGTAAGCACTGCAATCTGAATTCCTGTAGATTGATCAAGGTTTGCAAGATATTCGTTAAGTTCATTTCGTGATTTTGCATTCATAATTCCGGCTTTGTCATTTACGTATCCGGATGCTTCTGGAACAGACAGCGCAAAAACCTGTTGCGTAAAAACAAGAAAACTTAGAAAAACTGGCAGAATAAATCTTTTTAAAGCCATTCAGAATCCTCCAGAATTATTAGCGAGTCGGAAAGTTCGTTTGGATTATCTTTTTGAGCCGGAAAGTTTTCTGCAAGAAGTTCACCGCATTTTGAAACTGCATTTACAAGTGCTTCGGTGTATTTTTTGTTGTGAAAATTTTCAGCAAGTTCATCAGCAATAAGATTCCATAAATCATCAGATATTTTTGCTGAAATTCCTTTGTCAGCAATAATCCGTACCTGTTTTTCAAGATACGAAACAAAAATTAAAATACCGGAATGTTCCTTTGTTTCATAAACTCCGTTTTCTGCAAAAAAACGCATTGCCCTTTGTGTAACTGCAAGTTTTTTTGCAAAGGCCGGAATAATAATCCTGTCAAAAAACGGAATATTTGAAACATAAAAGAAGAAAATCACAAAAATAAAATACAGACAGAGAAAAAAGACAGGAAGAATCCAGTCGGGACATGACTGCCAGTTTAGTTTTGTATAGAAAGCCTTAAAATCATTTGCAAGAGGAATAAAGGCCGCTGTTATAATCGAAGCCATAACATTTGCAAAAAGCAACTCCCAGAAAGAGTAAGATGCGCTTTCCGCCGTAACGGCAACCTGAATTTCTCCGGACGTATTTTTTTCTGCCGATTGAATCGCATTTTTTACGTCCGAAAAATCTTCCTGCGAAAGATTAAGTTTTTTTAAAAGAGTTTTTACTGTCATATTAGAATTCTACTTTTGGAGCATTCTGAGCTTCCTGCGAAGCTGTAAAATAAACCTTTTTTTCAAAACCTTTACTGTTTGCAATAATGCTTGCAGGGAAACTTCTGATTTTTACATTGTAAGTTTTTGCTGCATCGTTGTAGCGTTTGCGTGCAACAGTAATGCGGTTTTCTGTTCCCTCAAGCTGATCCTGTAAAGCAAGAAAATTCTGATCAGCTTTAAGGGCAGGGTAGTTTTCTGTAATCATTAAAAGACGCTGCAGACTTGCTCCAAGATTATCCTGAACTTTTTGATAGCGTTCAAAGGCGTCTGGATCCGAAAGAACCTCGCTGTTTACATTTATCTTCCCGCCGGCACTTGCGCGAGCTTCTGAAATATTCGTAAAAACTTCGTTTTCGTGTTTAGCGTAACCTTTTACAGTCGAAACAAGATTTGGAATTAAATCCAGGCGGCGTTGATACTGATTCTGAACATCAGCCCATGCAGAATCTACATTTTCTTCGAGGGCAACAAGTTTGTTATACTGCCCTGCAGTGCAAGAATAAGCACAAAATCCAACAATAAAAAGGATTATTACGGCTGTAAGCCATTTTGGAAATTTACTCAATTTAAAATCCTCCATTTAAATAAAAATGACGCTTCTGCGGTCGCCCGGACGCGCATTATAGTATCTATAGAAATAACTTATTGATATTTTAAGGTTAAAGTCAAGAAAAAAAATTACTTGCGGCAAGCGTCAAATCATAATAAAATGGAAATATTAACGAATAATTGAATCGCGCGGTTTTTGCCGCGATGGAGGAACACTAATGAACAATTTCATTTTTTTAGGCCCACCGGGAGCTGGTAAAGGTTCTCTTGCAGTAAAAGTTGCAGAAGATTATAAAATCCCGCATATTTCAACAGGAGACATTTTCCGTGCAAATATTAAGGCTCAGACACCGCTCGGAGTAAAAGTTAAGGCAATTATCGATTCAGGTTCTCTGGTTAGCGATGAACTTACCTTTGAACTTGTAAAAGACCGCCTTGCTCAGGATGACTGCAAAAACGGATACATTCTTGACGGATTCCCACGCACAATTCCACAGGCAGAAATGCTCGAAAAACTTGTTTCAGACATTAAAGTTGTAAATTTTGAAATTCAGGACGAAATCGTAATTCGCAGACTTTCTACACGCCGTGTTTGTAAAGCTTGTGGTGCAAATTACAATGTTCTTACACTTAAGCCAAAAGTAGAAGGTGTTTGCGACAAGTGTGGCGGAGAACTCTATCAGCGCGATGACGACAAACAGGAATCAATCCTTCACCGAATGGACGTTTACCGCGAGCAGACAGAACCGCTCATTAATTTCTACAAGGAAAAAGGAAAAATCACAGATTTGGATGCTTCAATCGAAACAGATGTTTTGCTTGGTGAATTCAAAAAGATTTTTAAGTAATCTCTGGAAATTCCACGGGTCTGCCTTTCAGTCAGCCCCGGGTCGCTACGGTCGCGGTTCCCTAACGGTCAGCCGCTTCCTTCAGATGCTCTGCGCCCTTTCGCAAGGCTCAATGTCGCAGGGCATCTTCA
>DEEV01000022.1:5427-18410 GCA_002350445.1 Treponema sp. UBA2869 | reverse complement strand
GCAGTAAAGCTGCTCCGCCGCTCCCATCGCTAATTCTTAGCTACCGTTCTTATAGAACCCATACGCATACGTTTTTGTCTTGTATCTTCAAGAAGTTCAATAAGATTTTCAGAATCTTCAGTTTTAATATATTTCTTAAAAAGTTCCAGCTGCTTTTCAAAATTTTCAATGTGGTTTACAAGCTTATCTTTGTTGCTTATAAAAAGTTCAGTCCAAAGAGGAGCATTAATCATTGCAATTCTTGTTAAATCTTCAAAGCTGCCGCCGCCAAATGCAGTAATGCCTTCGTCAGAAGCACTTTCAACAAGAGCTGAAGCAATTACGTGGCAAAGCTGAGAAGTAAAGCCAATCTTGTAATCGTGAATGTCGCAGGTAGTTTCTGTAATGCGCGAAAATCCCATGGCAGTAACAAGGTCGCGCATAAGCGTTAAATTTTCGTCCTTATTGTAAGCCTGCGGAATAAGAATATAATTACGGTTTAAAAAGAATTCGGCCTTAGAATTAGCATAGCCTTCTTTTTCGCCACCGGCCATAGGGTGTCCTATAATAAAATCAACATCTTCTCTAAGAATTTCCGGAAGCCGTTTTTCAAAAATGCCTTTTACGCCGCTTATATCCGTAACAATTGCGCCGCTTTTAAAATCGGACTTGTGTTCAGCAAGAAAATCAAGAGTTGCATGCGGATAAAGGCAGATAAATACAACATCGCATTCTGGGAGCATTGCGCTTACATTTTTGCTTTCAAAGGTTTTGTCTGCTATACCTTCGGAAACAGCCTGCGAAAGACACTGAGTGCTTCTGTTGCATACAAGAATCTTTCCGGTTGCTTCCGAACTGTTCAAAATATTTTTTCTAATGGACTTGGCAAAGGAACCGCCCATAATACCAAGACCAACAATGCCGTAGTTAAGCGAAGCTAATGTTTTCATAAATTCCTCGAGAGTTGCATTCTAAAACTTGCCCGCAAAAACTGCAAGGGCATCTATTTTGAAATGCTTCCGTTGGTGATGTACCAGCCGCTTTTACGGTCGAACAGAAGAATGTCAGTTCCGTCAAAGCTGATGGAGTGGGTTGAACCTATTTTGTAAGTTACACCGCCAAACACAACACTTGTAAGCAGATAGTCTTTAACTTTGCTCTTAATTGTTGACTCAAGACCGGTAGGCATGGCACCGCAGATTTCTACGTTGAACATTCCGTTTTCACCAAGCTTTAGGAATTCAGGTCTTACTCCAAGTACAAAATCGCCATCAGAAATTTCAGGTTCTTCTTTTTCTGCAAAGCCCTGTTCGTCGTTTATCTTAGCTACAGGATATTTGAAAACTTCATCCTTATTTGCTTTTTCAACATAACCTTTAATTGTTGCATTTTTCTTTTCTTCAATTTCTTTCATGATGATTTTTTCATCACGCTGCTTAAACCATTCTTTAAGAATNNCTTCTTTTGGTTTAAACGTAACGGAATAATCATCAAAAATCTTAAGGGAAATGGTGCCATCATTATTCTGAATGCCTTTTGCATTTATAAAATTGATGGAAGGATTTCCTACGAAGTCTGCGACAAAAAGATTGTTTGGTCTGTTATAAACTGTAAGAGGCGGTTCGTACTGCTGGAGCACACCGTTGTTTATAAGACAGATTTTTGTTGCAAGAGTCATAGCTTCCATCTGGTCATGAGTTACATAAACAAAAGTACTTCCTGTTTCAATGTGAAGTCTCTGAAGTTCGTAGCGCATTTCAAGACGAAGTTTTGCATCAAGGTTAGAAAGCGGTTCATCCATAAAGAGTACGCTTGGCTCCGGAGCCAGGGTTCTTGCAATTGCAACACGCTGCTGCTGTCCACCGGAAAGTTCTGCAGGGTAGCGGTCCATAAACATTCCAATTTTTACAACACGCGAAACTTTTCTTACTGCAAGATCAATTTCCTCATTTGTAAGCTTGCGTTTTTTTACAACAGGCTTTCCATCCTGAATAAGCTGAAAATCTTTTGTAAATGTAATGCCTTTGTCTTTATTAAAAAGCTCAATAGTTTTTATTTTTGAAAGCAGCTTTTCAGATATTTCTTTTGCAATTTTTGGATAATCAGTACTCTTGTGAAGTCCGTAGCCAAAAATTGTTTTTGCTGTATTCATTGAAATTTCAAATGTATCAATAAGCTTCATCAGGGCTTTTTCCTGATCAACCTTGCCATTTTTATCAAGACATTCATTAAGAACAGAAACAACTTTTCCGGAATTTTCAAGGATTTCTGTAATTCGTTTAAGAATCTTTAATTCTTCATTGTAAACCGGTTTTTCTTCGCAGATGTTGCTTAGACCAAATGAAATATTTTTATAAACAGTCATATTTGGCCAAAGCGCATAGTTCTGGAAAAGGAATCCTACTTTGCGTTTGTTAGCCGGAATATTTATTCCAAGCTCGCTGTCGTAAACTATGGTATCGCCAATTTCTATTCGGCCCGAAGTTGGAGTTTCAAGACCTGCAATCATTCGGAGTGTTGTTGTTTTTCCACAGCCAGAAGGTCCGAGCAGTGTAACAAAAGCGTTATCTTCTATAACAAGATTAAGTCTGTCTACGCCGTAGAATTTTCCCCAGCGTTTTGTAACGTTTGTAAGTTTAATTTGTGGCATTATTTTCCTCCTACGCCTTTGTCGATGCTTGCACCGGTAAGTTTATTAATAAGAGCATTAAATAAAAGAATTGTAATAATGAGAATAAGGTTCATTCCGCTTGAGAATGCATAAAGTCCCATTTCATCAAAATAATCCATTGCAGTTGTCATAATCTTGAACTGGTCGCACAAAAGCATAAAGAGTGTAAGTTCACGCAGACAAGTCATAAACGGCAAAAGGAAACTTGAAATGATTGAGCTTTTCTGGATTGGAATAATAATTCCGAACATTCGTTTTACCCACGGAATGTCCTGAATAACAGCAGCTTCTTCAATTTCGCCGCTAATCTGAAGCATAGAGTTTAAAGAAGCTCGGCTTGCAAAAGGAATGTATTTTACAGTTCCTGTAAGCATAAGAATTAAGAATGTTCCGCCAATTGAAAGTGTTTTTCCAAAAATAAGGAATGCAACACCAACAGAAAGAGACGGCATTAAATATGGAAGAAATGCTACAGAGTTTACGTAAGCGGCAGGTTTGCTTCTGCGGTTTTTACTTACGGCATATCCTACCAGAGTTCCAATTGTACCTGCAAAAAGTGAACAAATAACAGCAACATAAAGCTGACCGGCAAAAGCCTTCCAAATTTGCTTGTTATGAAGCATACCCAGCTGTCCAAAAAGTCCGTATTCTCCGAGAGTATCTGAAGTTGTCCACCATTTTGTAGTAAGGTGAGAGAAATTTCCTGTTTTTAAGAAACTATAGTCTCCTGGGTTTGGCAGGAATGTTTCTATAGCAAATGAAATAATCGGGTATATACTTGTAATAAGAGTAAGAATTATAAAAATTCCTGCTATTATGTATTTTCCTATTTTACCAAGGTTTGCCTTGCTTATTTGACCGCTTTTTCCTGTAACGGTTGTGTAGTTTTTACGACTTGATGTGCTTCCCTGATTAAGCATAAGGATTGCAACACCAAAAATCATCATAATTACGGCAATTATACTTGCTTCGCCAGCGCGGGCAGAACTTAGTGCAACGTATTTTGTGGAAAGTGTTGTAAGTCCCAGATAGTGTGGAACAGGATAACTTCCCATTGCGCTTCCAAAAACCAGAAGAATTGTAGAAAGAATTGCAGGTTTTACAAGGGGAAGTGTAACGCACAAAAAGCTTTTCCATTTTGGCGTATCAAGAATTGTTGCAGCTTCTTCGAGGTTTGCGTCCATATTACGGAAAATACCGCCAATAAGAATGTATGCAAATGGTGCGTAATGAAGTCCTAAAACAACTGCACTTGGGAACAATCCCTGGCACCACCAGAGCGGCATGTGAATTCCAAAAAGAGAGGCAAGCAGACCGTCTGCACCATGAGTTACGGCGTTGCTGTTAAAAGCATTTCGCCATACCATTGCAAGCGTCCATTGCGGCATAATATATGGAAAAATAAAGATAGAACTTAAATACTGCTTAAATTTTAAGTTTGTTCTTGTTACTAAATAGGCGAATAATCCGCCGTATGCAATAGAAATAAGACAGGTAAGAACGGCAAGCAATACAGTATTTAACAACGGTATCCAAAGGTTGATTTTTGCAAGCCTTCCTGTAAATAAGTCTATCCAGTTGTATAAAGTGTATTGACCTTCTTTTAATCCGGTTTTTATAGAATCAACTGTACCTGCGTGTACGGCAATTGTATCTCTTGCAAGGTATGCAATAGGCGCAATTGTTGTGATTGAAAGTACAATTCCGAATAAAAGTTAAATCACATTTTGTGGCTTCGCAAAAAAAGTCTTAACTTGATTAAGTCTTTGCTGCGATATCATGTTTTTGGGGCACGTAATTGCTTGAACCATTTACTTTCCTAATTTTTTATAGATTAAAGCGATGTGGCAGATAAAACACCAATTATTATGCTTTACCTGCCACCCGAACACTCTCTTAAACAAAAAGTGTTTTCTTAATTAGCGAACATTAGCGTCCGCCGCGGATTGAATCAATCCAGTCTCCAAGTTCAATAGAAACATCAGCACAATACTGAGGATCTTCTATAACAAGAGCTCCTCCGTTTTCGCTTGACCACCATTCAAATCCACGGTCGTTTTTAACAGGGAATTCTGTTCCGCCGGCTTTGCTGTGGTTGTATTTTGCTTCGTTTTCTGCAGCAAGAATAGGGTTTGCTGAATAACCGCCCATGTCTTTACCCCATGCGGCAAAACCGTCAAGTTTTGTAACCATAAATGAAATAAATGCACATGCAGTCCATGGATATGGAGATGAATCCATAACTTCAAGATAGTGGCAGTAACCGTATCCGCCTATTCCTGTGTAGCCGTCGTCGTAAGCGGCAACAGAAATGTTGTTTACAGAAGCCTGAGCTGTTTCAGCAACAGAACGAAGTTTTGAATAAACAATAAGTGCAAATTCACCTGCAGCAGATTTAGAAACAAGTTCTGTACAGATTGGACCATCATCAGTCATTGCGTTGTAGTTCTGAACCCAAAGCTTTGTCCATGCAAGACCGTATTTTGCGTTTGCACCTTCAATTCCGTAGCTCTTTGCAACTGCAGCACATTCTTCAATTGTTGGTTTGAAGAATTCTTTCTTTGCATCATCAAGAGCATCGTATGCGTTCTTAAGCCATGTAGAATATTTGTCTGAAGAAAGCATAAAGAGGAAGTTCTTTCCTACCAGCTCAGAGTTTACGTCCATAAACATTCCGGAAGCTCCGTTGTAAACAAAGTCCCAGCAGTTTGTAAATTTTGCACCGCCAACTTTGTTGTACATAAATACTTTGTTTAATGTTTGGAGCGAAAGAAGTTCAGGGTAATCCTTCTTTGAAAGCTTGTTAGCTTCTGCCCATTCTTTTGGAACAAAAGTGCGGAGAATTCCAGTATCCATCATTTTTGACTGAATCTGGTTTCCGTCCTGAATCAATGTCATAAAGTATTCAGGATTTGTAGATTTGTAGTCTACAGTAAGTGTTGTAAAGATAGAGTTATTCTTTGGCTGAGACCACTCTATGTTTCCTTCGTAAGAAGAATCGAGAGATTTAAGATATTTGATAAATGCAGCTCCGGCAGTTTTACCGCGGCTTGAGTTACCAATACCTTTGATTGTTGCAGTTTTAGATTCTTCGATAGCTTTTTTGCAAAGTTCATCAAAAGACATAGATTCAGCCTGTTCAATAATCTTCTGAACTTCAGATTTTGCTGTTTTTGCAGTTTTCTTTCCGCCGCAAGAAACAAAAAGCATAGCCATTGCGCCAAGCGTAAGGCAGATAAGTGATTTTTTCAAAATGTCCTCCTGATTTTGAGTTTTATACTAAATTCTATTGTAGAGTAGAAGTTCAGATTGTCAAATTAATTCAGTTATTTGGCTCTTTGATATAGGTGAAATATCTTATGGTGGTTTATAAAAAAAATCTAAAGTAAAGCAAAAATCCTTCCGATAATGAGAGCGGAGAAGTGTTTTTTGGTGGGGATATTATGGGGAACGCTTTAATTAACAGTTGTCAATTAGTAGAGGAAAGCTGTTAACATTTATAATTTTTCTCATAGTTTTTGGTGCGAGTGAGTTGTGTGCCCAGAACCTTATTATTCCTATGCTCAAGACAATTTCGCCGGTGCGTGCAGTTACATGGAATAAAGACGGTACAACCTTTGCCTATGCCGAAGAAAAGAATATTTTTGTGCGCGATTCTTAGGGATACACGCTCATTCAGTCAATTGAAACCTCAAACGACCCTATAAACTTTCTGGAATTCACTCAGAATACAGTCGGCGACGGTCTTAACCAGCTGGCATCTTTGTCTCAGGATAAATATTTACGTTTCTGGATTTTGCCGGAAAAAGATCCGCTGCACGTTTCCAAGGTGGAAGGCGAGGGGCAGCCGACGGCATTTGCTTATAATAACAACGGTAACTACATTGCCACAGCCGATACTGACGGTACAATCAAAATTTACATGCAGAACTATCTTACCAACACGTTCATTTCGCGAACACTTGGAACTTTGAATGTGCCGGTTTATTCTCTGCAATTCAGTTACGATAACCGCTACCTTGTTTCGGGTTCTGCAGATGATTCAGCCTGCATCTGGAACACCGCGTCGGGAAAACTTGTTCAGGCTTTTCCATATTACAGTGAATCAAAAGTTCCGGTTCTTATCACAAACGATTCAAACAACATCATAATGACTACCGATGCAAATACAGCCGGCATTTTTGATATGAGCTTTAACAAATTGCGTCAGATTACGACGGACGTTGCCATTAAATCCATGCAGGTTTCGAGCGACGGAGCAAAACTCATAATTCTTACCGCTGATAACGTATTCCACTTTTATTCAATAGAAGGTGCTTCGCTTACAAATTATATTCCGGCCTTTAACGAGTCGCCAATTACGGCTTATGCATTCAATAACGTAACTTCAAAAGTAGTAATTTGTCATGAAGACGGAAGCCTTTATGTACTTGATTTAAGAAATCTGCTTTTGGATCCGGATGAAGAGCCGGAAGCCTTTGCTGCTGTAACAGAAAAAGAGAAGGAAAGCGGCGAAGTTGATGATTCAGAAAAAGAGACCAGTGAAGAAACAAAGCCTTACGATCCTTATGCAAAAGACCGCAAGGCAAAAGAAGAAAACGAACCCGAAAAAGAAGAACTTCCTGAACCAGAAGAAGATGCAAATACATTCTATAAGGACGGTCACGGAATAATAGCCAATTTTGGAGTTGGAATGATGCCCAATCCTTATTCAATGAACATTCACCTTACATTGGGCTACCGAAATTACGAATTATTAAAGCCGTTTTACTTTGGTGGTTTTATAGAGCCGTTTATGGGCTTTCCAAGTTCTTCGTATCCGTATTCATATGAATATGACGGAACCACATTGAGTAATCCTGTTATGGTTGGTGCGCGGTTGTACGCACCATTTGGCATTTGTATATATCCGCTTAGAAACGATTTTGAAATCTTTGCAGAAGTGTATCCGGGCATTGCCTTTACAAAACTTTGGAACGGACGCTTTGACCAGCTTAGTGCGGCAACAAAGTTTTATCCTTCCTTTTTGATGGGCATTAAGTTTGGCGTTGCATGGGATTTTATGAATCTTACAATAGGCGGAAATTATGATTTTATGTTCGGCTTTAGCGCAAGCATTGAAGCCGGCGTAATAATAAATCTCGGCGGAAGTCGTACAATTTGGGGGAAGAAGCGGAAATGAAATTAAAAAAACTGCTCCCTCATCTTGCTGTACTTTTGGCGGGAGCACTAGTCCTATCTGGCTGTGCAAACAGCGTAGATTCGATGATGGATGACTATAATGGTCAGTTTTGTGTGGAGTCTGAAAAATATGTAGACAACTACACTGTGGATAATGTTGTTGCGGAGCAGATGTTGCGACCTTATTATGCTGTAAACTACCTTTCAACATTATGTTTATTAGCGCCTTCAGGTGCCGCAGGTTACACCTGGAAGGTTGTAGTTCAGGAAAATGCTGCTGGTGAAGCTTCGGGAACTACTTATCTATTAGGGCATTCTCGTCTTCTGGACGTGTATTTGCTTAAAAGCTCCATTAAACGATGGGGTTCTTACAAACTGATATTAACCGTTAAGAAATATGACGGTGAATATTTGGAAGATACAGCTATGTTGTACGTATATTAAAAATGCACAAAAAACTTTTTAAAAACTATTGTGGAGGTAAACAATGGTAAAACACATTAAGAAGATTGCGTTGCTTTTTGCTGGCGCAATGTTGCTTTTTACTGCCTGTTCAAACATTGCAGGCAGTTCTGGTTCAGTCTCGGGCGGAGCAACAAGGGCTTACGACGGAACTGTAGATATTTATTGTGGTGGAGACGGAACATACGGCCGTTTCCTTGCACCTGCTACGTTAACAAACGACGATATTGCTTATTTCAAAATAACAGGTGAGTCTCTTACAGGTTATCCATTTGCTGCTCAGGAATTTAAGGCAACTGGAACAACCTATACAAAGGACCAGCTTTTGGCAGGAGAAGCAAAACTTGAAGGTGTTGCTCTGGATGACTGGAATTTTACACTCTGGGCATATGATTCAAGTGATAATCTACTCTTAAAAGGTACAAGCCGCTGTAATATGAAATCTGGTATTATGGCTGTAACCTTTAATCTTAATTCTTATCAGGTTACAACACTCGGAAGCTACGACATTACAATTAAATATAATGGTGATGGTTGGGTAACAAATTCATACAGTTTTACATGGAGCTTGTACGATGTTGTAACTGGTGAATGTCTTTCTACCAGTGGTGAAAAAGGTGGTACAGCACAGACTGTAACAGCTGGTACTTCAACAAGTATTACTGCTGATCCTAAAGTATTTGATGGTGCTGATAAGATTGATGTAAAAGACGGTTCAACTGGATATCTTGCTCAGGGAACTTCTGTAACTCCGGGTACATATGTTTTTGGTGTATGGCTTAAAAATGGTTCTGAAGATCTTGCCTATGCATCTGATATTATTTTGATTGAACCTGGACGTAAAACTACAGCAGACCTTGAAATTGGAAGTATTATTTCTACAGAACCTGATGCTCCGGAAGATTTTAAGGCACAGCGCATTTATCCAAGTACTGATGCAGAAAAGATTTCTGATGAAATTGGTTTCTATGATGTTCGCTTTATCTGGACTGATAAGTCTAATAACGAAACAGAATATGAGCTTATACTTCAGGAATTTAATGATACAAATACACCTTGGGCAGCTTATGATAAAAATGCAACAATTTCTACAGCTGCAGGAAGTGGAACTACAATTTATACATTCGGAAATGTTTATACATTGACTAACGATTCTGATCCTATTCGCTATGTAGCTGGTTCATTGTATGCAGACAGTACAGAAGTTGTTCTTCGATTCCCTACTGGTCATATGTACGATGCTCAGCTCCGCGCTAAAAACAAGATTGGTACATCTGCTTCTGTCATTCGTGCTACAGATGCTACAGGTGCTACAACACCGCAAGCCTTGGGAGCTGCTGATGATGGGGCTTCTGCTGCTGCTAAAACAACAATTAGTACTCTTGAATCTAAGACTGTAACAGGATTTAAAGCTTCAACTTCTGCTCCGTTTAACCACATTAACCTTACAAGAATTATTTACAACCTTAATGGTGGAACTCTTACAACTGCCGCTGGTTCTTCTTATGCAGGAACAAACTATGTTGAATACAAAGTTTATGAACTTGATTCAACTAAAGATTTAACTTCAGCAAATTATAACGATGAAACTGATGCTGATTATGTTGCTTCTTGTCTTCCTCTTATGGAAACAAAATCAAGTCCTGCTTATCCTCAGCTTAAGAAAGACGGTAAAGATTCAACTGGCTGGAGAACATACATCAATGGAATACTTCAGGAAGTTAAATTTAATGTAAATAAGTACAAGGATATTATTGTACAGGCTGGCTTTGGTGCTACAAGCGGTGATATTACTATAACTGCTGTTTCAATTGAAAAACTTCCTGCATTAGCTGATTCTCGTGTTAGTGCTTACTATGGTACTGACAATACTGGTGCAACTAATACAGATGTTGCAAAGAACGGTACAATAAAGATTAAGCGAGGAGATCCTCCAAAATATGTTACTGTAAAAGTAGGAGCCGCAGCTGCCGATACTACAGTATTCGTTAAGTTCCATTTGTTTGTAAAAGGCTCTACTATGTGTACAATTGCTGCAAACGAAGCTAGTACAGTCGTATTCCCTACATTCTCTACTGATGAACTTAATGATGGTACTAGTACAGAAGTTATGGTAGTCGGAGAAACTGCAAGTGGAAGACTTGCTTCTCAGAAATTCCTTATTACCAAGACTAATTAGTTTTTAATAAAGTTTTCCTGCCCTGTAAGTTTTATAGGGCAGGTTACTTTGTTAATGGATTTTGAAATGCACAGAGATTTTTTTATGACATTAAAAAATGAGTTTTTCTCTTTGCAGAATGTTTTTAAGAAAGCATTCTATGCGGTTATAGGGGGACTTTTTGCAGTTGTTTTTTTCAGCTGCTCAAGTCCTCTTACCTCTGCAACTTACTCATCATTGTCATATTCAAAATCTGATGGTGTTTTAATTCAGGTAAGTTATCCTGCAACTAATGGTCGTTTTATTGCTCCATCAACAGTTAATCTTTCCGATATTAAAAAATTCGTCGTTACCGGTGAAAATTACGACGGAGATGTTTTTAGTCAGCAGGTTACTGTAGACAGCACGGGTAAAGGAACTATAACAGGACTTTCAAAATCATACTGGCAGTTTGTTCTTCATGCTTATTCAGATACTGCTGGAACAAAAGAAGTTCTTCACGGTTTTTCAAGTGTAGATACAACATACGAAACAAATGTTTCTTTTGTTCTTACAAGTATTGATTTGGATGGAAAAGGCTCTCTGAATGTGACAGCTTCCTTTGATGATCCTGAGGGATTTGCAAATGTTAATTTAATTCGAGTTTATCTATGCAGCTGCATTACACAGAATTTGGATTCTGCTGTTATTTCAAGAGAGATAACCGATTCTGCTGAATTGGCTTTATTTGAAACAAGCGGCTACGAAATTTCAGGCACTACCATAAACCCTGGAAACTATTCACTTATTATTAAACTATACAATAATTCTATTGGTTCTACGCAGTTGCTTGGAACTTGCTCAGATATAGTTGATATTGAACCTGCAAGAACAACAACAGGATCAATTTCAATTTCTTCCACTATATTGCAGAAGAAACCTGAAAAGCCTGATAATTTTAAGGTTTACAGAGTTGATTCTTCTGTTGATTCAAACTTTTATACTGCTGTTTTACGCTGGGAAGATAAAGCGGTAAATGAAGAGTATTATGTAATAAAAGTTTATGAATCAGCATCTTCGGATATTGCTAAAGGTACTAATATACTAACAATTGATAAAACAAATTATTCGACAATTTCTGTTGCGAATAATGGCGTTGGATATTACAGCGGAAATCTTTTGTATGGAAGCGAAGAATATGCCCTTAAGCTACGTACAGGCAAACTTTATGAATTTGAAATTTACGCAATGAATACTTTTGGACGATCTGATGTTGTTTCAAGAAAGGCTTCATCAGATATTGAGAATGATATTACATATGGTGATATGACTGGTTTTGGAGCTTCTTCTTCAAGTCCATATCTTCACGTAAATACTTTCGAAATAAAGTACCATCTTGGTGGTGGAATATATAAAACAGAGGCAGATGAATATACAACTGCTCAAAATATGCCGGTTTATGAGATTTGGAAAAATACACCAATTTCTCTTATTTCTCCTGTAGCTATTACAGATACAACTGATATGAGTAATCAAGCCGGCTATCCTGTTCTTTATTTTGATACTCCTTACCAGGCCTGGAGCAGCTGGAAGGATATTAATGGTACTCCTGTTACTCAGGTTTCTTCCTTTGAAAATGTGACGGTGTATGCTCAATACAATCTTATATCAACACCGACTATTGAGCTTGATGCATCTACTGTTTCTCTTTTTTATGGTGCTTCGGCTGCAGAGTCTAAGCCGGGAAGTGGAACTTCGGCTGTAAATGTAATGAACCTTACAGCAGGAACTTACATTACGGTTGCGGTAAATGCGGATGCTGCTTCAAATGCAAACTTTACGGATTACGATTTCTATATAAACGGTTCTAAGCAGATTACAATTGCGGCTTCGTCTGTGCAGTCTGTTGGTGGAACAAATTATGTAATGTACACATTCCAGATTCCGTTTAAAGGAACCTATACGGCACAGGTTGCCGGTATAAATAACGGCACTTCTTATTACTGTTCAGAGTTTAATTTTGGTTCTAATAACTAAAACTGTAAACAGATTTTAATTCGTCGCTGTAACTGCTGTTTTGGTTATAATTTCTTTAATTTGTCCTATGGATAGTCCTGTGATTTCTGCTATATCATCAATCGGATATTTTTTATTCAGCATGGTTTTTGCTGTTTCATCGCGCTTAGCAATCCAAATTGAATTCTGAATATACTATCGCATTTCTTTGTTGTCACCTTTATTGTATTGAAAAATATTGCTTTTAGATTAATAATATAGAAACTTGATGAACTGCAGCTGGCGGTTTTTTTGGAATTTAGAGGGGAAGAATGCCGTTATATAATATTCTGCTTGGATTTCAGTATGTAAGCGTTGCTCTNNATGATTTATTTGTGCGCTTATATTATTCGAAAATGGTCTCAACCTGTTCATGCGTGGCTGTTTTTTTATTGTGTTGCAACTCTTGTTAATTCTGCCGGCTATCTTACAATTATGCATGCGCAGACTGAACGCGAGGCTATGCTTATCTGGCAGTTTATTTATTTGGGTAGAACA
>DEEV01000022.1:1902-5391 GCA_002350445.1 Treponema sp. UBA2869 | reverse complement strand
TTATATTTGTGCTGATTGCTTGTACCGGGAAAAGCTATTCAAAAATTACGACTCCGCTGTCGCTTATTCATGTTGTTTCTTATCTTTGCGTTCTTACAATGCGTCATAATCCTCTCTTTTACAAAACCTTTGGTTTTACCGAAGATGGAATTTTTCCTCATGTGATTTATACTCCTGGTGTATGGCATTACCTGCACGATTTTGTGTGCTTTTGTTATGCGGCTATTGGACTGACTCTTTTGATTTATTCTTTGAAAAAGGAATCGAATCCATGGAAGAAAAAGCGTTTTATTTTTCTTATAATCGAAGTTTTTTTTCTAAGTTTTTTCTGGGCTTGCGAAGTTTTAAAACTTGTTCCGGGTTATGACTTAAATGTGATTGGTTATACTTTGGTTGCAGTTCTTTTTTATATTGCGTTTTTTGTTTTTCATGCTCTTGATGCAACTCAACTTAATGATGCTGTTGTTGTTTCTGATGCCGCTGAACCGAAGGACGAAGCTAAGGTAAAGATTGAAGCTTTTGGTGATGCTGACAGGCGAATAAAAATTCCGTTCAACGAAATTCTGTATTTTGAAGCTGATGCTGAACAGGTTTTTGTTTATACGGCTGTTGAAATTTACAAGGTAAAGCTTAGACTTTATCAGGTCGAAGAAATGTCGCAGAAAACCGGAATTATCAGGGTTTCAAAATCGCATCTTGTAAACGTTAAGAAAATTCAGTCGGTTCGTCCTACTATGAATAGCCGTCTTTATGTAAAGATGGCAAACGGCGAAGAAGTTCTTGTAAGCCGAAAATATGCACATACTTTAAAACAGGCAATTTCCTGAAATTGTCTTTAACTGGAATGCGTCAGAGGAATTTCTGCTGACGCTTTTTTTTTACTTAAAAGAAAAATAATTAAAAAAACTCTTGACTTGTAAACGTTCGTTTACTACAATAATAATTGTAAACGGTCGTTTATATAATTTTATTTCCCGGCTTAAAAGCAGTCGGATTTTACATTTCCAATATAACGGAGTTTGGATGAGTAATACAAAAGAGCAGATTCTGATTACTGCGCTGCATCTGTTTGCAGAAAACGGCTACGAGGCTGTTTCGGTAAGCGACATTGCAGGTAAGCTTGGTATGACGAAAGGTGCATTGTACAGACATTTCAAGAACAAAAGGGATATTTTCGAGAGTCTTCTTGCATGCATGGAAGAAAATGACGCAAAAAATGCCAGTGAACATGACGTGCCGGAAGACAGCCTTTCAGAAATGGAAGAGGAGTATCAGAATACAAGCGTGGAGAGCCTTGTTGAATTTAGTAAGGCAATGTTCCGCTACTGGACAGAAGATGATTTTGCTTCTTCGTTCAGAAAAATGCTTACACTGGAACAGTTCAGAAGTAAAGAAATGGCAGATCTTTATCAGCAGTATCTTGCTTCGGGTCCGCTTAATTATGTAAAGGATTTGTTTTCCAGTAAGGGCATAAAAAATGCTGAACAGCGAGCTGTGGAATTTTATTCACCGATGTTTTTGCTTTACAGCGTTTACGATGGCTCTCCCAAAAAAGAGAAGGTTCTTCAAATGGCTGACAAGGCCATTGAAGAATCTGTAAAAGATTTATTAACAGAGGAAAAAAACAATGAACAAAGATTATACAATCAGACTTGAAAAAAAAGAGGAATGGCACGAGGTAGAAAATCTTACCCGCGAAGCATTCTGGAACGTTTATCGTCCCGGCTGTTCTGAACACTATGTTTTGAATCAGTACAGAAATAATCCTGCATTTATTCCTGAACTTGACTTTGTAATGGAAAAAGACGGAAAACTTATTGGTCACGTAATGTTTTCAAANNGAAATTATTTTGAAGGATGGAACTCATTTTCCATCGTGGACTTTTGGTCCAATCAGCATTCATCCAGATTTTAAGCGCAAAGGTTACGGCCTTAAACTTTTGAATTATGCGCTTGAAAAGGCAAGAGAAGCTGGCGTTGGTCTTCTTTGCATGGAAGGTAATTTTGAATTTTATAAACATGCTGGTTTTGTTCTTGCAAGCAGCATGAAAATTCATTATCACGCAGAGCCAGAGGATTCTGATGTTCCATACTTTCTGGCACAGGAACTGATTCCTGGTTACTGGAGTGGAAAAGAGGGAACGTACGAACCTCCAAAAGGTTATTTTGTTGCCGAAGAAAATCCTGACGCGTTTGAAAAATATGACGCACAGTTTCCTGCAAAGCAAAAGTTAAAGCTTCCTGGACAATTGTGTTAAAAAATGAATGCAGACCGGCTTAAATAAAGCCGGTCTTTTTTTTTTTATATTGTGCAAATTTTACAAAGAGTAGGTTGCTTTACGGTTTGTGGCGGTATATTGTTTTTATGAAAAGAAATGTTTAGTCAATTCAGGAGTTTTCGGTTTTTATCGTTCACTCCATTTTTTTAAAACTTGGAACAGTTCTTTATAATCTCTGGCACAAAAATCAATTTCGTATTCTTTTACTTCGTTTTTAATTTCCTGCTCTGTGCCCTGCGGCATAAACCAGATGGAATTAAGTCCTGCGTTTTTTGCACCGAGCATGTCCGAAGTCAAAGAATCGCCAATCATTATACACGATTCTTTTGGCTCTTTTATCTGATTAAATACAATGTCAAAAAATTCGACTGCAGGTTTTGCGACACCCATTGCCTCGCTTATAAAAAGTTTATCAATATACTTTTCAAGACCGGTTGTTTTTATACGACCTTCTGCATTTACAGTTGCTCCGTTAGACACAATGTAAATTCGCGAATCTTTAATTTCAGTTTTGATTTTTTTCACAAATTCCAGCGCTCCGACCATCAGCACGCCGTTTTTTGCCATGGTGTTTATAAATTCATCATTCACTTTCAGGGCATTAAGTTTTCCTTTTTTCCCGTATCGCGATAAAACATCATTGAAGCGGGTTTCAAAAAGTTCTTGTCGCGTTATTTCCTGTGTTTCAAGTTTAAGCCAAAGCGATTTGTTTAGTTCTTCAAAATATCGGCAAACTTCGTCTGTGTACACAATTCCATTTGCCGTAAGAACAATTTCCAGCGCCTTTCGTTCCGATGCATGAAAATTAAGCAATGTCTGATCCAAATCAAAAAGAAAATTCTTTTTCATTTTTAGTTGTCCTTAGTGTTTATAATAAACGATTTTTTGTCATTTTGTTTAAAGGTAAGCGCAAAAATCCTCTTTATGAATAACCATATTACATTTAGACCTGGATTCATCTTTAAAGTCAAATGCATTTGGCGTCAAACATCGTCTTGTGTTCTTTGTCCCTCAGTGCAAGAACATCCTGTAGTTGTTATTTAGAAAGAATCGGGCGTGCAATGTGAACATTAAAGAATTCGATTAGCGGTCCCATAAAGAATGCTGTAATAATTGTTCCAACACCGGCAATAGTAGGAATTGCACCTGGCTTTCCGCCTGCAAGCAGAAACAGCAGAATACCAAGGATTACGCAGACAAAATCAGTAAT
>DEEV01000022.1:339-1894 GCA_002350445.1 Treponema sp. UBA2869 | reverse complement strand
AAACTGAAATTTGCCTTTTTTCCAGGTGTTGCAGATTATAAGGGCAACGGCATCATAAGTTGAAACTCCAAGATCAGCAGTGATATAAAAAGCTGAGCCAAAGCAGATAATTACAACGCCAACTATAAGGCACGCGATTCGTACAAAAATCGAAGGATTTACAATTATTGTCTGTAAAAATTCATACGAAAACTGAGTGATGTATCCAAGCAGAAATAGATTTATAAAAGTTGCAATTCCAATGTAGTGACGATTAAAAATCAGAGCAAAAGAAAGAAGAATTATGTTTACGATAATGTAGAGAAGCCCGAAATCAAGAGGAATTAAAACGTCAAGACCTGCCATAAACGACTGAAAAGGGTCTACTCCCAGCGCCGCAATCTTAAAAAATCCTACGCTGATTGCGCAGATAATTACTCCAAAAAAAGACATTGCAATCCGTTTTGCAAGATTTTTTCTTTCTGTCATACTTTCCTCCAGAAATTTAAGCTTCTTTTACCAGCTTTCCTTCCATATTCTCAATTTTCAGTTCCGTACATTGAACGCAGGCAAGGGTATAATAGCAGTCAGAATCTGTATAGTCAATTAAAAGAATTTTTGCGTTTTTGCGTTCATTTGCTTTGCACTAACTACAATCACTTATTTATGGTATAATTTTGCACAATTTAATTCTCTGGAGATAACATGAAAAGAAACACTCTTATTATTTTATTTTTAGCCATTATATGCAGCTTTACTGCTTGTGCACATAATCCATTAAATAAAAAACAGATTGAGAAAGTTTTATATAAATATGACTGGTTGTATATAAATCCTGACGGTGATGGCGGAGAAATGTTCCGTTTTCGAAAAGAGGGCGAGCAGGTTCTTTTAGACAGGTATATATATGATTTTTATGATGACAAAATTATTCTCGATTTAAATAATTTGAATGTAGAGCTTTCAGATCAAGGTGTGTATTGTCCATATTTATGGAAAAGTGAGATGAATATAGTAAAATGGGATAAGGATGAATACTTCCTTATAGAGCCCGATAATCCTAACCTGGATTCAGGATATAAGAGCAATATTCCTGGCGTCGGCTATTATCAAAAACAGAATGAGGTAATTCCTGTCGATTTTCAGCCTGGTGATGAAATAACACTTTCCTATGATTTACGCATCTGGGACAAGCCTGACTGTAATCTTTCTTTTGACCGTTCAATACCAGAAGGATTCAATGTAAAAATTCTCGAGATAGGTAAATCTCAGGTCTCGGGCGAAGTTGAATCTGTTTGGGTAAAAGTAGAGCTGCTTTCAGATGTTCATACGGACTATGAAAATATTGAAAAGGGAACTATTGGCTGGACGCTTAGTGTAGATTTTTATAGATGAAAAAGAAATTTTAAGCCGGAAAATTCTGTTAGTGAAGAAAATCAGATTGAGCTCACGGAATAATTCTTTAAGTCTGAACTATCCGTGATGGTCAATCTGTAATTTAGTGATTAAGCTTATTCAGCTTTTGGTTCCTGATTAGCGTCGTCGTTTTCGTCGGTAACTGCGTGTGCAGCAAGGA
>DEEV01000022.1:0-200 GCA_002350445.1 Treponema sp. UBA2869 | reverse complement strand
ATAGAAAGTGCGCGGCATTTTGTCTGTTTAAGTCGAAGAATTTTTCCAAGTCCGAAACCAGTTGCATAGCCAAGAAGATTATGAAGTATAACAACAAATACGATTGTAAGGCTTGTGTTGAGTGCGTTCAAAAGTTTTGCAGAGCTTGCAGAAACTACAGCGGCAACAATTGCTACAATTGCTAAAGTAGAAACGGCTGG
>DEEV01000080.1:4150-4566 GCA_002350445.1 Treponema sp. UBA2869 | reverse complement strand
TCGCCGCGGTTAATGGCAAGAATACGATGAGGCTTAACCTCGTTCAATGGCTCGCTGTAATCCCAGTACATTTTGTAAGTAGAAGTATTTTCTGCAACTGCAGCATCCTGCCCTTCCGGAACTATACCCTTTGTCTTAATTGTACCGGTTCTCATATAAAGATCATGAATTGCTTCACGGTTTGCAGTTTCCTGAGAAACACGTTCTGCAATAATATCTTTTGCACCAGCGAGGGCGTCAGCGGTAGATTCAACATTCAAAGCAGCATCTTCATTATCAGTTTTTATAAACTTTTCTGCTTCTTTTTCAACTGCTCCATCATCATGGTCTGCCAGGATAAAATCTGCCAGTGGCTCAAGACCTTTTTCTGCAGCAATCATACCGCGAGTCTTCTTCTTTTTCTTGAACGGAGCCCA
>DEEV01000080.1:0-4123 GCA_002350445.1 Treponema sp. UBA2869 | reverse complement strand
TTTTCCCTGAGCAAAAATGCCTTTTACAATTTCAAGGCGGCGGTCTTCAATGTTATGATATGATTTATAAAGGTGGTCACAGTCGCGAACCTGAACTTCATCAAGATTGTCATGCTTTTCCTTACGGTAACGGCTGATAAACGGAATTGTACATCCTTCCGCAACCAGACTTATAACAGCACTTACCTGCTGAACGCGGATATTAAGCTCATCCGCAACTTTTTTCATAATTTCCACTTCGTTTACCGAAAGTGCATCAATAGTTTCCTGTGTAAATTCCATAGTTAGTCAATACTGCCGCAGCAGCTTCCTTATTTTAAAATGTGGAGTAATTTTATTAAAAATATGTTGGTTTGGGAATAGACGTATTAAATAATATCGTCATCGATTGTCTGCAAGGTTTCTATGTCTGAACGTGTCGGGCCAACCTTGTTGTAAAGCTGGTCAAGCAAAAGCTTGCAGTTAGAAGACATAAGCTGGTAAACATTTGGAATTAAAAGCTGTTTAATTCGCTGATCAAGACCATTTGCACCAGTTGTAGAAACAAAACCAAATACAAACAAAACTTCGGTATTAAGAGCACGCTGCATAATAAGAACCGCATCTGAACGGAACATAAAGCCGCGAATATTAAAATGGAAGTCTGCAATCTTTTCGTAAAGCTGAACTGAAAGCTTGTCTTCCGGAAACGCAAAAGAAAAGTGTGAAAGTGAAATATCCTGCAAAACTCCGTTGTAAGCCTTGTTGTTGAAATTTACAGAGAATGTACACGCTTTTGTACACAAAGCACGAATGTTTTTTCGGCGTCCCTGAGCCTGATTTGCATACAGAATCTTTTCAATTAGGTCAAAATTCTGCTTTTTCTGATATTCAAGCTGAATACAACCGCAGTTTAATCCAAGTTCATAAAGATATTTACGCTCAAGCTTAAGTTTTTCATCTTTGCTCTGACGTTTTGCATACAAAACACCAATCGAAGCCTGATTTCCATAGCTTTCAATAATATTGCGTATAAAAATAGCCCATTCAAAATTTGGAATAGGATAATCAATGTTAAAAAAGAAAATTACATCATGGAAAACAGAAATCAAAATATCAACTTTTTTCTGAATTGATACTTTCTTGTCGTTCTCAACAAAATAGCACTCATAACCAAGTGCAAAATAATCTTCAAGATAGGATTCAGGAATTAACGATGTATCGGGAGCAATAAAAAACGTTTTTCGCCCAGTAACAATCTCATTTATAGTAATGCCCATCCGCGACTCCTTATACGTAACAATATAATTATATCAGCAATTTCCAAAAAATAAAGAAATTTTTTGAGGTTTACAGGGCATTCCAATGCTGGTGGTTGAACTTGTCAAAACCACCAGTAACGTGGATTACCATTAAATGAAGTGTTGTATTGAGTGATGCTCTACTAGTTTTGTTTTAACGGCGACTATGTAACTTCCTGTAATTGCGGTAACTACATCGAGAACTGTTGCAAACGAACAGATTATAAGCATTGCAGGCTTTAACAAAAGGAAATTTGTTTCATAGCCCTTTGCATATGTCTGGCACAAAATTGTAAGAAGCACAAATGCGCCGCCGGAAGGTAAACCTCCGAGCAGGAATGAAAAACCGAACGATGCAAAGAAAATCCAGAAAACATATTTGAATTCTATTGAAGAATATGAACGCCAGATAAGAATAAAGCAAATGCATGCAACCAGAGATGATCCGCCGCGGGCAAAAATGTTAAAGAGTGGGAAGGTGAATCCGTGACTTCTTCTTCGTATTCCAAGGCTTTCGTGCGCATGACGGTAAGAAACAGGCAGTACAAAATTTTCATCACCGCTAAAAAATCCCAGAATTATAGATGCTGTACTTGCATAAAGAACACGGTACGGATGCGGATCGTGACAAAGGAAATGTACAATAACCGGGTACACAATTCCAACTACAATCACAAATTCTACGAGCAGCATTATAATCAAAGGATTATAAATTCCTGAAGCAAGAATTGTGCGGAAGCTTATAAACCACCAGCATGTTATGGCAATCATACATACAGAAAAGATTTCTGTAAAAAAGCCTGCAACGTTATAAAAAAGCTTTGAAAGAGAATCAACAAGAACAAAAACCGGTTTGAACATAGTTTCTTCCGAAGCACTTTCCCAACCAATAATAAATGCAAGAATAAAACTTACAAGCAGGAACGAACCTTCTGCAAGTGCACTAAAACCAGATTCAGGAAACAGAGAAAGCAAAAGTCCCTTTACATCGAGTTTAAATACATCTGCTGCAACTTCAACTGTAATTGGAATACGAGGCAGCTTTACAATAGAAATTGATAAAAGTCCTATTAATGTAAGCAGGAAAGTTGAAACAATTATAACCGCAAAAGTCCATTTTACTGTACGCCAAAGCTGTTTTATCTGACGCAATTTGTTTACTGCAACTATAGTTGTTGTAAAGACAATAGGAATTACAATATAGCGTCCGAATCTTACACAAAGAGTCATAAGAAAAGTAACTGCATCTTTAAGTGTTTCGCTTCCAGCTGGAAGAATAACGGCGGCAAGAATACCAAGAATTGTACCTAATAAGAACTTTATCCAAACTTTCATAATTCAGATTATATCATAAGTCTAGATTGACATTCTAGAGTATGATATATTTAACATATGCCTAATACATTACTTATAGGAAAAGATTTACCGTCTTGTCTTGAAATGGCAGAAGCGCTTTCTGCAAGCGGAAGAAAAGTTTTTACTCCGGCAAAATCTTCGACAGAACTTACAAAATTCGAATCAGAAAATATCTTTGCCTGCACCTGGAATAAATCCTCTGCAGTTTCTGCTCATGCAATGCTTATAAACGCAGAAACAACTCTTCAGAATATTGACGAAGTTATTTTCTATTTTGATTCAAATTATTTTTGCACACAATTTGAAACAGACCGCACAGAAGAAATTTCTGCCGGAACTGACACAATGTTTACTTCGTTTCTTTTTGCGGCAAACGAACTTATTAAGCGAATGGATCAAAAACAGGAAAAAATTCTGGTTTCCTTCTTTGTAAAAGAATATCCTTCAAAAGCAGAAATTGCTGCTTCCAAAACAGCCGGAACAGTTCCTGCAGCCTCAATCATAAGTGCGGCTCAGGCAGGCTTTGCTTCCATAGCAGAAGATTTTGCTTCTGTAACAGAAAGCAGATCGTTCCTTTCGGTTTTACTTGCAAAATGTCCTTATTCAAACGAACTTTACAAAAGTGAAAAACTTCTTGCTGACTGGCTTGCTTCTTCAATGGATTCAATTCATAACGCAAAAAATCATCAGAATGTAAAACAGGCACTTTGCTGGAATAAAGCCGGCTCAAAAGTACAAACCGGTTTCTCACTCTTTAAATAATACAGCTTTAGCAATAAAAACCGGAGGGTATTTTTATGTCAGAATTTATAGAAATTATTTGCAAAGATTTTAATCTTGAATACTGCCTGCGTCTTATGACAGGTTTTCTCTGCGGTCTGATTTTAGGAATTGAACGTAAAATACGCCATCACGAAGTAGGCGTAAGAACTCTTTCCTTAATGAGTTTGATTTGCAGCCTTTTGGGAATTGTTTCTATAGAAATGGCAGGAATGGGCGTTGGTCACGGAGACCCTACCCGTATTGCCGCCGGCGTTGTTACAGGAATTGGATTTATTGGTGGTGGTGCAATTCTTCGTCACGGCTTGAACATACGCGGACTGACTTCTGCTGCTATAGTTTTCTGTTCTTCTGGACTTGGCCTTGCATGCGGCTGCGGACTTTACAGCATAACATTCTTCTGCATATTCATAATTCTTGTAATTCTTTTTGTTCTTGAAAAACTTGAACGACGTTTCTTCCCAAGTGAAAAAACAAAAGTAATTAAGCTTAAATTTTCAGGAAAGTATGATTGTGAACCTGCAATCTACGAAGTACTTAAAGAACACGGACTTATAATAAACGACAAAATCATTTCGTATAATGCTGATAAAGATAAAACAAGTGTCTTCTATTATGTTAAAACTCCAGATTTACTTGATACTGCGCACCTTGCAAACACCTTAAGCAAACTTAAAAACATAATAAAATTTTCAATCAATAATAAT
>DEEV01000005.1:36323-38976 GCA_002350445.1 Treponema sp. UBA2869 | reverse complement strand
ATAAAGTTCCGTGCAGGTATTGTTCCTGCGACAAAAGATGGATTTGGAACATTTACAAATCTAAATACTACAGGTAGCGGTTATACTACTTGTGAAACATATGCAATATCTATTACAAAATGCCAAATTGTTGCAGATTCAGATGCACCAGATTCAACTCTTGGAGCCTGCGAAAACTACGTTTCAATTGGCGTTGTAAACGACAGTGCTGCAACTTCGGTCGGTGTTGTTGTAATGGTCTGGTACGATGGAAACGGACTAAAATATGCTTACAACACAAGTCCTCTTGGTGAAAGCCAGAATAACGCAGGTGCAAGAAAAGGCATTAATAAAGATGGCTGGTCTGATGTAGCAGCTTTGCTTTCTGGTGCCGGCGAATACTGCAAGCTTGTGGTTGATTCACAGAATGGAATTCATATTGCGGCTTATGACAGTGTAAACGGCGGACAGCTTAAATATGTTTATATTGCAGATTATAAGCAGCCGGGTCAGGCACTTAAGTGTACTGTAGATTCGTATATGGATTTTGGTGAACATCTTACTATTGATGTTGCCCGCGAAAGTGCTACAGGTGCTCAGATTCCATATATAAGCTACTGGGATTCTGTACTGGAAAAACCGCGTCTTGCTTACCTTGCAGATCCTGCAACATTCTATGCTGCAAGTACAACAAAGAAGGTTCGTAACGGGGCAACAGACGGTAAATATACAGGAACCTGGGAAATAACCGTTGTTCCTACAGCAAATACAGTTTCGTTCGGTGAAATGAACGTTGGTGTATGGAAAACTTCGGGCGGTGTAATCACAGATTCAAAAGTTGGTGGAGTTTCAAAGTATGAGGATTCCAAAAAGTCTACTAGCGTAGACGGTGGTTTCTGTTACGGAAATGGTTCTTCTAACCCTGTTGTTGGTTATGTAATTAATTTTGCAAGTTACATAGAAACGGCGCAGAAGAAATATTAGCTTAAGGCGGAGTGATTGAATTCCGATAAAGGATGTAGGAAAGAGGCTTTTAAGGAAAAGATATGTTAAATTTCTTTAAACGAACAATAGTCCATTTTTCTCTTATTATTGCAGTGATATTCGTTACTGTATCCTGTGATATTGGACTTGGTTCCTCTGTAGATACGAATCCTCCAACTGTAAGCATAACTTATCCGCCGGAGAACAGTATAATTTCTGACTGGTTTGAGCTTAGCGGACAGTGTGATGATGATGTTGCGCTCCGTTCTATATCAGTAAACTTTCATAATATTTCTGCAAATCTGGATTATTCGCTTCTGGCTCAGATTAACGATAAAACCTGGAAAGTTGAAGCAAACAAAAAACAGAATGAAACTGATCCGTATCCATTTGCCGACGGAACATACACAATTACCGTTATGGCAACCGATACTTCGGGGCGAACTTCTACCAAAGCAACACGTTCTGTAGATATTGATAACACAGCGCCGGTTCTTATTTTAAGTAAGCCGCTTTCTTTGGGAAGCGATGCAAATACAACCTCTTTTGGAAAAGTAATTAAGCTTGCCGGTGATATTTCTGAAGATCATACAACTGAAAGCCTTGTTTTGTATGCGGCTAAAGAAGCTGATGTTCCAGCGGGTGGAAGCATTGCAATTGATGATGCAAGTATTCATATTCCAATTTCTGATTTTGGCGATATGTCTGCCGACAATCCTTTGATTCTTGCACGTTATTATAGAACGAGTGAACTGACTACTGATATAGAAGCCAGAACAGAAAATCGAAATAAATATCTGCAAATTTATGGTAATGATGCAGATACTGTGGAAGCAAATGCTGACAGCGGAAATGACAGAACCTATTACGCCGCACTTGTCCTTAAAGATAATGCAAAAAAATATCAGGATTCAGAAAATAATCCTGAAGGCGAAGATAATCCAAACGTTACAAAAAATTACTACGTAAAAACTTCTGCTTATGAAACACTCGAAAAGCAGTATAGTCTGAATGTAGATAATCTTAAAAAATATCTTGGTGGTGCTTTAAACGTTTCTGAAACAGACAAGGCAAATATTGCGGCAGGACTTGTTTCTTCGACAGTAAGCAGCGAGGTAATAACAACGTCTTCTTCTAAATTCCTTGTTAACCCAAAAAACAGTCCTATTGTAGAAGTTGGCGGTTTTGAAATTGGAACCGGGGCAGAGCCATATAAAGATTATAATATGGGTGGGCAGCTTACCCTTACTTTTACTGCCGGAAAAGATAACGTAGAAATTAAACCAGCTTCTGTAGAAGTAATTGTAAAGAATATAGACGATTTAAGTAAACAATCAGTGATTCTTGCCGAAGGCGATTTTACAGATTCTGCCGATACAACAGTAACAAAATCTCTTTCTATAGAGAGTGATGCAGGTCTCGAAATTGGTCAAAAGTATAAATTTTTTATTACAGGAAGCGACCGCGATGGTAACGACCTTGTAGAAAAAGATGAACACGGTTATGGATTTAAAGTTTATTCAACTTCTAACAAGCNNGGATGTTACTTTTGTAACTGAAAAGGATCAATATATTTCCGGTACAAAGTTTGCTACAGAAGGCCTTTCGGTAACGGCTAAAATCAAAGTTGATGGTGTAAAGCTTTATAATACAAATCTTTCTGAAGCTATTCATTTTTATAAAACACAGG
>DEEV01000005.1:24134-36310 GCA_002350445.1 Treponema sp. UBA2869 | reverse complement strand
TTCTGAAGGCTTTGATGTAATAGAAAAGAACTCTTCTGAGGCACAGACTCTTACTCATAATGCTGTAACGCTTACTGCACCAAGTACTTCTGTTGCTAAAAATGGTAACGACTATACAATCAACTTTACTTTTGGAAAAGGTGCTGTAGATGTTCCGACTACGCCGGGCATTTACAAATACACAACATATCTTTATGCAACTGATACAAATGGCAAAACAGGTTTTGACAGGTACACCTTCTATGTGGATAATAAGGCACCTGAACTTACAATAAACGAGCCGGTTCCGTCTGTAACAAAAGGTAGCGACAAATTTGTAAACGGAACGTTTAAAATTACAGGAACCGCTTCTGATAACTATGAGCTTGAAAAAGTAAGCTACGTTGTTGTTAAAAATGGATCTGCAGGAACTGAGATAGATTTTACAGATTCAATTGCTAACCCGGAAGTTTCTATTGATACAACAAAACTTGATTCAGATGGAAATCCTGAATATCCTGACGGAACTACTTTAAAAATCAAATTTATTGCAAAAGACAGACTCGAAAACACGACGACAAAAGAAACTGCAGTTTATAAAGTTTCGCAGCCGACGGATGCTCCGGTAATTGAAGGCTATAACTTCTATAAAGTAACGTCAAAGGACAATCTTAGTGTAAATTCAGAAACTGGTTCTGTAATAAAGGGCAACGTTTTTGATAAAAACACAAAACTTAGCGGTAAGATTACAGATGATGACGGCTTAAAAACTGTAAATCTGAGTATAAGAAAAGAAGACGGAACTGTTATTGACGGCTTCACTAAAGCGCTTGTAGAAAACGGCAGTAGTACAAGCTATTCTATTACGAACATTGCACTTCCTTCTGAGGCAGGAATTTACAGACTTTATATCGATGCAGTTGATACAACATTGGATGCTGTTGATTCAATGGAAATTGGTGCGGCAAGAAAAACTGAACTTAAAGGCTACAGAAAAACAAGCTTTGGAAGCGATGCCCAGCCTGTTTATTTTGCAATTGATAACGAAACTCCTCAGATTACAGAAACCTCAAATGGAAAAACTGATCTTCAGTACAAAAAGTCTGGTCGGGTTCTGTTTGGCGGTGTAATTTCTGATGACTGGAAACTGGCCGCAGAGCCGGTTACTGTAAAGCTTCAAAAGCTCGTGGTTAATTCGGAAGGTGTTGAAACAGCTACAGATATAGGTTCTATAAACCTTACGGAAGGTCACGGAATTACAACAACAACTTCTGGCGGTACAACTACAACCAGCTGGGAATATGAATTTGATGTTGATGGAACTTTTGACAGCACAAGCATTGAAAACGCAAAATACGAGCTTATATTCACTGTAACGGACTTTACTGGAAAAACAAAATCTATTACACGTAGAGTAGCAAAAGATTCTCAGGCTCCTGCATTTGGAACAACGGACCATACAGCAAGTCCGGCTCCGGCTGCAAATGCAGTAAAACCATATATTGCAACAACCGCTTCAGCAGAAGGCTGGTACAGAACGAATACGCTTACAATTGCCGGAGGTGTTTCTGACGGAACTGAAAACTGGGCAAGCGGCGTTTCTAAAATTGAAATTACAAAGGATCCACCAACTGATCCAGATGCAGAATGGACCGAAATTCCAGGAACATCTTCGTTTATTTATAACCTTACAATTGATACAGGTGATGCAGATAAAAAAGATGTTATTCTCAGCCTTAGAGCTACAGATAAAGTTGGAAATGTAGCTGGAAAAGAAACAGACATAGATTCTTTTATAAAGCTGAGTGCAAAGATTGATACAAAGAACCCGACAATGGCAGTTTCTACAGTTGACGGTAAGGCAGTTTCAAATGATCCTGAAGTTAAAAACGGACGTTCGGCTGTTACTGTAATAGGAACAGCAACGGACGCAGGCAGCGGAATAGACAAAATCCTTATAAATATTAACAGCCAGAGCTTTGCTTCGCCAAAATATACGCTTAATTCTAGTGCCGCAGCCGGTTCAACACCGGAAATTACAGTGGCAACTGAAACCGGTGTTGCACCTGGCACTTACAACTGGGCACTTTCCATTCCAGCCGCCGACATTAAGGCGCTTAATCAGGGAAATAACACTGTTTACGCCCGCGTCTACGACAAGGCCGGAAATTATACAGACCAGACCTTGTTCACGCTGAAAACTGACTCTGAAAAACCGACAGTTTCTATAAATCCAATTTCAAGTGCAACTGAAGAAAATAATCCTCCGGTTGTAAACGGAAAAATCACGTTAAACGGAACTGCAAACGACGCAGACCTTTCTAAAGTTGATCTGGTTTACTGGATAGACAAAGACGGAAACGACACAGCCGGAACGGCATATAAATCATGGCACTATCTTGCCCAGTTTAATTCAACTGAAGGCTATAACTGGTCAACAGATATAGATACAAAAGAAGCATTCGGTACAATCGAAGACGATACGATTGTTTACGTTTGCGCAGTTGCAAGCGATACGGCACAAAACCGCAGTCTTGATACAACTTCGGGAACCGGCGAATCTGCAACAGTTACAGACAATACAGAGCTTGCAACCTTTACTCCAACTGGCGCAAGTGAACTTACCTTCAGAAAGCCTTTAAAGACGCCGGAAGAGCTTCTTGTTTCTAATGCGGGCTCAATTAAAAAAATTAAGGTAAATCAGGACAGTGACCGCCCTGTAATTAAATTTACAAACCTCGATCTTGATGGAATGACTTCTTCAAATTCTATCTGGCTTAAAAATATTAAGACCGTTATTGGTACACTTACCGATGACGATGAAATAACAAAATTTGAATATAAAGCATCAACAGCGGCAACTCCGGAAACTGATTGGACGCAAATTCCTGTTTCTAACGGTTCATGGACGCTTGACCTTGACGATGCAGGCTATACAATTAAATTCCGCGTAACTCAGAAAGATTCATTTGGTTCACAAGAATTCTTTGAATCTTGTGCGGACATTTCTGCTTTAACGTCTACGGATTACCGTTCACCAAAGCTTTGCAGCGAAAAAACAGTTACAGGTTCATCAGGTTCTTCAGTTCAGAAATTTATATTTGGAACAAATTCTGACGGTTATAAAGATTCACAACTTTACCTTAAGGTTGATATTAACAAGCCGGAATCAAAAAACCTTCAGTTTGCAGAATGTAATTCAGAAGGACTTACCTGTTCTGCATTTACAGGAATTTCATCTATGCTGCATTTTGGCGGCGTATATACAAAATTTGCAATCAGAATAGAAGCTCAGGATTCTAATGGAATTAACAAAGTTTCTGTTCTGGACAGCGAACATAACGAATTGAAGTCTGTTTCAAGAACATCACAGCCAGATCCATATAATAAGCCTGAATATCAGGATAATCAGTATCATGAATGGACTTTAAGTGATATTGATATTTCAACTCTTAATGCAAACGCAAGCGGAATGATTCAGTTTACGGTTGTTGTAGAAGACAATGCCGGACTTAAGAAAATGCAGGCCTTCTCTGTTACTGTAGACAACAAGCCGGCTGTTCTTAGCGTAGAAAGTCATACAGAAGGAATGCAGGTTGGAGATTCGTTTGTATTAAAAGGAAAAACTTACGATGCAGATGATGAAACAACTGTAAAATATATTATTAACAGTTCAGCCACAGAAATTCCTGCAACTGATTCTATATGGGCAGTTGAATCAACTTCTGCAAATGCGCCAAAACAGCTTAAAGGCAGTGTAAGCAGCTGGCGTTTATACGTTGACGGCGATGTTGAAAATATGGACGGTTATACTCACGAAAAGAGTCATAAAAAACTGTTCACAGAACTTTACGGTTCGGCTGCGGCTTCTGGAACTCCTTATGGAATTATTGTAAGCGAGTCAGCAGACAGTTCAATAAAGGGAAAAATTGTAAAGAAACTTTCTGCAGATGATGAGGTTGGCGGAACAGAGCTTTACACAACTATCAAAACGTTCTATTTCCACTTCCTTGTAACAGATGCAAACAAAAATAAGAGCGTTGAAACCTTTAATCTTAAAGTTGATCCTCAGGGCGATATTCCTACAATCAGAATGGATTACCCTACGGCAACAACAGGAACTGCCAGCGGTAAGATTCGTGCTCAGGGAACTGCAAGCGACAACAAGAAAATTAGCGCAACTTATATTCAGATTGATCCTAATTACAATTCTGCAACAGGCTTTAATGCGGCTTTGTGGCAGAATTCTGGCTCAGATAAAACTGCGGCTGCGTCGGCTGTAAAAGCGGCTTTTGAAACTGCACTTGGAACGGGAAAAACTCTTGTAGCAGCTGATTATCCTATCGAAAATGTTAAAGGAAATATTTACGCAATTAAAACTTCGGGCACAGAAAGTTCTGAAGTAACCTGGAACTATACATTAAATAAATCGTCAGAACTTAATGCCGCAAGCGGAAACCGTACAATTGCACTTCGTCTTTATGTACGCGACTCAGACGGCAACATTAACGACCTTGACCCTGCGGACGATGTTCCTCTTACAATTGACTCGGACAAGCCTAAATTTGGTTCAAGCGTTCCTTTCTATGTTTACCAGTATGAATGGGTAAACGGAACTTCTATTGTTTATACAAATACTGCATATCCTGCGGCAAGTGAAAAAGCATATACAGATGCGGGCTGCCGTACAGGCGAAACAGCAATTTCTGCGGTAAGTGTAGGAAGTGACGGTACTGTAAATTCAATCACTGTGGGCGGAACAGTTTATACAAAATCATTTATTTCGCGCGAATACGAAGATAATATGTGGCTAAACGGTGAATGGTGGCTTTCGGGCAGTGTCGAAGATGAAAGTGACATCAAATCGGCAACTGTAACTCCAGAAGGCGGCACAGAATATAATCTTCTTACAGGCACAACAGGTTCTTCAAAAATTCAGAAAACCTGGACAAACAGCGGCGTTGAAACAAAAGGATACATAATTAATTACCGCATCGGTTCAAGAGAAGCCGAAAGTTTTGGAACTCTTTCTTATGATTTTGAAATTGAAGATAATGATGAAAAGAGCGATATAAGAAGCTTTAGCGTTAAGTATGATAATAAAAAACCGGTTCTTGAAGCAGCCGGCGGCACGAACTTTGCAATAGAAAAGGATGTTGTAAACAGCAACGGTTTCTATACACTTGGTTCGGCAGTTTACGAAAATACAAACGAAAGTGGATTCTCAAAACTGGTATTCTTCTTTAAGCGTACAATAAGTGGTTATGAAAAGGTTTATGATTCTTATATCAGAAAAGATGCTTCCGGCAACGCATTAAGCTACACCGGAGCTTCTGCTGATGTAGAAGAAGGAGCAGAAGGTCTTTACTGGGTAAGGGGAACTTCAACTACAATTGAAGGTGCAAAGGTAAATCTTAATGCGGCTACTGCGGCAAAACCAAACATTCATAAGGGCGGTCTTGTAAAATTTGGTGGTGCTTATTATGTAATTCAATCAAAGGATTCTGGAAGCATTACTCTTGATTCTAACCCGGCAGAAACTCTTGCAGGTTCGGACATTTTCTTTGCAATTGGCCACGTTGTAGATCAGGAAGCTGAATCACCGGGAAAAAATACTTATACTACAGACGAAAACTACGGTTACTATTCTGACAGTTCAGATAACACAGATGACGGAATGATTGAGAGCGTTGCAACTGCAAACGGCACTACAATCTGGACAGGAAGCATCAACAGCAACAATATTCCGGATGGTTCTATAGAAATTTATTATGTTGCATTTGATAAAGCAGGAAACTTTGTAAAAGGCTCTGTTACAAATGCAAAGGTAGAAAACAACGCGCCGCGCATTGCAAGCGTAAAAATCTGGTACGACTTTAATGGAAATAATGCAGTTGATGCCGGCGAAACTGTTACAGAATATTACTCAAAACGAACAGTAGAAATTGGCGGAACTACAGTAGACCGTTCAAGCGAAGTTACTTCTAAAATGGCAATTTCGGGAACAACTGTAAACCGCAAAATGCTTGGACTTCCTGCAACTGCAGAAGATGCAATTCCGGCTCCATATACCAGCGATATCGGCGGAAACGAAGTTAAACACGAAATAGGCTTTATTCCAGAACTTGTTGGCGGAAACGGAAGCCTTCATTACAGCTATCTGATTGGAACAGCTGCACAGTTTAGAGCAGCTTATAATGTCGCAAGCGGAACATATAATTATGCCGGCGAATATAAGACAAAAGCTAAAAATAATGACCTTGGAACCGGTCATGATGATTTTATTGATACTTCAAAAGATGATTCCGGTTATTATAGAAATTCTGATGATGCTTCCGGCTATATTTTGGGTCATACAGGAAGCGGAACAGAAACAGACTCATATAGAATTAAGTTTGGCGATGAACTTCTTAAGGCAATTGGAAACAGTACGTCTGCCAGCGAGCCGACACTGTTTGATATTACAATCTGGGACAGCACAGCCGGAACTTCTTACGACCCTGAATCGAATGCGGCTAATCCTGCTTTAAGTGCAAGAATTCAGGTTGCATTGAACATTCAGTATACTGACGCAAATAAACCAAAGGTTGCAATTGATCCGTTCTTCTGGAAAAAAACAGGAAGCGGCAATAACAGCCTTTACGGTGGCAGCCTTAAAAATGGTCACATAGAAATTTCAGAAGATTTGCCGTCTATTTTCAGTTCATCTGGAACAGGTTTAATGGACCGCGACCCTAAGGTTTCTGGAAAGATTACAATCCGCGGTACTGCTTATGATGATATAAATCTTAAGACTCTTTCTGTAAGTTTTGACGGTCATAAAAATATAGGTTCAAAAACTCTGGCCGCAACATATACAAACGGAGAGTGGGTAATTGCTACCGGCTGTGCAGAAAAAGATTCTTCTGGAAATGTAACAACTGCGCTCAGTACAAACGGCTGGTCTTTTGCGGTAAAAGATGTTTACTGTAACACCGAAGGTCACAAAGCCGAATGGGAACTTAACGTTGATACAGCCTTTATTGCAAAACTTGCAGACGTTGATAAGTTGGTTCACATTTATGCGGTTGATGCGCGCGGAGATAATCCGTCTGATACAACATTTACAACAGGCTATTCAACCGGCGCAGACGCAAAATATGATGTAACACAGTACAATGTTCCGTCTTACAAAATGGATATTGTTCCATATATTACAGCAATTAAGACTCATTTGAGCCCGGCAGACCAGAGTGATGACGATGAAGAAACAACAACAGCTTCTGTTGAATACAATTCGGACAGAGGTTCGGCATACAACAGAACGGCGCTTGGTCACTACCCAATCTATTACAGATTTGACGGCGGTTCAAAATATGAATCTGGCGGTTCGGAAGAAAAAGTAACAGTTTACGGCTTTAACCTTGCTAAAGCAGGAAAGCTTGAGAACGTTACTATTAAAACTGCATACAGTAATACGGCGGTTGCGGGGGNNCCGGAACTGCTGCCGTAACTGGTGCGCTTTTAACAGCCGATGATGAAACAACGGGCGCAAAGAAAGGCGAATGGACTCTTACTGTAAACGGCATAAAAGCCCTGAATAACATTAATGATAACGATGCAACAGCGTGGGTAACAACAACGTCGGAAGGTACCTCTGTAACACAGCACAGAAGCATTTCTGATTCTAACTATGCGGATTATGCTTATAACAGAACTCCAAATTCATACAATAATAAGAAGCTTACTGATGATGTTGTATTTGATATCTGGGATATGAATCAGAAAGCGGCTATTCCATCCGGCAACCGCGCGCTTGATGTAATGATGGAGATAAATCCAGTTTCCGGCATGATGGGCTTTGCGTTCCGAAACAACAGACTTAACTGGAGTATGGCAAACGGAACAAGCTCTTCTTATGAAATTATGGCAAAAAGTACAGACTTTATGCAGCTTACTGGTTTCCATTTTGATTCAAAGGGGGCTTCATATGGAACAACAGCCGGAGGTGCCAGTGATTCAGGAATTGCAGACTCCTATGCTGTATATTCAAGCAGATTTAAGTGTACAAACAATTCTTTTGATGCAGGTAAAAAAATAAGAATTGAAAGTACCGGTCAAAAGGGTACAAAAGCAAATACTTCTGGCGATAATACAAACTATCTTGATAAGAGCAGGTTTAAGAGTCCAGATTTTGCCAGCTTAAGAAATGCTTCTGATAATGCAACCTATTTGTATCTTGCATATTATGATCAGATGAATAAGGAAGTTCGTTTTAGGGCTGGAACTCTTTTGGATACAAATACTACTCCGACTGGATTTGATGATTTTAGGGATGATTATCAGCAGAGTGGTTCTGGAACTTCTTATGTTAAATATGGTACATACGGCAAATTCCAGATAATTGCCGATGAAACTGGAACATCTGCAACTCTTGGAAAAGCAGGTCAGTATGTTTCTATAGCTGTTACAGGTAATAATCAGGTTGTAATGGTCTGGTTCGATGGAACTAAGCTGAATTATGCTTACAATGAGAATCCGCTGGAAGCTCATGATGATATGAAAAAGAGCCCGAGCTGGACAAAAGTTTCGCTCGGTGGTGAAAATGCAACAAAGAATATGGGTCTGTATTGCCAGGTTGCAGTGGATTCAGATAATCATATTCATATTGCGGCATTTGATAATGTTGCCGGCGCGTTAAAGTATATTTATGTGCCTTCTTATAACGGTGAAAATGCAGAAATTTACACTGTAGATTCATATCTTACTGTAGGCAAGCAGATTACACTGGATGTTGCAAAACAGACAATAGATGGTCATGACTATCAGATTCCTCATATAGGTTACTGGAATGGTGCGGCAAAAAAACCAGCCTATGCATATCTTGCAAACCCTGCAGCTGCAGATAAGGATGGTGTAAAAGCCGATCAATATACAGGCGTTTGGGAATGTTCAATTGTTCCGGCTGCTTCTCAGTATAAGGTTCCGGAAGATCGCATAAATGTTGGTGTATGGAAAAATGCCGGAGTTCTGACAACTTCTTATGGAAGGACTGGTGCTACAGGAACTTTGAATAAAACAACAAAAGATTCTACCGTTGGAACGGATTCTGGAAAGTGTTATGGAAACGGAACAAAAAATGCGGCACTTGCTTACCAGATTACAATAAACGGTGCCGAAGCTTACGTAGAAACTGCACAAAAACGCTAATTGCTCATTGAGCCTGTCGAATGCGTCTGACCCTTAGAGAGCCTTAGGACCCACTATTCGACGGGGCAGGAACCTTTAAAACGAGTTGCGGATAGCCTGAGCTAAGGCGTGGCGGTCAGTCTGTTTTTCAAAAGCAAGTGATCCTAAATCTGGAACAGGACCGCCCTCTGTCGTTGCGGCAAAAAAGCGTGCATCGTCGGCTTGTTTGTCGCAGGCTGTGCCGGTAAGTGTTGCAGGACCAAGTTTTGTAATTAAAGAAACCGTTCCCTGATTTTTTTCTGTGGAAAGTCTGTTAAGACCTATTCTTATAGCTTCTGTATTTTTAAACGCCATTGCAGTAATAACCGGCTGAACAGAAACATGTGCGGCTTTTGTTTCTGATGGAAATTCTATTGTTTCAAAGTACGCAATGTTTGGGAACGGTTTTGAACGATGCTCTGAAAGATTCATAAAATTAAGTGTAACGCGGTTATCATCAATCAAATTTGCATTATTCTGTGCGGTTGCCTGTTTCCAGTTGTCCGGCATATAACGATTTTCCTGCCAGCCTCTAATTATGTTAAGTAAATCTTTTACTTTAAGTTCAGGGTCTGCATTTCCGCCAATTTTGTATTCATAAAAATCATCAAAATTTACAGTAGTCTTAAGCTGTTGAACCATATTAAAGTAAGCGTCTTTTCCGCCGTAAGAATCAACAAGCAGCGAAAATAACGAATTGATGTTTATGTCTTCGCCGCCGGCAATTCCAATTGGAGTTTCGTAATGAACTTTTGAAAAGCCTGCAAAATCAGAAATTTCGTTTACAGTTTGTGGAACCTTCATTTTGTAGCGTTTGTAAGTTGTAGAAAGAATTGAAGTTTCAAACTGATCAATGGCAAGCGGCATTATAACGGTCTGCTCATTGTATTTGTAAAGTTCAGAGTTTTTGATCGTTTGCGGAATTCTTGCAAGTATTGACTCTGAAAGTGGAATTGCGGCGTAAGCGAGCCTTTGAGTAATTGCATTGTTCGGAGAAATCAGAATATCTATCTTCTTTGTGATGTTTTTAGAAAGAACTTCTTTTTCGGAAAGTGACTTAAATTCATATTTAAAGGAAGAATCGGTTTCCAGAAGCTTTTTAAAAGAACCTGCGTATTCAGCATCAAAATCATAAAAACCTATAACAGCAGGTTTATTATGCGACTTACTGATGGCAAAAATGATTCCTGCCGCAATGGCAAGCAAAAAAGCCACACAAATTACGAAGATTCTTTTATTAAAGCTTTTTTTGCCCATAATTCTTCCTTCAATATAAATTTTAGTCTTCAAGAGCCATATATTTTTCGAATGTTGCTGTAATACTTTCATCCTTTTTTGTTATAAGGCTTACAAGAACTGTTACAACAAGGCAGCATACAAAGGCTGGAACAATTTCGTAAAGTCCAAAAATTGGATGTACAGATGCTGGAATGTAATGCCATGCAACATCAACTATACCACCGCAAAGCAAACCTGCAATTGCGCCCTGAACGGTTGTATTTTTCCAGTAAAGTGCAAGAAGAATAAGCGGACCGAATGTTCCACCAAATCCTGACCATGCAAAAGAAACAAGACTGAAAATAGAAGATTTTGGATTAAGCGAAAGCAAAAGTGCAATAAGTGCAATAAAGAATACAGTAAAGCGGCTCATATTAAGAACGTCTCTTTCCAAAGCATCTTTTTTTATAAAGCCTTTGTAGATATCCTGACTTACAGCACTTGAAGCGGCAAGAAGCTGAGAGTCTGCTGTAGACATTGAAGCAGCAAGAATTGCACAAAGGAAAATACCTGCTATAAATGCTGGGTACATATTCTGCATTGTTGCACTGAATACTGTTTCGGCTGTTACAGAATCAAGGGTAATTCCGTAGTTCTTCAAATAAACAGTTCCTAAAGTTCCAATAAGAATTGCGCCAATGTAAGAAATAATCATCCAGACAATTCCGATGCGGCGTGCTTTTGTAATTTCTGAATTTGAACGGATGCCCATAAAACGTATGATAATGTGTGGCATTCCAAAGTAGCCAAGTCCCCAGGCAAGGGCAGAAACAATTCCCATTCCATTGAATGCCTGAAGCTCAGTTCCTGTAACTTCCTTAAAATTCTGGAAAATATTTACTGCATTTCCTGTTCCGCCAATTGCAAAAACAGCAACAATTGTAGAAATGATAAATGCAATAAAAATCAAAGTGCCCTGAGCAAAGTCAGTTTTACATACAGCTGTATAACCGCCGGTAATTGTGTAACACAAAATTACTACAAGACCAATGGAAAGACCTGCGTGGTAAGGAAGCCCAAATACAGACTGGAAAAGTTTAGCACATGCAACAAAGCCGGATGCAGTATAAATTGTAAAGAACAGTACAATAAAAATAACCGAAACTATAGAAAGTACATGTGATTTGTCATTAAAACGGTTTGAAAGGAATTCCGGAATTGTGATTGAATCGCCGAATGCAATTGAACATTTGCGGAGCGGTTTTGCAACAAAAAGCCAGCTTAAATAAGTTCCTATTATAAGACCAATTGCTGTCCAGATTGATTCCTGAACACCGCCAAGATAACACAAGCCTGGCAAGCCCATTAAAAGCCATGCAGAAGAATCTGAAGCTTCGGCACTTAATGCTGTTACCCAAGGACCAACTTTGCGTCCACCCAAGAAGAAGTCTGCAGAGCTGTTGTTTTTGCTTGCGCTTCTTAATCCAATAAAAATCATAAAGCCAAGGTACAAAACAAAGGCTAAGATTTTTGCAAAAAACTGAATAGTCATAGTCTTTTTCCTATTATATTAATTTTTTTTGTGCCGTTTTTAAAAAGTTGTACTTACATCTCCATCCTGATTTGTGGTTGCTTTAGTTTCTGAAACTGTGGATTGGAGCCGGAATTCTTCCACCGCGGTTGATAAAGTCTGCACAGCCAAACTTGCTTACAGGCATTACAGGACAGCCACCAAGAAGTCCGCCGAATTCAACCCATTCACCGGCTTTTTT
>DEEV01000005.1:19955-23907 GCA_002350445.1 Treponema sp. UBA2869 | reverse complement strand
CCACCAACGTTTGTAGAAGCCATAACACCGCCCTTCTTTACCATATCAGTAAGCATAGCGAGGGCAGCAGTTGTTCCAGGGGCACCACAGCCATCAAGACCAATTTCTTCGAGGATGCGGGCAACAGAGTCGCCAACGGCTGGAGTAGGAGCAAGGCTCAAATCCAAAATACCAAAATCAACACCAAGTCGTTTAGCAGCTTCGCTTCCAACAAGCTGACCCATACGTGTAATCTTAAAGGCCATCTTTTTGATTCCGTCTGCGAGAACGTTAATTGGCTGGCCTTTATATTCGCGGGCAGCGGCAAGAATAACTCCAGGACCAGAAACACCAACGTTGATTACACAATCAGCTTCTCCAGGACCATGGAAAGCACCTGCCATAAACGGATTGTCCTCAGGAGCATTACAGAACACAACGAGTTTTGCACAGCCGTTTACTTCGCAGTTTTTAGAAACTTCCGCAGTCTTTACGATTGTTTCACCCATCAATTTAACGGCGTCCATGTTGATTCCAGATTTTGTAGAACCGACGTTAATAGAAGAACAAACAAAATCAGTTGTTGCAAGGGCTTCCGGAATTGAGTCGATGAGAATACGGTCTGCAGGAGTAATACCCTTCTGAACGAGGGCAGAAAAACCACCAATAAAGTTTACACCGAGCTCGTGGGCACAGCGGTCAAGGGTTTTAATATATGGAACATAATTTTTAGCTTCACTAGCGCCGGCAACAAGTGCAATTGGAGTAACGGAAATACGTTTATTAATAATTGGAACTCCGAATTCCTTTTCAATATCCTGACCGGTTTTTACAAGGTTCCCGGCTTTTTTCATCACTTTATCATAGATTTTGTCGCAGGCGCGCTTAGAGTCTGAATCAGCACAATCTAAAAGGGATATACCCATTGTAATACAGCGGATATCCAGCTTCTGGCGCATAAACATATTTACTGTTTCTTGAATTTCTACAGGTGAAAAAATCATAAAATACCTCGTAATATCGGTTTTGAATATGTCTATTTTAATGAAAACATCACTTGGTAGCAACAATAGAAGAAAAACGGTTTCCACCTTTTGTAAATTTTTTGCCAAATTGAAAATTAAGATTTATAATATAAGAATATAAAAATGGAGAAAAATCATGGCTAAATTATCAAAAATGCGGGCAACGCTTACTTTAAAGCTTCTTGTTATGTTCCTTCTGGTTCTTATTTTTTCGGTGGTCGTAGTTGGAACAATAACTTACAAAACAGCTTCAAAAGAACTTACAAAAAGTGTGTACAATCAGCTTTCAGCAATTTCAGGTGATATTTCAAATCAGATTCAGGCAATAAACAAAAGGCATCTTACTTCGCTTCATTTTATTGCAGAACAGGAATACATGAAGGATGAAAATCTTTCGCTTGAAGAACGTGTAAAACAGCTTAAGGGCATAGTAGCCGCTCTTGGAGAAAATTACGAAAATGTTGCTTTTTATGATAAGGATGGAAATTCTATAACGGCAGACGGTCGCAGTATTAATATGAGCACCCGTGAATATTTTACAGCGGCAATGCAAGGAAAAGATTATGTTTCAAATCCTTTGTTTAGTCCTGTAATTAATGCTGTTCTTCAAAACTACAGTGTGCCGGTTTATGGAAAAAACGGTGGTTCAAAGCCAATTGGTGTTATGGTTTTACTTATTCGTGGTAATGCGCTTTTAGAAACAATTAAAGATATTGATATGGGCGGTGGAATGCATCCTTCGGTAATTGATTATAAAGCAAAAATTACCATTGCAAATGCCAACGAAAATACAGATGAAACTTCAGGAAATCAATTGGATAATGATTCTGAACTTGGTCGTATAATGAATAACATTTTTGAAGGAAAAGACGATATCAGTTCCTTTACTGAGCCAAACACAAATCAAAAATTAATTGCATCGTATAAAAAAATTGACGGAACAAACTGGACTATTTTTGCAGTTGCTCCTTATGATTATTATTTTGGAACACTTTCCGAAATGCGAAAAACCGTAATAGTAATTCTTCTTGTAACAATTATTTTCTCGATAATTCTGATTGTTGTTCTTGTTGGAATTCTTATTCGTCCGTTAAAAACTGTAAAAGATTCTATTACAACAATTGCAAGTGGAAAGGCAGATTTAACACAGCGTATTCCAGAAGCATCTAACGATGAAATTGGCGATGTTGTAAAAGGCTTTAACGGATTTGTTCAGAAATTACAGGATATAGTAAAAAATCTGCAGACTTCAAAAGTAAATCTTAAAAATGTTGATTATGAATTGCAGTCAAGTACACAGGACGCAACAGCATCTATAACAGAGATTATTGCAAACATTGAAAGCGTTAATAATCAGATTATAAGCCAGTCAAATTCCGTAACAGAAACAGCAGGTGCCGTAAATCAGATTAGTTCAAATATTGACTCATTGGAAAAGATGATAGAAACACAGTCTTCGAACGTTACAGAAGCTTCAGCAGCAGTAGAAGAGATGATTGGAAATATTAACTCTGTAAATACTTCTGTAGAAAAAATGATTTCTTCATTTGCGGTTCTGCAACAGAATTCAAGCACGGCAATAAGTACGCAAAATAATGCGAACGAAAAAATTATGCGCATCGAAGAACAGTCAAAAATGCTTCAGGATGCAAACATTGCTATTGCAAATATTGCCGAACAGACAAATCTTCTTGCTATGAATGCGGCAATTGAAGCGGCGCACGCAGGTGAAGCCGGAAAGGGATTTGCCGTTGTTGCTGACGAAATCCGCAAGCTTTCGGAAACTTCTACTGATCAGTCTAAGAGTATTGGAGCCGAGCTTCAGAAAATTCAGGAAACAATTCAGGAAGTTGTTGAAGTTTCTGCAGATACAAATGTTGCCTTTAATTCAATTTCAAAAAGCATTTCAGAAACAAGCCAGATTATTAGCCAGATTAAAGCGGCAATGGAAGAACAGCAGATTGGTTCAAAGCAGATTATTGATTCTTTGCAGTATATGAATAATTCTACCTCAGAAGTAAAAGTTGCTTCTTCAGAAATGACAGAAGGAAACAAGCAGATTCTTCACGAAATTGAAAAACTTCAGACTGCAACAGAAACAATCAAAGACAGTATTCAGGAAATGCAGATTGGTGCAAAGCGTATAAATGATACGGGTGCGGCACTTTCTTCAATTTCCGGTAAAGTTGCGGAAAGTATTGGACAAATTGGTGACGAAATAGATTTGTTTAATGTTTAAAACCTGCGGGTTCGGCTGTGTAAGAAATAGTTTTAGCTTTATAAAATTTAAGTGAATTATTTTTCCAGCCGTCCGCGCCAAGCCCGGCCTTTAGCGAAAGCCTCTGTAAAAATTCTTCTTTTGAATAGGAATGTTCAATTGCAAGCGAAGCCTGTAAAAGTGTCCGGTTGCCGTTGGCTTCTTCCAGAATAAGGCTGTCTGAGCCTGGAGTAAAATCTAACGCAGATAAAGCAGAATTCCATTTTTCAAAAATGCTTATATTTATAATCAGGTTTTCAAATTCCTGCTCTGTGATTTTTGGGTAACGCGGATCATTAAGGGCTTCCTGTGTGCAAAACTGAATTGCTTCCTTAAAATTTTCCACCGGAATTCCTGTGTATAGGGCAAGGCAGCCGCGGTCAGTCGTTTTGTTTCTGAATCTGATTGCAATACCGAAATTTTGAGTTCTATCTGTTTTTTCGAAAATGAATTTTTCCCCGGTAAAACTTTTTGCCGCAGAATTCCTGACTATTTTTACATATTCATTCAGTTTTTCTTTGTTGAACTGTGCTTCAAAGCTTAAACTTTTTGTTTTTTTCTGCGCTAAAAAAGTGAACAACAAAAAGGCAGAAAAAATCATAATGGCTGCAATTGCTGAAATTTTTATACAACAATTCATTTTTTTCATAAATCAATTATTGCATAATGACACCACTTTTGAAAACTGTTA
>DEEV01000005.1:19582-19777 GCA_002350445.1 Treponema sp. UBA2869 | reverse complement strand
AGTTTTTCACACAGATGCGCATGCTAAGCATTTAGCAGACCCAATGGAATTTAAGCCATTGCCAACTCAGGGATTATCAAGGTGCCGAACAGCGATAGTTGCAAGTGATGTCTGCAAGTTTTATACATGGGACGCATTTAATTTTGTAACTGATGAAACTGTAACACTTAACGAGAATATTGAATCAATGGGAAC
>DEEV01000005.1:0-19561 GCA_002350445.1 Treponema sp. UBA2869 | reverse complement strand
CCTGTTCCTTTTGGAAAAATCATACATCTGTTTAGCCGAAGATTGAAAGATGCTGCTTCTGATAAGAAATATGCATACGGCATGTTTAACTTTCAGGACAACTGGAACTGGTTTTACGAAACAGAAATTGACGGCGAGCCAGGCTTTATATTTGGCGCAGATTTGTACGGTATTGATGACGAGTGGGAAAATAATCTGATTTCTGCAGAGCTTTATTTAACAGACGGCAAACTTAAGGATTTTTACCCGTACATGGGTTATACGCCTTTAAATGTAAATGTAGAAAGCAGTCTTCGCGAGAATAAACTTGCAATTCAGAAATATCAGCCGGAAACAATTTATTTAGACGATATGCTTGATGCTTATTCTCAGCTGAAAGGAATAAAGAATCTTTCTTATTTTATTACAACTGATGTTGCGGCTCACAGTCAGCATCTTCTTTTTGACAGAATGCTTCAATACACCGAAGAGCATAATTTTTACCCGCGCCTGACCAAACTGACTGACCTTTTTGTACAGGCAGTTAATTCGCGCAGCGATGTTCCTGAAAATATAAAACAACTTGCATTAATGTACTTTGAGGTTCCTAAAATTATTTTTGAAACCGCGCCTGTACTTCATTATGACGGTTACGAATTTGAATATGCAGAACGAACACCCGAAGAAGAAAAGCAGATTTTAGCAAATCACAGTGAAAAGGCTTGTGACGATTATAAAAAAATTATGCAGGCAACGTCTTTAGATTCAGAAAGTATTTTTGGTGAAAAGGAAGATTTTTCGCAGTATAAACCACGCGGACATTATACAAAGAATGGAATTTTAAAAGCATATTTTAGGGCTCAGATGTGGTATGGACATTTGAACTTTTTGTTTGCGGCTGCAAACGAAAATGAAAAACTGCGCGACAATCTTACAAACAGCGAACTTGTTGCGCTTTTTCTTACAGATGTTGTTCAAAAAAATGAAGAACTTTATAAAAACTGGAATGAACTTTTTACGCCTGTTACAGCCCTTATCGGCGAATCTGATGATTTGAGCTTTAATGATATTTTGCCGCTTTGGAAAAGTCAGAATGTATCTGATTTTTCACAGTGGGCCGCAAAGCCTGAAAATCTTACAGAATTTATTTCACTTTGCCGCAATAAATTACGTCCGCCTGCAATAAGTGCTCAGTCAGTATTTAAGCAGTATTCAGAGCCTAACAGCGAAACCGGAATTCCGGAAACTCCAATGGGCTGGAAGCTTTTTGGCCAGCGTTTTACTTACGATTCTTATATTCACTCTCAGGTTTCGGTTCCGCGGCTTACTAACAGAGATATGGTAAGAGGACTTGATGTAATGAAAGTGTTTGGTTCAAGAAGTGCTGATGCTTTGCTTCAGCTTTCTGATTATCAAAAAACAGAAGGCTTAAAACAGCGTCTTGACGGCTTAGAAAAAGATTTTGCATCTGCTGATGATTCTTTCTGGAACAAATCATATTACAGTCAGGTTTTGAATCAGATAAAAGCTCTTGCAACCTTTGAGCAGGGAGCCGGATTCTACTTTACAGAATCTCCTGCCTGGAATATAAAATCACAGCTTACAGCTCATGCGGCGTGGGCTGAATTGCGCCATGATACAATTTTGTATGTTAAGCAGGTGTTTGCAGAACGAGCCGGAGACGGAGATTTTGAACCAACATTCAGAACTAAACCGCTTCCAAAGCCTGTTCATTACATTGAACCAAATATTCCTTTCTGGAATGCTTCTTTAGCTTCTATAGAAAAACTTTATGATATTTATCAAAAGTTTAATTTACTGAATGAAAAATCAGAATGGGCTTTGACAAGACTTAGGGATGATTACTTAAAAATCATAGAAATTTGCAAAAAAGAAGCGGCAAATAAACCTGTTTCTGAAGACGAAAATAACTGGATTCCAACATTTATTTCTTCGCTCGAAGCTGTTGTTAAGGTTTATGTTCCTGACGGTGGGTATATCATGAATAATGATGAACTGAAAATGGCCTGCATTGCAGATGTATTTACAAATGGAGACCGCGGTGTTTGTCTGGAAGTTGGGACAGGAGCTCCTTACACACTTTATGTTCCATTAAATGATTTGCAGGGTGGAAAGCGAATTGCTGTAGGTTATTGTTTCAGTTATTACGAATTTGAACAGCCGGCAGGTAATCGTCTTACCGATGAAGACTGGAAGGAAAAGGTTTACAATGAACCAGATTCGCTCGATGAATATATGCCATTTTGGGAAAAAGAATGCGTGCTTCCAATTTATTACGGCGAGTTTTAACAGCGGCTATTCTTTTTGAGCTAGTTTGTTTTTGTGGCTGTAATAAAGCAAAAATTTCAGCCGTACAGAACAAAAATGATGTAATCTACACTTGGGATTTAGATGAAAAGCCTTTTTCGAAAGACATTTTTTCACCTCAGATAGAGTCGTTGCCTCCGGAAAATGCGGCGGTCTGGGGAGGAACGGTAAGTCATCACCTTCTGGCAAATGAACAGATTGACCGCTGGTTTTACGAAATTTCAAAGCGGCGAAAAGTAAAAAACTTTTTTATAATCTGTCCGTCGCATTATGGGCTTTCTACGCAAACCTGGTCACTGGCAAATTGCAAGTGGAAAACAAAAAGAGGGCTTGTAGAAACAAACTTGAGTATTGAAAGGAAAATGGCAGAAAAACTTGGAGTTTCTTTTGAGCCACAGGTTTTCCCTATAGAACATGGTGTTAATGTTCTGATTCCTTATATTTCAAGGTATTTTCCAGATGTCAAAATATGCGCGGTGGCAGTTCATGGAGAGCCGCCACTTAATCAATTCGAGGCACAGAAGCTTGCCGACGTAATTTCTCCTTATTTTTCTGATTCAGGTAAAAAAGAAAACTTTCTTTTAATTTCTACAGATTTTGCGCATCATGGAAATTTCGAAGAAACCTTGCTAAAAGATACCAGAAGCCGCCAGTTTTTTAATGAACCTTCTGCCGCATCCTGGATTTTCTGCGGCTGCGATAACCGCCCGGGCATTTATGTGCTCTCGCGCTTTTTAACAAAGGACACAAAAAATGCCGTCCTTTATCATACTAATTCTTTCGAACTTTCCGGCCAGGACGGCAATGATATAACAAGCTATTTCTTTAGTTTGTTTTATGATTAAGCCTATAATCGAAAATCCGTTAAAAAACGAGCCGANNNNGGCTCAGAGGCAAGCTGTGCTTGCCGACTTTTTATTTCTCAGCATCGTAAATATTTATATGCAAATCTTTCAGCTGCTGCTGATCTACTGGACTTGGACATTCGTACGCCTGGTCAAGGCACGCTCGCTTGCGCTCGTCTTAAAGCCTTGACTCAGTCGTTTTGCAGGTGTCTGATTTCATCATACACCTACAATCCATTGGCTTGCTTCATGTCGCCTATTATTCCTTCTCCACACATTTAATATGAAGTTCATCAAGTTGTTTCTGTTCAACTGCGCTTGGACAATCGTCCATAGGCGACATTGCCAGGTTGTTCTTAGGGAATGCGATTACCTCGTGGATTGACTCTTCGTGGCACATAAGCATTACGAGGCGGTCGAGACCAGGTGCGATTCCTCCGTGTGGTGGAGCACCAAACTTGAAGGCCTGTACGAGGAAGCCAAAAGCCTTCTCTGCACGTTCGCGGCTGTAACCAACAATTTCGAAAATGCGTTCCTGAAGAGCAGGATCATTAATACGCATAGAACCAGAAGCAAGTTCGTAACCGTTGAGTACCAGGTCGTAGAGGTCACCCTTTACTGCGCCTGGATCCTGTTCGAGAGTATCCCAGTACTGCTTCTGTGGGAGAGTGAACATGTGGTGTTCTGTTTCCCAGTGATTTTCTTCTTCATTCCAGGCAAAGTATGGGAAGTCGATAATCCATGCAAAGTGGAACTCATCGTTTGGATTGTAAAGGTTAAGGTCTTTACCAAGCTGCTTACGAACTGCACCAAGTGCTGTACAAGCAAGCTGCCAGTTTTCGTCGCTTACGAACAAAATCAAGTCGTTCTTTTCTGCACCAAGCTTGCTGCAGATTTCACTTTCTTTTCCAGCATAGAACTTAGAGATTCCGCCTTCGAACTGAAGTCCACAAGAGGTGGTTTCGACAGGCTCAACCACCGGTGCGGCAACTACTTTCATCCAAGCCAATCCCTTTGCCTTGTATGTCTTAGCAACTTCTTCGAGTGCTTCAATATTTTTACGTGAGTATTTGTCTGCAACGTTCTTTACAACCAGAGCCTTAAGGCCAGAACGCTTATGGCGCTGAATGTCGCGGCCTGCGTTTGCGGCACCTGCCTTGAAGGCATTGAAATCAGCAAGGTCAGCCATGAAAGCGGCGTCCTGCATCTTCATATCAAATCTCAAGTCCGGCTTGTCGCTTCCGTACAAATCAAAAGCGTCTTCCCAGGCAATGCGGTCAAATTTTGCAGGAAGGTCGTAGTTCAAAGTCTTTTTGAAGATGTACTGCATCATGCCTTCAGTTGTACTCAAAACCTCTTCGCGGTTTGTGAAAGACATCTCCATATCAATCTGAGTAAATTCAGGCTGACGGTCTCCACGGGCATCTTCATCGCGGTAGCAGCGGGCAATCTGGAAGTACTTGTCGAATCCAGAATCCATCAGAAGCTGCTTGTAAAGCTGAGGGCTCTGTGGGAGAGAATAGAATTTTCCAGGATGAACGCGTGACGGAACGAGGTAGTCGCGGGCTCCTTCTGGAGTTGATTTAATGAATGTAGGTGTTTCAATTTCGAGGAAGCCTTTTGATGTGAGGTACTCGCGGGTAGCAAAAGCAACCTGTGAGCGCAAAATAATATTGTGCTGCATTGGCTCGCGGCGGAGGTCCAGGTAGCGGTACTTCAAGCGAAGATCTTCGTTTGCAACTACGAGAGTTCCATCCTTCTGGCGAACCTCTTCGATAGAGAAAGGAAGTTCCTGAGAAGTTGTGAAAATCTGAATATCAGATGCTTCAACTTCAATTTCGCCAGTTGCCATATCGGCATTAATATCTTTATCTGAGCGGGCATTTACAACGCCTTCAACTGCGATACAATATTCACTCTTAAGGCTGGCAGCAATCTTCTTAACATCATCACTGGCACTATCGCCAACCATAACCTGTGTGATTCCATAGCGGTCACGCAGACGGATAAACAAAAGGCCGCCCAAGTCACGGGTGCGGCTTACCCAACCGTTCAAAACAACTTTCTTACCAACATCACTCTTGCGGAGCTCGCCGCAAGTTACAGTTCTCTTAGAATTCTGCATATTTTTGCCTTATCGTGCGGCAGGGATGCCGCATTATGAGATTTAATAAAATTTGCAAGAAAACTTGTTTTCTTGCGATTAGAAAATTACATGGATGTAATTTTCTAATCATTTTAATGATATGAAGGATTTTGTACAATCTATGACGCGTGAGCGATGGGAGCACCAGCCACGCAGTGGCGTGCCGACCGGAGCGAGGAACGAGCGAGGACGGTGAGCGTTAGCGAAGTGCGGACGCAGCGACCCAAAAACTTTGAGTTTTTGGGCACGCCCAAATTCCTATGAATTGATAAAGAAAAGAGAGAAGAACATGTAAACGCTGCCGACAAGCATAATCAAATTGCCGACAAAATGCATGTATCTGTATTTTCGAAGATTGTAAAAAATAATGCCGACTAAATAGAAGGCTGCCGCAAGAATGAGCATTGTAAAACTCTTTGTAGAAAGAACTGTAAAAAGAACTTTCATAACAAAAAGACCGGAAAATCCTGCCAGACAATAAAGAATAACATTCAGTTTTTCATGTTTTCGGCCGCTTATTGAATAGAATAAAATTCCGGTAAGAACAAGGCTCCATACAATTCCAAACAAAGTCCAGCCGGTGCGGCCTTCAATTTTTGTGATTGTGTATGCACTGTAGCCAAAACCTATTACAAGGAAAGCCCAAACGTGTGCAAGGCGGTTAAAAACGACTTTTGCCGAATAGTTTGTAAGCGCATGCTGAAGAAGTGAAAAAAGATACATTGCAATCATTGAGGCACCAAAGAGAGAATAAAAAACGGTGGTTGTGTTAAGATATTTTGTAACTCCACGCAGAGCTAGTGTGTCGAGGATTGCGGTTGCGGCAATAAAAAGAGCGGCGCCAATTCCCTGAACCAATGAAGAAGCAATTTCCTCGCCGGTTGTAAGCCTGCGGATTGAATTTTCCGACTGAATGAGTTTCTTTTCTGCTTCGATTTTTCTTTGTGCGCGAAGCTTTGCTTTTTCTGATTTAGCAAAGTTTTCTGCGGCAAATTTTGCCTTAAGGCGTTCCGGGTCTTCTGCATCAAGAATTTCTACTTCCTGAAGATCCTTTTCCAGATTTTCCTTTAATTGACGGATTCGAGCCTTTTTTTTAATTTTAAGACATTTTAATGTTGATTTTCTAACAGCTTTTGCAGCAATATCATCCTGTCGCGACATACTTACCTCTTATTAAACTCCGCGTTAGCGGTGCGCCAGGGATGGCACAAATCTTAATTGCGAAGCAATTAAAGCTGCTAAAATTGCACGGATGCAGTTTTAGCATACCTCTCTGCCTATTTTGGCAAAGTACAGTCAATTTGTCAATTTTTTCTTGTAAGCTCTACCCAGTTCCAGAAACCGGGGTCTTCCATTCCTATGCGCCAGAAGCCCATTTTTAAAATGCCCGCATCCTGATAAACGCGGCAAAGCTCCAGGCATGATGATATATCGTTAAAATAGCCGTTTACCTGCACTTCTGCTATATACGAAAATTTTGGGATTGAATCTTCGTAGTAAACATTTTCGACACCATGTTCCTTCATGATTCTGTTTGCGCCGCTAAAATACCAGGCTCCGGCAGTTGTTTCGCCGGCCCAGGTTCTTCCGTAAAAAGGAATTCCCATTATCAGTTTTTTTGCGGGGATACTTTTTACTGCATATTCGGTAATTTTTTTACACCATTCTACCGATGCAACCGGTCCCGGCCGGCTGGTAGACCAGTGTTCATCATATGCCATTACAAAAACGCGGTCGCAATATTGCGAAATTTCTGCGTAAGGGTAAACATCTTCGGAAAGTAGTTTAAAACGCGCCGGTACACAAACCGAAAACCATTTTTTGCTTCCAAGCATATAACGCAGGTCGGCAAGGAAGGTTATAAAATTTCTGCGGTCGCGGGAAGGAACCAGCTCAAAATCTATCTGAACACCGTCGTATGGAGCGCCGGCTTTTACAATTGCTTTTAAAAGGTTGTTGCGTTCCTTTGAACCGGGCGTAAGAATAAAGTGTGTAAGTGATTTACTGTCGCAGGCAATTACAAGGTGGCAACGGGCTTTTCCTGTATTTATGCGGGAACGTGCAGGAATACTTGTAAGTTCTCCGTAGCAGTTAATTTCTGCTGAAAAAAAGCAGACATCTGTAAGCGGAATGGAATTATCATATTCTTCCAGACGGCTTTGCATTACATAGCCCCAGCTTTCCTGAAGGTTTATAGGGTTTCCTTCCGGTTCTCTAAGGGTATATTTTTGTTCATATTCAATCTTAGAAGAATTTTCGTCACCTTTTAATGCAATTTCAATATCTTCAGATGGAATTTCGCGGTCTTTTCTGCCGTTGGCAAAAACTGTGTAAAGAAAAGTAGAAAGTATAAAAACAAAGCAGATAAATTTCTTCATATATAAATTATCGGTAGAAGTGAGGCAAAAATAAACTGGTTAGTACAGCTTATAACAGAATCTTTTTTAGTGATTTATGCCTGAAGGCATCTGTACATCGGGTCTTCGTCTGGACAGAGTTCAAGAATATGTTTTTCGCATTCAAGAACTTCGCTCGGGTCGTGAGTAACATGGAGCATAGTTGTTGTTCCGCTGTTTCCAATAAGTTCCATCAGCTGAAGAATCTTTTCGCGGTACTGTTCATCAAGACCGTGACAAGGCTCATCCAGAATCAGAATTTCAGGAGTTTTTACAGCCGAACGTAAAATTAAAACAGCGCGCTGTTCGCCATAACTTAGTGAGCCAAAACTTTCTGATTCCCGACCTACAAAGCCGCCAAGTGCAAGCCATTTTTTTGCGGTTGCAATTTCCATATCAGTTGGGGCACCGCCGTAAAGTCCAATACTGTCGCGAAGTCCGCTTATAATTACCGAAAGCAGGGAAGTTCCGCCAAGCATTCGGTATTCTACATGCATACGGTAAGAAACAATTCCAAGTCTTTTTTTTATATCCCAGATTGATTCGCCCGAACCGCGTCTGTTGCCAAAAATCTTTATGTCGTTCGAAAAAACCTGCATGTTGTCGCCGGTAATAAGTTCCAGGAACGTTGTTTTTCCGCTTCCGTTTGGACCACGCAAAAGCCAGTGTTCGCCGCGGCGCAAAGTCCAGTTAAGGTTGCGAAGAACAGCGTGGTCGCCCCAGCCAACATTCACGTTGTGCATTTCAACAAGAATATCGGCCGTCGGAGTACTTTCTGCTTCCGAAATTGTGCCGGAGTTTCCGCCGTCTTCTATTGTTTTCTTAAATTCTTCTTCAAAAGTTTTTTTATTCTGTGCATTTGTTTTTTCATTTTGATTTTTGCGTTCAGAAATAAGTTTTTCGTAATCAGCTCTGGTTCCGCAAAAACTGATTTTTTTGTCAGAAAATTCAAGCACATTTGTTATTGAAGAAGGAATTTCGTGCCAGCGTTCCATACTCAAAAGAATGGCAGGTTTTTGCTTTGTTACAATAACTGTAAAAAATTCCAGAAGAATGCGGCGGCTCTCTGCATCAAGACCTGCAAACGGGTCGCTTAAAATTAAAAGCTCTTTGCCGCTCACAAGTGCACGCGCGAGCAAGGTGCGGCGAATTTCTCCGGTAGACATGTATTTAAGGCCGCGGTCTAAAATCTTTTGAACACCGCAAAGTTTTATTTCCGGGTAAGCGTCAAGCTGTTTTGCAAGAGGCGGAATTTCTCCTTTTTTGATTTTTCCTAGCACACCTTCAGCAATAAAAATGCGGCCAGTTCGACCAATATCAACGCCGCCTTCAATGAATTCACTTTCATCATTTTCGCGTTCTTCCTGAATCAGCCGTGCAGCACGTTCCAGCGATACAATTTCACACGAATCCTTAAATTTATTTGAATAAAGTCCCTGTTGGTCAGAATCAGATGCAGAATTTGGAACAATAGTAAGCTGTCCGCTAAGTGCATTTAAAAAGTCAGCTTTACCGCCACCGTTTGGCCCAATAATAAGCCAAGCCTCTCCGCTTTTAAAAGTCCAGCTAAGCTGGGGAATAACAGTCGATTTATTTCCGTCAATTCTGCAATTATTTATTACAATTAAGTTTTCACCATCAGTCATTTTTGTGCCTTTTTGGTGAGTATACCGATTTTAATTGCGCGGCTCAATTAAAAATAATTGAATATAGGAGGGGGAGGCCCCCTGCGCTCCAAAGTCCTCACTCACGGTGGTTTCGATACACCGCTGCGCGGCTACTCAACCATCGTTCGCTCCGGTCTTTTCCGCTACCCCCTATGCGGGCTCAAACTCCGCCCTTCGATGTTTGCGTAGCAAACTCGGTCACAATGCCTGCTTTTTCAAAAAAAATCAATCTTGTAGACCACCTGCAAATTCATTAAAATATGCCATTATGAGTACAAATAACGAATTATGCCCATGTGGTTCGGGCAAGACATACAGCGAATGCTGTGAACCAATCATCAAAGGAAAAACAAAGGCTCCAACAGCCGAAGCTTGTATGCGTGCACGCTATACATCTTATGTAAAACACGAAATTGATTACATTATCAGCTCTTGCGAAGAGGGCGAAGGAATTGCCGAAATTGACCGCAAGGCAACTGAAGACTGGAGCCGCCAGTCAACCTGGAATGGTCTTAAAATTTTGCGCACTGAAAAAGGCGAAAAAGATGATGAACAGATTGTAGAATTTGAAGCTGATTATACTTTGCATCAGATGCATGATATTCATCACGAAATTTCTTTGTTTAAGAATATTAACGGCGACTGGAAATATGTAGCCGGCAATGTAATTCCGACAACTGTAAAACGTGTTGGTGCAAAAGTTGGTCGCAACGATCCTTGCCCATGCGGAAGCGGAAAAAAATACAAACAGTGCTGTGGAAGATAAAATTTCGTTTTATCTTCCGTCGAGTTTGCAGTGCAAATTCGCAGTAAAAATTGGGTGTTTTTAATGATTATAACTGGATTTCATTCCATTGAAGAAAAAGTTCGTTCTCAGAAAAAAAATCCTCAGGGCGGTTATAAGATTTATTACAGCAAGCCCGGTCCTCGCATAAAAAAAATTCTTGCAGCTGCAAAAGAGGCAGAAATTCCTGTAGAGCAGGTTGAAGACCGAAAGCTTGATGAACTTGTTTCCGCTCTGGATGAAACTCTGCGCGATCACCGCGGAATTGTAATGGAAATAAAAGGAAGCAAAAAACAGGCTGAAAACATCGTAGAGTTTGATTCATGGTTAAAAAGTCATAAAAACGATGAAAATGCAACTGTTATGATTCTGGATAACATTACCGACCCGCACAATATTGGTGCAATTATCCGCAGCTGCGATCAGTTTGGCGCTTCTCTTGTAATTATTCCTGAGCACAACAGCGTAAAAAACATAGAAGGCAACGAAGTAATTGGTCGTTCCAGTGCCGGTGCAAGTGCGTGGGTTCCAATTGCCGTTGTAAATAATCTTTCCAGAGCCGCCGGTCAGCTTAAAGATGCAGGTTTCTGGATTTATGGTGCCGATGCAGGCGGCGAAACCTGTGGCAAAATTGATTTTGCAGATAAAGCGGCAATTGTAATGGGAAGCGAAGGAACAGGAATTTCTCAGCTTTTGGAAAAACAGTGTGATACAATTGTTTCTATTCCGACCTGCGGCAAAATTGACAGTCTGAATGTTTCTGTTGCTGCGGGAATTCTGCTTTTTGAGCGTTACCGGAGAAAAATATAAAAAAAAAAGCGGGAGGTGATTTTCGCACCTCTTGCATCGCCGCTAATGCGGAGTTTATAAGGAGATTTTATATGCCACACATTACAATTCAAATGTATCCTGGCCGCGATGCCGCTACAAAAAAACGCCTTGCAGATGCAATTCTTGAAACTGCTTCTAAAGAGCTTGCCCGCGAAAAAGAGCATTTTTCTGTAAGCATCGTTGACGTTCCTCAGGATGAATGGAAACAAAAAGTTTACGACAAAGTAAAAACAGATAAAAATACAATCATTCAGCCTGGCTACGAAATGTAGTTTTGAAAAGCGGTCTTGGGCCGCTGTTTTTACCGCCTGTAGGAATTTTTAACACCTTCCTGCAGGCGGTATTTTGTTACAGTTCTGCGCGAAATTTTTATACCGCGACCGTTCAAGATTTCTGCGATTTTTTCATCCGAAAGTTTCTGTCCTTCATTTTCCAAAGTAATTTTTAAAATTTCTGCCTTTATCTGCGTTGACGAAACATTTCCAATTCCCGAAGAAAAAAAGTAGGAAGCCGGAAAAAGTCCCCACTCAGTTTGAAAATATTTACTGCTTCTTTTGCCGGCCATTCTGGAAACTGTAGATTCATTTATTCCAAGTCTTTCTGCAATTTGTCGTCGTGTAAGCTTTTTAAGTTCTGCATTTCCTTTTTCAAAAAAATCTTTCTGGGCTTTTACAATTGCGCAGCCTTGCAGCACTANNCTCTGAATTGCACTGCATTTATAATCTGCCTGGCTTTTTCAACGCCTTCTTTGTCCATTTTAAATTCCGGCGAAATTCTTAATTCGGGAATTATATCCGAAGCATATTTTACCTGAAAGAAAAATCCTTTTTGCTCAGATTTTACTTTTCCACTTGCAAAATCATCTGTGGCAATGTTTCCGCTTACCTTTTCAATTTTTAAAACAACATCGGGCTGCTCGTATTCTGAATTTGTATCATAAATGTAGCCTGCTGCCGGGCGTGGATTCAAACTTAAAATAAACGAAAGTGCCTTTTCTACGTCTTCTTCCGAAATGCTCATTCCGTCAATTAAAAGTGCATTTGCAAAACTTTTTTTGTGCCATTCCTTTCTGTATATCAGAATTTTATTAAGGATTTTATCTGGTTCAGGCGGATTCAAAAATTCAAGATGTCCGTCAAGAATAAATAGTTCCAGATTTCCGGCTTTTCCCGAAATTTTTGCCTGAATAAAAAGGCTTTCTTCGGGGGTTTTGCAGCAGGTTCCCACAGGATCCATTTTCTGAATCCGGTCTATGCAGCGTTCAAGCATGGCTTCGGTTTGCAAAGGGCGTGTTTTATCAAGAAGTGTTTTTGGCGAAATCATTGAACCGTAACAGCCGTTTTTATCAAGATTGTAAATGAGCTTTTTGGAAAGCTCGTATTCATCGGGATGCAGATTCATAGAATTAAGCTGATGCATAAGATGCGACTGGAGCGTTTCGCCGTGTTCTTCTGTGTTTTCAAGTGCAAGCTGGTAAGCGTCAGAATCGGCAGAAGATGATTTTCTGGAAACAATTTCGAGCGCCGGATTTTCACTTGCTGCTTTAAGAATTTCTTCGCGCAAATCGGCAGTGTTCATTTCCAGAAATTTTAAGCCCTGAATTTGAGCCATAGAAAGCTTAAAGCTTTGAACTTGTTTCTGGGTTTGAGACTGCTTAAAACCTGTAATGCCGTTTGCCATATCTGACATTATAGCATAAAAAAAAATGAATCAGTATACTAGCGTTTATGAAAACATTAGAAAATTTTGGATTAAGAGTACCGAAAATTCTTCTTCCTAAAAACATTGATTTGTCTGTATGGTCTGTAATTGCCTGCGACCAGTATACTCAGGATAAAAATTACTGGAAAAAAGTTGAAAACACTGTTGGAAAAAATCCTTCCACTTTGAACCTTATTCTTCCAGAAATTTATTTAAACGATAACAAAGATGAACGCATAAAACAGATTCGCAAAACTATGAGCGAATATATTTCCGAAGGGGTTTTTGCGCCGGAAAAAAACTGTTTTGTTTATCTGGAACGAAAAACTGCTTTTGGAAGAACGCGCAAAGGTCTTGTTGCTCAAATTGATCTGGACACTTATGAATGGAAGCCTTTTTCTAAGGCAAATATCCGTGCAACCGAAGCAACAATCATTGACCGAATCCCTCCCCGAAAAGCAATCAGAAAAGGTGCCCCGCTTGAGCTTCCGCACATTATGCTCCTTGTAAATGATAAAAATGACGTTCTTGTTGGCGGAACAGGAAAGCTTATTAAAGATAAAAAGCCGCTTTATAATGGAAAACTTATGTCAAACGGCGGTGAAATTTGCGGATGGGCAGCCGAAACAGAAGAAGAAATTAAGTACGTAGAAAAAGCTTTGAATCAGGTTGCACAGGAAAATACAGCTGGCGATGGTTCAACTTTCCTTTTTGCAGTTGGCGACGGAAATCATTCGCTTGCAACGGCAAAAGCAGTCTGGGATGAATATAAAGCAGAACAGCTTGCGGCGGGAAAAACAGAAGAATCGCTTAAAGAAGATTCTGTTCGTTTTGCGCTTATTGAAATTGTAAATATTTATGATTGTGGACTTACTTTTGAGCCAATTCACCGCGTCATTTTTGGCATTAATTCTGACAAGCTTATTTCTGCTATTAAAAACGAACTTGGCGGCGAGGTAACCCAGGAAACTTCTGCAGAAGCTTTGGAAAAAGCTGTAAAAAATTCTCATGCAGATTTTGGTTTTGTTTATAAAGATGATTCAGGTGTTCAAAAATTTGTTCGTCTTCATACAGAAATCAAGGAACTTGCCGTTTCGCGCCTTCAGCCTGCAATTGACGAATTCCTGAAAACTGCCGGAGACAAAGCAGAAATTGATTATATTCACGGCTCCGAAGAAGTGTTCCGCCTTGGCTCACAGGAAAATGCAGTTACAATTCTGCTTCCTCCAATTGCCAAAGAAACTTTCTTTGAAACAATTAATTCGCGCGGCCCGCTTCCAAGAAAAAGCTTTAGCATGGGCGAAGCAGACGAAAAGCGCTTTTATCTTGAATGCCGCCGTCTGTTCGCATAGGTTTGTTCATTATAAATTTGTGTTTTGCAAATAGTCGTGTTAATATATTTTTAGTGAGCAAATCACTGACCTGCGTATGCAGGAAAAATTTTCAATTTGAAGTGTACTCAAAAAATCACTTCGGAGGATAACATCATGGAAAAATCAATTAATGCCGTAGGATTTACAATCAATCAAAAGCAGTCCGAAATGATTGAAACAAAACTTAAGCGAGTTAGTTATGCAGAAGATTTGATTATCAGACTTTCGCTTAAAATCAAGCACGAAAAATCATTTTCTTTTGAAACAACTGTAAGTTTCCGCTGGGGAACACAGGCACACGTAACTGGTGAAGATGATGATTTTGCAGCAGCACTTAACAAGATGATGGATGTTCTTGATAACAAAATCAAGAAGGAAAAAGATAAGGTACAGGAAAAGTAATTCTGTAAAAAAAATTAGGGGGAATCCGGCAGTGAAAATTGCCGGATTTTTTTTTACGCAAATTCACAAAAAAAAATGTTGATTTGATTGCCTATAATGTGTATAGTATAAATATGGTGGCAAAAAAATTCACTGTTCTTGATTTACTCGATCTTGAGTTGTCTGGACACGATGCATTAAATTTAAAATGTATCGCTGGACGCAGAGGACTTCCAAGAGCAATCAAAGTTCCGGAAATTAACAGACCTGGTCTTGCGCTTTCAGGCTTTTACGAATCTTTTGCCAGCAACCGTGTTCAGCTTTTTGGACGCGGCGAAGTTGCATATATTCAGAAACTGCACAAAGAAAAAAATATCGACGCAATCAAAAACTTTTTTACAAGCGAAATGCCTTGCTGTGTTTTTTCGTATAATCTTGAACCTACAGAAGATTTTCGCCAGATTGCCGAAGAAAACTGCTGTCCGCTGCTTCAGACAGATTTAAGTTCCACAGAATTTTCTAATCGAATAATCCGCGTTTTTTCAAATACATTTGCACCGCATCAGACTTTGCACGGCGTTCTTGTAGAAGTTTATGGTATTGGTATTCTTTTGAACGGTCATTCGGGAGTTGGAAAAAGTGAAACTGCTCTTGAACTTATAGAACGCGGTCATCGTCTTGTTGCAGATGATATTATCGAAATTCGCTGTGTAAACGGAAATATTATTCTTGGACGCGGTGCAAATACAATGATCAGTCACCATATGGAAATTCGTGGTCTTGGAATTATAAATATTTCACAGCTTTATGGTGTTGGTGCAATTCGTAATCAAAAAGAAGTTCAGCTTATTGTTCAGCTGGAAGACTGGAGCTCTGATAAGGCTTATGACCGTCTTGGAACCGAACAGAAATATATGGAACTGCTTGGTGTAAAAGTTCCTGTTATTGAAATTCCTGTTCGACCTGGTCGTAACCTTCCAATTATTATTGAAGCGGCCGCAATGAATGAACGTCTTAAAAATATGGGTTATAATTCGGCAAAAGAGTTTAATCAGAATGTCCTTAAGTGGATAGAAACGGCAGATGTAAAAACTGCTTACAATGGAAACGATGATTCTTATTAATAAAAATAAACAGGCAAAAGCCAAGGAAAAACTAACATGGTTGAAAAAATCTTAACAGTTCAGAACAGAGCAGGAATTCACGCAAGACCTGCTGCAATTATTGCCCAGACTGCAAACAAGTTCGAAAGTGAAATTTCGCTTACCCGCGACGATGCAACTGTAAATGCAAAGTCAATAATGGGTGTTATTGCAATGGGCGCCGGCTACAATACTCAGATTACCCTTACAGTTACAGGCTCTGATGAATCTGAAGCAGCAAGCGTTATTGAGGAATTGTTTAATTCAAAATTCGAAGAAGAATAGGAGCTTTTGATGAAGCAGGTTACAGAAAGACAAAAAGAAGTTCTTTCATTTATTTCAGGCTACGCAGAAGATAACGGTTATCCTCCGACAGTCCGCGAAATAAGCGAGCATTTTGGAATTTCTCTACGTGCTGTACAGGATCATATTATTGCACTTCAGAAAAAAGGCTGCCTTACTCAAAGCCAGAAGCGGTCCCGCTCAATAAGGGTTGTTTCAAATGATTTTGAACGTGAGCCTAAATTATTTGTAGGAAAAGTTCCTTTACTCGGAACTGTTGCTGCAGGGAAACCTCTTTTAAGCGAAGAAAATCTTGATGGTTATGTAAATCTTACAGAGCCGTTTGTTCGTCCTGGAAAAAGTTATTTTGCACTGCGCGTACGTGGTCAAAGTATGATAAATGCAGGAATTCTTGACGGAGATCTTGCTGTTGTAGAGCAGTCTAGTACAGCCGTAGACGGTCAGATTATTGTTGCCGTAATTGATGATGCAATTACATTAAAGCGTTACTACAAGGAAGCTGAACGTATAAGACTTCAGCCGGAAAATCCGGATTTTAAAGCTATTTATTGTACAGATGTTCGCATTGTCGGAATTCTTTCAAACATCGTAAGAACTTACTAACGGTTTGCAATGAACAGGCAGGTTTATCTTTATAACGGACCCGAATTTGGTGAACGAGATGATGCGGTTGCGGCCGTAAAGGATTCGTTCAAAAAGAAATTCGGAGCCGTAGACGAACATTCATTTTATCTTCAGGAAACTCCATTTAGTCAGATAATGACAATTTTGCAGAGCGGTACTTTATTTTCTGATGGCGTGTGCGTTGTCTGCAAAAATGCTGAGCTTTTAAAAAAGAAAGATGAACTTTCGATGCTTTCTGACTGGCTTGGTTCTGAATCTGATGACAAAGCTGTTTTAATTTTTGTTTCTGACGAAATTTCTGTAGACGCAAAACTTGATAAACTTATTCCGCCTGCAAACAAAAAAAAGTTTTATGAAAAATTTGATTCAGATAAAATTCCATGGCTTACAGGCTTTTTCCGTAAAAATGGATATCAGATAAAAAATGATGCGGCAGAACTTGTCCTTGATTTAATAGAAAATAATACGCAGGCTTTAAAAACTGAATGTTCACGCTTTTTTGTACTTTTTCCTAAAGAGCACCAGATTACTGTAGAAGACGTAGAAAAGGTTCTTACGCATTCGCGCGAAGAAAATGCTTTTACGCTGTTTAATCAGATTGCGGAGCCAACGCTGGCCGGAAATGTTCGTTTTGAAAAGGCGCTTGCCATTTTGCAAAGTATACGGCTTTCTAAAGAAAATTCTTCCGTTATGATAATTGCAGGGCTTGCTTCGTGTTTTAGAAAACTTATCTTGTGGCACGAATCTGGAGAAGCAGCTTTTCCTTCAAGACTTATGCAGAATCAATATAGAAAAGCTGCAAGAATCTGGACAAAAGGTCAGTCTTCGGCAATCCTTGCACTTCTTGCTTCAACCGATATGGAAATTCGTTCCGGAGGTTCTGCAATGGAGGATATTTTGCTTTCTAAACTGCTTTTTGAAATTGTCGTAAAAAAAGGTGCAAGTATGGAAACTGCACAGTACGACGTTAATTAATTTCGATAGAGTTAAGCAGATTTTTTAAGGCTGAAAGTTCTTCTTTTGTAAAAGTAGAGCCTTTTCCCATTTTCTGATGATCTGCAGACCAGCTTCTTATGTCGTATTTTGCAGGTCGTCCACCCCAGGAAACAAGATTTAATTCAAGATTCCAGCCGCCTTTTCCTTCGGCAATTGTGCCAATGTTTTTTTCAATTGAAAAAGAAAAATCATCTGCCATAAAAAACCTCACTTATAAAATTGAAAGAAAAATATTATTATTACTATATTATCGTTGTAGTTTTGGAATTTATCCATTAAAATATAATGATATAAAAGGTTAAATTTAAAATTTAACAAAAACGTGAGGTAACTATGAAGAAAGTAGTCGTATCTCTCATTTCTGCGTTTGCTGTTTTATTAATGATTTCTTGTGGCTCAAAACCTGCAGCTGAAACGTCAGAAGTGGAGGCTCCTGTTTTAGAGCAGGAAACAGACGGTCAGGAAGAAGCCGTAGATCCTGATGATATTGAAGGTCAGATTGCTGCAGCAAGAAAAAAGGCTTTGGAAGCTGGTGCAGAAAAAGATGCTGCAGATCAGCTCAAAATGCTTGATGATGCTTATGCAAAAATCAAGGATGATCCGGATGCAATGGCAAAAGACGGAGCAAAAATTGCCCGCGGCTATAAATTGCTTGCAGAATATCTGAAGGCAAAGAATGCAAAAAAAGAAATTGATGATAACGGATTTGCAGCACTGCTTCAGAAAAATTATGACGAAGGTGTAAAAAATCTTAATAAGGTTGAAGCTGCTTATGCAAAAGGCGCTGACAGCTTAAACGAATCTACACTTGCTGATGCAGAAGCTGCTTATGCAAACTTTACAGCTGTTCTTGCTGTTGGTTATAAGAAGCTTGCTAAGGCTGAACGCGAAGCTGCTTACGAAGCAAAGAAAAAGGCCGACAGTGTAAAAGCCGGTGTTTCTCAGAAAGACCGCTACAAGGCAGCAACAGATAAGTTTAAGGCCGGAGATTCTTCTTATGCAATGCAGAACGGTAAAAAAGCTTTGGAAAACTACCGTGCCGCTAAGGAAGAATATCTTGCAATGTACGAAGAAATTGCTGAAAAACGTGCTGCTGCACAGAAGGCAATAGAAGAAGCAAAAGCTCGAGTAGCAGAAAGTGAAAGCTTTGCTGAACAGGCAGATAAAGAAGCTCCAATCACAGAAAAGGTAGAAGGTATTGAAGATGAAGATGCAGTTCTTCTCGAAGAAGATACTTTCAAAGATCCTAAAGATGCCGAAATTGACGTGTCTGAAGACCTTACAGTTATGGATCAGGTAAACATCGTTGGCGATGAATTGCAGGGTTCATTAAAGGGAGGTAACTAATTATGAAAAAGTTAATTTCAGTTTTATTTGTTACGTTGCTTACACTTTCAGTTTTTGCAATCAGCTACAAAAACAATACTTATCAGAAGCTTGCAAATGAATATACAAAAAAAGCAGAAGCTGCTCTTGATGCCGGCGAATATGATTTGTCTGTAGAATATGCAAAAAAGGCCGAAGAAAATGCTGAGCTTTCAGAAGCATACATCAGAATGATGATGGCTCGCGGCGAAGCTGAAGATGCAATTAAGCTTGCAAAGAATCAGGTTGCTTATGCAGAAAAAATTGATGCAGAACACAACTTCCCAATGGCATATTCTTCTGCAAAAGAAAATCTTGCAAATGCAGAAACTTCTTTCAATGCAGAGGATTACGAAAAAGCTCTTCAGTACGCAAGACAGTGCCTTGCAGCATTGGACGGAATTCGCGAAGTAACTCCACTTCCAGAATATTATGTTGTTCGTCCTTGGGCAGAAACAAAAGACTGTTACTGGAATATTTCTGGTCGTCCTTATGTTTACAACAACCCGCTCTTGTGGGAAAACCTTTATCAGGCTAACAAGAATAATATGCCAAAACCTGAGGATCCAAACCTCATCCACCCTGGTATGAAGATGAAGATTCCAAGCCTTACAGGTGAATACCGCAGCGGTACTTACGATCCAAAGAAATCATACAGTACTTACGGCGAATAAGCCTAAAATCGAAGAACCGTTAAAAA
>DEEV01000099.1:66088-67201 GCA_002350445.1 Treponema sp. UBA2869 | reverse complement strand
GTTCTCCTCAGGATGCCCAGAATGCGGGTATTTCTACTGTATATCAGGAAATAACTCTCTGCCCGAACCTTACGGTAGCAGAGAATATGTATATTGGTCGCGGAAATTACAAATTTGTAAACCGCCGTGCACAGGAAAAGAAAGCTGATGAGCTTTTGGAAAAACTGAATATTCCTGCAAAAGCGGGACAGCAGCTTGGAACTTGTTCGCTTGCAGTTCAGCAGATGGTTGCTATTGCCCGTGCTGTAGACATGGACTGTAAGGTTTTGATTCTTGATGAACCTACATCTTCTCTCGATGAACGTGAAGTTGAACTTTTGTTTACGCTTATGCGCGAGCTTAAGTGCAATGGTGTTGGAATTATCTTTATTACTCACTTCCTTGAACAAGTTTACGAGGTTTGTGACAAAATTACCGTTCTTAGAAATGGTGAATTTGTTGGTGAATACACAGTAAGTGAACTTCCTAGAGTTAAGCTTATTTCTGCTATGCTCGGTAAAGATATGGAAGATATGACAAATCTTAAAAATCAGAAACGGCCATATTCTGGGGCTGGCGAAGTCGTTTACGAAGCTGAGGATCTTTCCAGTAGTGAAGGTGTTCGTCCATTCAATTTCCTTATTAATAAAGGCGAAGTTAATGGCTTTACAGGACTTCTTGGTTCTGGACGCAGTGAAAGCGTACGTGCTATCTTTGCCGCAGACCGCGTAACAGGTGGAAAAGTTAAAATAAACGGTAAGAGTGTAAAAATTACAAAACCAAAAGATGCTATGGAAAATGGAATAGGTTATCTTCCGGAAGATCGAAAAGGTGATGGAATTATTCAAGACCTTTCTGTTCGGGAAAATCTTATTCTTGCACTTCAGGTATTAAAGGGTTTTACAAAGCCAATCAGTAGAGCAGAATCTGAAAAACTTGCAGATGAGTTTATTGAAAAACTTCAGATTAAGACAGCTTCAAAAGAAACTCCTATAAAATCCCTTTCGGGTGGAAACCAGCAGAAGGTTATTCTTGCACGCTGGCTTTTGACACATCCTCAGTATTTGATTCTTGATGAACCAACCCGTGGTATAGACGTTGGTACTAAGCTTGAAATTCAAAAGCTTGTTCTTA
>DEEV01000099.1:65301-66038 GCA_002350445.1 Treponema sp. UBA2869 | reverse complement strand
ATGCTTTCTGTATGTCAGAGACTTATCGTTATGCGCGACCGCAAAATTGTAGGCGAGCTTAAAGATGATCTTTTGCGTCAGGATGTTATTATGCAGACTATTGCGGGAGGTAGAGCACAAAATGGCTAATAAAATTACAGATCAAATTAAGAAAATTTTTGCATCGCAGCTGGCAATTCCGCTTGTTGCATTGATTGTTCTGGTTGTGTTTAATTTAATCCGCGACCCGAGCTTCTTTTCGATTGCTATTACAAAGAACAACTTTGGTAATACAGTACTTTCAGGAAACCTTGTAAGTATTTTGAATGGAGCGAGCGAGCTTGTAATTCTTTCTATAGGAATGACACTTGTTACTTCTGCAACAAAAGGTCAGGATATTTCCATTGGTGCGGCAGCTGCAATTGCGGGATCTGTTTTTGTAAAGATTCTGCGTGCAGGAAACATTAATACCGGAACAATTCTCATTGGTGTAATTTTTGCCTGCATAGTTGCAATTATGTTCTGTCTTTTTAATGGTGTTCTTATTGCAAAATTCAACATTCAACCAATGATTGCATCATTGATATTGTATACAGCAGGACGCCCGATTGCATACTGGATAAACGGCGGTGCAACTCCAAACGTAGAAAGCCCGCTTCTTACCTATATTGGTGGATTTATTCCTCATATTGCAATTCCAACACCAATTATTATAGTAATATTATTTATTCTGCTTATAAACCTGATGTTAAAAAAGA
>DEEV01000099.1:48033-65285 GCA_002350445.1 Treponema sp. UBA2869 | reverse complement strand
AAAGACAACTCTTAGTCTTTACATTCAGGCAGTCGGAATAAATGAACGTGCTGCAAAGCTTAATGGTATTAATCCGGTTATCTGGAAACTGGCTGTATTTGTAATTCTTGGTATATGTGTAACTATGGCAGGTTCAATAAACGTTTGTCGTATTGGACTTATCAACCATGAAACAATCCTTCTGGATATTGAAATGGATGCAATCCTTGCTGTTGCAATTGGTGGTAACTCTCTTGGCGGCGGTAAGTTCAAGCTTTCTGGTTCAATTCTTGGTGCTTACATTATTCAGGCTTTGACAATCACTCTTTATGCAATGAAGGTTTCTTCAACTGCAGTAAAAGCTTACAAGGCTGTTGTAATTGTAATCATCGTTGTTGCAGGTTCTCCTGTTGTAAAAGCATGGCTTAAACAGCTTAAGAATAAGATTTCAGAAAAAAAATCTGCAAATGCAGTGAAAGTGGAGGCTAGATAATTATGGCAAATATTTTTACAAATCTTTTTGGCAAAAAAGAAAACAGGCAGCCGCTTTCTAATACAACTTTACTTCTTACAATTACAATTTGTACTTTTGTGGGAATGTATCTGCTTGCAATGATTATATGGGGCGGTGGATTCTTAAATCCTCAGCAATTCCTTGATTTGTTTAATAACAATTCGTATCTGATTGTTGCAGCGTGCGGTCTTACAATCGTAATGATTACCGGTGGAATTGATATTTCGGTTGGAGGTTCAATTGCACTTATTACTATGGCATCGGTTGTCTTTATGGAAGATCATAATGGCGGCGTTTTAAGTTCTATCCTGATTTCTCTTGGAATTGGTCTTGCTATGGGACTTGTTCAGGGCTACTTAGTTTCATTCCTTAAGATTCAGCCGTTTATTGTAACTCTTGCCGGAATGTTCTTTACACGCGGTATGACAACTATCGTAAGTAAAGTTCCTAGAACAGCAACAAATGAAGTTTTTACAGATTTAATGGATTTTGAAATTGACATTCCATTTATGGGAACCTGGGCGAAAAACGGTAACTGGATTCCTTCTTGTGTAGAACTTGGCGTTGTAATTGCTATTGTTGTTGTAATTCTTTTGTGGGCTATGCTTAAATGGACACGTTTTGGACGTAATCTTTATGCAGTAGGTGGAAACAGCGAAAGTGCACTTATGCTTGGTATTAATGTAAGAAGAACACAGTTCTTTGCTTATGTACTTTGTGGTGTACTTGCTGGTATTGCTGGTTTCTGTTATCTGCTTCATACAGGTGCCGGAAACTCTTCTAATGCAACTGCGGCAGAAATGCAGGCTATTGCTTCTTCAATTATTGGAGGAACATTGCTTAGTGGTGGTGTCGGAAGTGTTATTGGTACAATGTTTGGTGTTATGTCTCTTAAGACTATTACTAATATTGTAGTAGCTTCAGGATTACGTGAACCATACTGGCAGAGTATTACAACCGGTCTTATGCTTTGTTTCTTCATATTGCTGCAGAGTGTAATTCTTTCTCAGAGAAAGAAGAAGCTTGGAAATATGGCTGGGTAAGCCTAAAAACAAAGAACCTGAAACGAGCCAAAAGAAACGTTTCAGGTTCATAGAGAGAACGACTCAGAGGCCAGTTGTGCTTGGCGACTGACTCAACTTATATTCACGGGGCGTAAGTCCCGTGTTTTTTTTGAATATATAGCTGAAGTAGTGAGGATCCGAAAAACCGCATTCATAGGCAATATCGTAACCTTTAAGTTCAGTTTCCCGTATCAATCGTTTTGCATTTTCAATACGCACGTTTGTAAGGTATTCAATAAAGGTTGTGTTGCATTCCTGCGAGAAGATTGTACTAAAGTGGTTAGGACTAAGGCATGCAGCCTGCGCAACTGTAGTAAGTGTTGTATTTGGGTCCTGATAATTTTCTTCTATATATTTTTTAGCTTTTAAGATAACATCAGCATATTTTCCCGTTACTTTTGAATCTCGGAATTCCAAAGCAAAATTAAGAACCTGAGTCATTTTGTTTCTAAAGTCTTCTTCATTCTGAACGGCGTTGTCCACAAAACTTCTTTGAAGAATTTCAGGATTAAGTACTTTTATATCTCCGCCTAGTTTTTCAACAAGCTTCGAAACGGCAAAAATCAAATCTACAAGAAGATAAGAAGCAAAAACGCTGAATTGTCCTGGATTATTTCTAATTAAAGTCATAGATTCATCAATAATGACATTAATATCATTTTTACCGGCGTATTTTAAGCGGTCAACAAGAGGATCGTTTTCTTTAAGCTCCAGAAGATTAAGGTTGTTACTAGGAAGATCGTCCGAGCTGATAATAATATTCTGATTTTCAGAGTTCTGTTTTGCAGAGCCGCTTACTTCCAGAATGTGTTTTGCATCTTCGTAAGAAGTTTTTAACTGCGAAAGATGTTCAACAGTTTTTCCTATAGCCGTTAGAACCGTACAGCCTTCATTTTTTGTTACAATATGACCAATTGTCTCTGCCGCGTGGAATGTATTGTCATCAAGTTCTTCCTGCGTACTTCCCTTGAAAATGCAAACAAGAAGGTTTGAATGATGAAAAAACGAAACAGCCTCGTTTATTGCCGACGAATATGAATTCAAAAGGGAGCATGCTTCCTGTTGCTTCTGAATGTTTCCGTTCTGACTGTCTATTCGGCTTATAAGAACCTTGTAAAAGCGCGAAATTAAATTTATACCAAGTTCGCCACAGTTATCCATAACCTTTGACATATCTTCGGAGCCGTGAACAAGGTTATTCAGAAACTCTTTTTTCTTGAGCATTTCACTTGATTTTAATTCTTCTTTAAGTTTTGTTATGTCAGAAAGCTGCTTGCGTTCGCTATTTATGCGTTTTGCAACTTTATTCAGGCTTTCAGTCAGTTCTTCAGGTGTAAAAGGCTTTAATAGATAGTCTTCAATTCCAATGGAAATTGCTTTTTTTGCGTAGTCAAATTCGTTATGCCCTGAAAGAATGATTATTTTTATCCATGGCTGGGCGCGTTTTATGGCAGTTGCAAGCTGAAGCCCGTCCATAAAAGGCATTTTTATATCTGTAATCAAAATATCCGGTTTTAGTTCATGAATCATTGAAAGGGCAATTTCGCCGTCGGCCGCTTCTCCTGCAAAAACAAAGCCGTTTGCTTCCCAGTCAATTTTTGAGCGGATTCCTTCAAGTACAATTGGTTCGTCATCAACAGCAAAAACGCTATACATATTCGTTGCCTCCCTCTAGTAATTCATCAGTTGCAGGAATGGTGCAATAAATTTTGCAACCTTTTCCTTCTTCAGATTCAATTACAAGACCTTCTGTATTATTGCCGTAATAAAGTTTTAATTTTTTATTTACATTGTAAAGACCGTACACGGAATTCAGTTTTTCTGAATCAAGATTGCTGTTTTCAAGTTCGGCTCTTACTTCCTTAAGCCTTTCTGCTGTAAAGCCGGCTCCGTTATCTTCTACCATCAGCCTTATTTTTTTATGAGTAGCATCCTCGTATTTTACAGTAACAGTAAGAAGACCTCTTCCGCGTCTGTTTTTAATTCCATGATAAATTGCATTTTCAACAAGCGGCTGCAGTACAAATTTGATTGTTTTTGTGTACAAAAGGCTTTCGTCTGCATTTATAGTGTAATTAAGAATATCTGCATAGCGGATTTTTTGAATTGTAAGGTAATTTTTAATATGATCAAGTTCTTCAGAAATTGTAATCCATTCATGACCACGGCTAAGCGAAATGCGCAGAAAGTCAGAAAACGCCTTAGTAATTTTTACAACTTCATCAGTTTTTTCTTCTTCGGCAAGCCAGACAATTGTATCAAAAGTGTTGTATAAAAAGTGCGGGGTAATTTGTGCCTGAAGAGCTTTCATTTCGGCTTTTTGAAAGTTCTTCTGTTCTTCCATATTTTTTTTAATCAGAATATCAATCTGGCTTGTCATAATGTTCAGATTTTCTGCCAGCGCATTAAGTTCTTTTACGTGAGGAGTTTTTATTCTTGCGGTAAGGTCTCCGTTTGCAACCTTAGAGGAAAGTTCTTCCATGTCGGAAATAGGTTTTTGAATTGTTGAAGAAACCGTAATAAAGCTGTTTATGGAAATAATCACCGCAAAAATTGTAATTATAATCTGAATTATTGTAAGAATTATCGAAGTTTGTTTTATAGACTTGTTTGTTTCGTTTGCCGATTCAATTTCGGTTACAATAAAATCCTGAATAACTTCAGAAAAAAGGGAAGCGATTGTTCTTATTTCGTCAAGCGCATTTTCGTTTTGAGTTACAGAACTTCCGTTTTTCATATTTATAAGAAGTTTGTCTATGTGTTTTTGCAGTGTAGTATGAGCTCTTGCGGCAACTTCCAGTTTTCCAAGGCTTTCAGCATTTTTATTTGTTAAATGCATAAGCGAAAGACTTGAAGAAATTTCGCCAAGCATTTCGTACTGTTTTCCGCTTGTAAAATCCTGCTTTCCGCTGATAATGTTCCATATTTCGGCAGGAATATCATTTTTTGCGATGGAACTGATTTTGTTTGCAGCAACAACGTTTGAAATAATCTGGCTGTAACGTTTTGTGTGAATTTGAGAAACTACAACAGAATATATGGATGGAATAATTGTAATAAAAAGCAGAGAAGCGTAAGTTATTAAAAGTGTCAGTTTAAGGCTTTTTGTTTTCAAATCAAACTCCGTTTTTCTCCAGTTTAGTAGCCGCGCGGCTCATATTTTGAAAAGTCATCATTTTCGGTAAAAACGCGCTCTGTAACGTAAGTTGTTTTTGGAATTGAATTTCCGGATGTAATTATTTTTACAAGATCCATTAGAGCCGGTCCCAGATTCGGGTTACATTCAACAACACAGTTTAGTTTGCCTTTTGTAAGTGCATCTATAGATTTTTGTTCTGCATCAATACTTATAAAAACAGTATCGCGAATTCTTATTTTGTGTGCATCGAGCGAATCTAAGAATCCAAGTGTCATTGAATCATTATGAGAAAAAACTACGTCAATTTTCTGACCATGGAAAAAAAGTGTGTTTGTTGTGTTTCCGTTTTCCCTAACGTTATTTGCTAAAAGAATGTCGCAAATTTCCTTGCCGCGGGAACGTAAAAAGTCTCCGTTTTCTGTATGAATGATTTTGAACTTAGGTTCTTTATTTATAATTTCACGGAATCCGCTTGCGCGTTCTTTTACAACCGAAGAATTTTCTGTACCCGACATTTCAAAAATTGTAATGTCTTCCTTTTTATATTTGAACTTTTGTAAAAGAAATCTTGCTGCATTGCGGCCTTCTTCAAGACTATTTTCGCCAAGAAATGCCGAATATAGTGATGGATCTGCATTAATTTTACGATCCACAAGAATCACAGGAATGCCAGCATCCTTTGCTTCCTGCAGAACATTGTCCCAGCCGTCTTCTACAATTGGAACAAATGCAATTGCATCAACCTGATATATTATAAATGAGCGGATTGCCTTAAGCTGATTTTCCTGCTTTTGCTGTGCGTCATCAAAAAGAATCTGAATGTTTTGACGGGCAGCGGCTTCGAAAATAGATTCTGTGTTTCTTGTGCGCCATGCGCTTTCCGAGCCAATCTGCGAAAAACCTAAAATAATGTTTTCAGAGCCTGAATCCTCGGCTATTTTTTGAAGTTCAGCATTCTTTTTATCCTGATTTTTTTTACAGCATACTAATAAAAAAATAAGTAAAAACGCGGCTAAAACGGCTGCTGTAAAGACTGCAAAACTTTTTTTATACATTTTATTCATAAACACTATTATTTTAAAGCCGAAAACTTAGGAAGTCAAACTAATATCTGCTATATAAAAAGATACGGAAAAAATTATACAAAACAACGGAAAATTTTGTATTTAATTTCGCAGTAAAGGCATTTATAATACAATCATTATGGAAAACAAAGAACTTATTGAAAATGGTCAGGCCGTTCTTGGAATTGAATTTGGATCTACTAGAATAAAGGCGGTTTTAATTAATCAGGATTTTGAGCCAATTGCAAACGGTTCATATACTTGGGAAAATACTTTAGATAACGGAATCTGGACATATCCGCTTGAACAGATTCACGAAGGTCTTAGAACCTGTTACGCGGAATTAAAAAAAGATGTCTTAAATAAATACTCTGTTAAGCTTACAAAATTTAAAGCTGGTGGAATTTCCGCAATGATGCATGGTTATCTTGCTTTTGACGAAAAAGATAACCTTCTTGTTCCGTTCAGAACCTGGAGAAATACAATTACAGGTCAGGCTTCTAAAGAGCTTTCTGAGCTTTTTGGATTTCCGGTTCCAGAGCGCTGGTCAGTTTCGCATCTTTATCAGGCAATTTTAAATAAAGAGCCACATATCAGTAAAATTGAAAATGTTTACACACTCGCAGGTTACATTCACTATATGCTCACAGGTAAAAAGGTGCTTGGCGTTGGCGATGCCAGCGGTATGTTCCCTGTAAAATACGATAACGGTAAGGCAAACTATAATCCTGATTTTAAGGCTAAGTTTGAGGCACTTGCCGGCGTAAAAGCGCTTGGACTTAAACTCGATTCAGTTTTTCCTAAGGTTTTGATGGCTGGTGAAGAAGCAGGTACTTTGACTGAAGCTGGCGCTAAGTTCCTTGATCCAACAGGAGATTTGCAGGCGGGTATTCCGTTCTGTCCGCCGGAAGGGGATGCAGGAACTGGTATGGCGGCAACTAACTCTGTTGCTGCTAAGACAGGTAACATTAGTGCAGGTACATCAGTATTCAGCATGGTAGTTCTCGAAAAAGATTTAAAGAAGTCTTACCCTGGAATTATTGATATCGTAACTACACCAGCCGGACTTCCTGTTGCAATGGTTCACGCAAATAACTGTACAGGCGAACACAACTACTGGATGGATTTGTTCTATGAAGTAGCAACCCTTATGTGCGGTGCCGGTAACGTTCCAAAAATTGGAAAGTTCTTTGATGATTTGATTGCAAAATCGCTGGAAGCTGATAAGGATTGCGGAGGACTTCTTGCTTACAACTATCTTTCCGGCGAGACAATTACAGGCTTTAATTCCGGACGCCCATTGTTTGCACGTGCAGAAAATGCTAAATTCAATGTTGCAAACTTTATGCGTGTTCAGATGTTCGCTTCTCTTGGCGCTCTTCGTGCAGGTATGAACATTCTTTATGATGAAGAAAAAGTTCCGGTAGAAAGCATGACAGGGGCTGGCGGATACTTTAAGACTGAAGCCGGTCTTAAGTACATGGCTGCTGCTATGAAAACTTCTGTAAGTGCTATGGAAACAGCAGGCGAGGGCGGTCCTTGGGGAATGGCTTTGCTGGCTGCTTATATGGTAAAATGTTCAGAAGAAAAGAGTGAACCATTGGCAGATTTCCTTGAAAAGAAAGTATTTGGTTCATGTAAAAAAACAACAGCAGCTCCTGAGAAGGATTTAGTTGAAAGTTTTAATATTTATTTTGAGCGATATATAAAAGGCCTTGCTATTGAAAAGGCTGCAGTGGAGAATCTGTAATGACTTTTGAGACACTAAGAAACGAGGCCTATGAGGCCAATATGAAAATCCCGGAAAATCATCTGGCTTTGTATACATGGGGAAATGTTTCTGCATTTGATAAGGAAAAAGGCGTTTTTGCAATTAAACCGTCCGGAGTCCCTTACCCCGATTTAACTCCGGAATCTATGGTAATTGTTGATGTTGACGGAAATAAAGTTGATGGAAAACTGAATCCTTCCAGCGATACTCCAACTCATGCAGTTTTGTATAAAGAGTTCGGCTTAAAAGATGGAGCAGAGATCGGCGGAATTATTCATACCCATTCAACTTTTGCCGTAAGCTGGGCCCAGGCAGTTCGCGATGTTCCGCTTTTTGGAACAACACACGCAGATCATATTCAAAAATCAGTTCCATGTACTCCTTATCTTTCTAAGCAGGCAGTAGAAACTGATTACGAAAAAGAAACAGGACTTTTAATTGTCAGTCATTTTAAGAAACTTGGATTAAATCCTGACGAAGTGAATATGGTTTTGTGCGGAGGTCACGGTCCTTTTGCCTGGGGAAAAACAGCAGACAAAGCCGTTTACAATGGAACAGTTCTTGAAGAAATTTGCAAAATGGCTTTAAATACGCTTGCTTTGAACCCGGAAGCAAAACCTTTGCCGGACTACATTGTAAATAAACATTATATGCGTAAACATGGACCAAACGCATATTATGGTCAGAAATAATGTACAAAATTCCTTCTGAATTTTTAGATTTTATAGCGCCAGATTGTAGCCGGGCTGGCTTTATTCAAAAATATCTGAATAAAGCCGGGCTCGATGCGCCTGCATTATCTATGGAAGGAAAAAATCATATTTATGTAAAATTTCCGCAGAATTGTTATGATCCTATGTTTCGCATAAAAACAGTAATTGCACATTACGACCGTTATGCAGAAAGTCCAGGAGCTAACGACAATTCTGCTGCGGTTTTTTGCATGATGCAATGGGCCGCGGAACTTGCAAAACGTTCTGAATATTCGGGCTTTCAGAATATCCGGCTTATTTTTACCGACGGCGAAGAACTTGGTTCCTCTGGCGGAGTAACAGAGCAGGGCGCGTTTCCTCTTGCGCAAGTGTTCCGCCGCCTTGGAATAACAAACGACGATATTTATGTATTCGACTGCATGGGGCGCGGAGACATTCCGGTTCTGGCTCAAACTGTGCTTACAAAAAATGCACCTGCAAAATTTAAAAAAGATTTTTTTGCCTTGGAAGAGCGTGCTCAAAAATTGCTTCAGACTTCAAACAATGGAAAATGGTTCAGCTTAAAGTGCAATTATTCTGACAACGCAAGTTTTATAGCAAACGGAATTCCTGCAGTTGCGATTACCATGCTTCCGTCTTTAGAGATTACAGCCGCCTCTCAAGGCTTTCAGCCTAAAACCTGGCAGCTCCTTCATACCCCGGGCGACAGCATTAATTCGCTTACACCGGAAAGCTTTGAAATATTTCATAACATTCTGAATAATCTTGCTGCCTTAAAAATAGTTGCGTAGTTTCTCCAGTTTCAAGTTTATCCAGTCACATTTATAAAGTGACTTTTGCAATAGAGCTTTATAATCAGTTTGCGTGATGTGCAGTAATATGTTAATATCCAAATCATCTTTGTGTCTGAGCAGGATACAAATTCAAGTATTTATTCTTTGTTCGATGCGTTCTGGTACACAATAGTTACAATAACAACGGTTGGTTACGGCGATATTACTCCGGAGTCGCTTTTAGGTTACCACGTTATGTACCGCATCTCAAGGCGAATCGCAGGCGCCCTCCGCCGTTCCAACAAAGATTTAATGCTGCTTTACGAAGCTTTGATTGACGAAGTTCACGGGGACTAAAAGACAACTAATCCGCCTGTAACGCTTGTATTTCTTCTTCTGAAAGGAATCTGTATTTTCCAGTCGCCAGATTTTTGTCCAGTTCAAGACTGCCCATTGAAATACGCTTCAAAAAAACAACCTTGTTACCAACGGCTTTGAACATTCTTTTTACCTGATGGTATTTTCCTTCGTGAATTGTAAGAATTGCGTTTGAACAATCCTGCCATTTAATTTTTGCAGGTTGAGTTGTGAATTCAGGATTATTGTCTTCCGGTGGAATTTCAATACCTTTTTCAAACTTTTCAATTATTTCTTTCTGGTGTTCAGGGGTTTCTTCATGTTCAAGTTTGCATAAATAGGTTTTATTTACATGCGATTTTGGGGAAATAAGGCGGTGTGTAAGTTCTCCGTCGGTCGTAAAAAGCAAAAGACCTTCTGTGTCCATATCGAGTCTGCCTACAATATGCAGCTTTTCTATAAGATATGGTGTACGTAGGTTCGAATCTAACAGGTCAAACACAGTCTGATGTTCTCCATCTTTTGTTGAACACACAAAATGCTGCGGCTTGTTCATCATTATATAAAGATTTTTGTGAATTGCGACAGATTCCCCGTCTATAGTTATTTCATCTGTAAGGATATCGATATTTTCTGCCGGGGCAAAAATCCTTTTGCCGTTTACAAGAACTTCGCTTTTTCGCAGAAGGCGTCTTATGTCTTTTCGTGAACCAAAACCTTCGTGCGAAAGCAGCTTGTCTATGCGTTCTTTTGCCATGAATCAGACCAGAAATTAGCGTTCTGCAATAGGTATGTAGTCGCGTTCTTTGCTTACGTTCTTATATGCAGGACGGTAGATTCTTCCGCCGCTTACAACTTCCTCTATGCGGTGTGCGCTCCAGCCTGCAATTCGGGAAATTGCAAAAATAGGGGTGAACAGTTCACGAGGAATATTTAGCATTGTGTATACAAATCCAGAATAGAAATCGACATTTGCACAAACTTTTTTATCTGATTTATGAACATCCTGAATTATTGCAGGTGCAATTTTTTCAATAAGATTGTAAAGTTCAAATTCTTCCATGCAGCCTTTTTCTTTTGCAAGCTTTTTTGCTTTTGCTTTAAGAAGAACTTCGCGCGGATCGCTGATTGTATAAACTGCGTGGCCCATTCCATAAATAAGACCTGTGTGATCAAATGCCTGCTTTTCTGCAATTTTTCTTATGTAAGCTGCAACTTCGTTTTCATTTGACCAGTCTTTTATGTTTGCTTTTATATCATCCATCATTTCTACAACACGAATGTTTGCACCACCATGACGGCGACCTTTAAGGGAACCGACAGCGGCAGCAACTGCAGAATATGTATCTGTATCTGCCGAAGAAACAACATGAACTGTAAGGGAAGAGTTGTTTCCTCCTCCGTGCTCTGCATGAAGAATAAGTGCAAGGTCAAGAATTTCTGCTTCAAGACGAGTATACTTTTTGTCGGAACGAATCAGACGCAAAAAGTTTTCTGCTGTAGAAAGGGCTGGATCCGGATTGTGAATATACATGCTCTTGTCGTCATAGTAGCGGCGTTTTGCCTGATAACCATAAGCGGCAAGTGTTGAAAAACGTGCAATAAGCTGAACACACTGCTTGATAATATTTCCAAGCTCACGGTTTTCAGGATCATCATCATAAGAATAGCTTGCAAGTACTCCGCGGGCAATTTTATTCATAATGTCTTTTGAAGGAGCCTTCATAATCATGTCTTCGGTAAAGTTTGGCGGAAGCACACGACATTCTCCAAGATATCTTGTAAAGTTTTCGAGCTGAGTTTGTGTAGGCAATTCTCCGAATAAAAGAAGATATGCGCTCTGCTCGTAGCCAAACTGCTTGTTTTTTTCTGCATCTGCAATAAGGTCTTCTACATTGTAGCCGCGGTAAACAAGACGTCCCGGAACTGCAATCTTCTGTCCGTCCTGCATTTCGTAACCAACAACATCACCAATTCTTGTAAGGCCTACAAGTACACCTGTTCCGTTAGAATTTCTAAGACCACGTTTTACATCATATTTAGCATACAAATCTGGATTTATAGGGTCATTGTGTACGGCAAGCTTTTCAAATCTTTTAATAATTGACTGTTCTTGTTTTGTTGTGGTCATGGCCAGGCTCCCGGATAGAATGAATATTTTTTCAGCAAAGCTGTATAAATATGCAGAAATAAAAGTTTTTTTCTGCATTTAATTTATAATTATACAAATTTTTGAAACATTGTAAATGCGTTTGAAATGATTTTAACGGGGTAGAAATGGAAAGGTCATTTAGAATCACTTTTTACAAGGCCCAGAAAGGTTGGAACTTTGCGGCGGAAGGGGATATGAATAAGCTGCTTTTTGTTAAGGCAGATTTGGGTTGATGAGCCGCCGTCCATAAGCAGGGCGTCGGTACAGCCTAAGCCAAGCAGAACCTGTGCGCACTGTTCGTAGCTCATTGAATTTGTTGCAAAAAAGAAAATTTCGGTTCCATTTTCGTTTGTTCCAAGTACAATGCGCGGTTTATAAATCTTCTTAAAATGAATTATGGAGCTTTTTTCAAGGATTCTGAAAAATCCTCCGGAAACGTTGTCGTATTTTGCTATTTCGTCTTCTTTTTGATTTGTAAGTACAACTGCTTTTTTAGCAATTTTATTTGAATCGGTTTCAAAGGCAATTGCGCTGTAGCGTTCTACCGGCAGACTTATGATTTGCCCGTCTTTTTTTACTATGCCTACCGGTTCAAGCCATTTGCCGTTTTTTGCAAACGGCGTTGAATTTACGCAGACTGCGGTTTTGTTTTCTTTTGCAATTTTTGTTATGTTTTGCGCTTTTGATAATTTTGTTCCGGGTAAAACAAGCGGTGTAAATTCTGCCTCATTAAGTTTTGTTTTTATGCAGTACCATCTTACGCCTTCAAAAGTTCCTTCTGTTTTTTCCAGACCTTCCTGTACAAAAGTCCATTTTGAATTTGAAGCGTCAAAATCCTGTGCGAGTCTGGTCGATTTACAGGAAGATAAAAGCAGTAAGAAAAAAAATAAGACTGCGGTAAATACTTTATTGCGAAAAATGCTGAAGTCTGATTTCATTTTTTTTATTTTGCAAAGCGCTGGGCTGGTGTAACTACCCAGATTGCCTGAACTTCGTCATTTCCAATATTTTCAAGTATGTGTGGAACTCCTGCCGAAAAAGAAACGCTGTCGCCGGTTTCAAGAATGTATTCTTTTTTTTCGTAAGAAAGTTTTACTTTTCCCTGAAGAATATAACCCAATTCTCTTCCTACGTGACCGTATGAGCCTTTTAGTGTATGCGAACCGGCAGGAATTTTTACCATGTATGATTCAATTGAATTGTCTTTATCGGAAGTAGGTTTTGCAAGCTCTTCGTAAACAATTTCGCCTTCATTTACAGACGGACGCTCGTCTTTACGTATAATCTGAACCGGGCGTTCCTTGCGGTATTCTTCGAACAGATATTCAAGATTTATATCCAGAACGTCTGCAAGCATAAGAAGTGTGTCTATTGCCGGCGAAACATGATTGCGTTCTATTTGAGAAACCAGACTTTCGCTTACTCCGGCGCGCTGGGCAACAATTTTAAGTGTGTAGCCCTTGTGCTCGCGGATTTTGCGCAGTTTTTCTCCAAAATGATAAGGAATTCTTTTAGTTTGCGAAGGTGTCATTGTTTTGTTTCTCCTTATTTTTTTCTGTTACAAACTGAATGAAGTAGTCTTCGAGAGTTTTGTGTGGTCCCGGAAGATTCATCTTTGCACGTGAACGCGCATCATCGCGGCGTACTGTGTACATAGAATAAAAGTCTCTGTAGTCAAGTCCGGCATCGGCTTTTACGCGGCCGCCAAGAAACTGAGATACTTCATCTCGACCAATTGCGGCAATTCCTTTTGTTTTAAGAATTGAGCGCAGTTTCTGAATCTGTTCGGTTGAAATTCCAAACAGGAATTCTTCCATTGCCTGCGAAACTCCGTCTTCGCCCATTTTTGCCTTTATAAAGTTTATCCACTGGTCGTCCATCTGCATGGAAATTTGAAGCAGTTCGCTGGTGCCCATCATTGTTCCAAAAGCAGGTGCAAGACGGCGTCTTGCTGTCCATACCGAAGAAAGAACCGGTGCTACGTTTTCGCTTGTCTGATCGTTCCAGTGTTCCCATAAAAGCAGGAGCGAAAGTGCCCATTCGCGGCGGAAATCCATTGGGGCAGAGTCATCTGCAATAAGATTAAGGTAAACATCCTCTACAAGAAGTGAAAACATTGACGAAACGGTTTCGTTTTCAAAATCTTTTGCAATTTTAGCAAAATCTTTGCCAAAGTCTCTTTTGAATACATTTGCGTGGCGTGCAAAATCAGAAAGCGTATGAATTTTTGCAACCAGAAGACTTCGCCCAAGTACTGCTTTTGCCGGAAGCCTTAAGGTTCGGTCGCTGGCATCGGGGTGGGTAATAAGTGATTCAATAAGGCTTGTCGGGGTTCTTATTCCGCCTGCAAGTTCATGTCGTTCCAGAAGAGAAGGAAATCTTGCAACTGATGCGGCAATTGTCTTCATGTCCTGAATTCGGTTTATAAATATTTCGGCACGTTCTTTATCGTTTAAAATTAAATCAGGCAGAAAAAGATTTATGAGTTCACGNNTGCTTTTTTGTGAATACTTCGGCATTTTCAGCCTCTGCCTTTTTGTCTATTTCAGAAGGTTCAAAAAAAGAGTTTATATCAATTTTTTCAAATTCTAGTTCATTGTCTGCCATAAGTTAAAACTCAGTTTGCCAGAAAAATTTGCCCAAATTTTTTATAGAGCTTCTATTATTATAAATCATTTTTTTGAAATTTCCAACCGATAATATTGAAATAGTGCAAATGCAATTATGAATTTGATATAAAAAATATTTGTACACACCTGAAGAATAGAAGGAAAAAAAAGATGATTAAACTAAAACATTTTGTTGTATTTGGATTTTTTCTGGTGGCGGGTTTTGCCGGCTATTCGCAGCAGAATACGGAGCAAAATCAGAATTCGCAGGAAATGCTTTATACTGCTGAACAGCAAAAATTAAGGATTACTGCTGAGAATGTAAGGCTTATTCCAGACACAGCTTCTGGCGGTTATCATCTTTATGTAAAAAAACTTCCGAATGTAAATTCTATTCTTCTTACAGAAACTACAAAAGATCCCCTTGGAAAATCTGACAGCTATGCATACCGCGCAAAGGAATACAATCCTATAAATGGTGACGAAATTCGTTATCTTGATGGAAAACCCCTGAAATCAGAAATTGCAAAATATAGTCTTGTTGATTCAACTGTTGAAAATACAGCTTTTTTTGGACCGGCTTTCCACATCTATATTCCACAAACAATTCTTTATGGCTATGAATGGTCGCGAAACGGCGAAGTAAAAATTGGGAAAGGAACTTTTATAAACATCAGAAGTTTTGAAAGACCTTACGCCGATTATTCAGGCTCTTATATGGACAGTCCTTTTATGTTTGATTTAAAAACTATTAAAAAGCCTGTTCAAAAAACAGTAAAAAAACAGGAGCCTGCTAAGCCTGTAACAGAACCCGAAGTAATAGACGAGCCGGAAACTATTTTAACTGATGATTATAATCCTGTGGCAAGCGACAGCTTTAAGGAAATTACAGATGATACTCTTATTTATTCAAAAGGACCTGAAACAATTATTGAAGATATAAAGACGGCGCTGGGAAATATTGATGACTATAATAATCTTGATGTCGTTTTTGCAATTGATGCGACCGGAAGCATGAAAAACGACATTGACAAGCTTAAGGCCGATTTAGTTCCGGCTTTGCAAGAAATTTTTGGTTCGGCTTCGTCTGCCAGGGCAGGGCTTTTGTTCTACCGTGATTACGGCGACACATTTAAATATATGGAACTTCCTGTAAAGATGTATGCGTTTACTTCTAACCTTTCAAATTTCTCCAAGAATCTTAATTCTATAAGAATTTACGGAACTGAAGGCGGCGATATGCCGGAAGCTGTTTACGAAGCTTTGTATGCCTCAAGCCAGTTTTACAAATGGCGCAACCCGGCAGAAAAACGTGTAATTCTTATTGGCGATGCACAACCTCATCCTTCTCCTCGCGGAACAGGAAAATATTCTAAGGAATATGTAATGAACCTTGCTAAGGAAAAGGAAATAAAAATAAGGTGTATTCTGCTTCCTCAGAACTAAGCTTCCGGAACATCTTCCACGTCGTCAGAGGCGGCGTCGGAAGGTTCTTCAATTACTTCGTCAGAAGTTTCGCTTGATTCGGAAACAGTTTCTTCATTCTGATTTTTAGAAGTTGCTTCTGCTTCTTCAGCAGCTTTTGCTGCTTCCCGTTCTGCTTTTTCAAGAGCTTCTGCTTCGGCCTGTGCTTTTAATGCGGCTTCGCGTTCTTCGGCTTCTTTTCTGGCTTTTTCTTCTGCCAGCTTTCTGATTCGTTCTTCTTTTGCGGCTTTTACCTGTTCAATTCTCTTTGCGCCTATACGTTCAAGTCCAAGTTCTGCAAGTTTTTTGTAGGTTCCTGGAATTTGTCCTGCATACTGATCATAGATATCAAGAATTTCGTTAAAGGTGTCGTAAGCGGCTTCGTATTTATGCTGTTTAAGATAAGTGTGACCAAGCTCGTATTTTGCTTCAAGGTAAACCATTCCGTTTGTTGAGCCGTAACGGTCAATGGCAGCCTGATAAAAAAGAATTGCAGTTTTATATTTTCCAGATTCGTAATAATTTTGTCCCTGCTGAATAATTTGAGCAGCCGAAAGATTTTCAGGAACTTCTTTTACTGAAGAAGCGCATGAAAAAAGAGTCAATGAAAGACCCGCAATGATTAATGTTCTGAATGTACAAGTAAGCTTTTTCATAACGTAAAGTTTATATTTCTATTGAGAAAAGTGCAAGCGCACGTTAAAATAAGGCTCATGAAAAAAATCGTGGTGTTTCTTTCTGTAATCTGTTTTTTTCTGCTGTTCAGCTGCCAGTCAGTTCCACAAGACAATGCTTTTATTGAACAGAATTCTGTTTCAGAAAACTCTGTGGGCTATAAAAAATCAGAAGGAAAATATGACGGAAAGTACGATGACTGGAAATACCGTGGTTTTGGATATGATGTTCCCGAATGGGCAGAGCCAGCCCTTAAAAAAAATGCGGCAGGCGTAAAAAGGTGTCTGGACGAATTAAATCAAAAGGAAATTGTTTTATTTGTGCAGGAAGGCCGTAATCTGGATCAGGCAGAAGCTTTGATTTATGAAAAAGCTGAAGCTCATGGCGAAGAACTGGAACATTTTCTTGATTTCTGGGTAAAAAAGAGCCGGGCAAAAAAGTACACGGTTGTTATGATTTTTGTAAAAAAATAAACCGCTTTTGCGGCAAGTGAGGCATATATGAAAGTTTTAGTTATAGGTGGCGCAGGCTATATTGGAAGCCATGTTGTAAAAGAAATGATGAAAGCCGGTCATAAGGTTACGGTTTTTGATAACCTTTCGAGCGGGTTAAGAAAAAATCTTTTTGCAGAAAATGATTTTATTTATGGAAACATTTTGATTCCGACAGATGTAGAAGCTGCTTTTTCGCGTGGTTTTGATGGCTTTGTTCATCTTGCGGCATTTAAGGCTGTTGGAGAATCTATGGTTGCTCCTGAAAAATATTCGGTTAATAATATTACAGGAACACTTAACATAATGAATGCGGCTGTAAAATATAACTGTAAAATGATGATTTTTTCTTCTACAGCGGCAACTTTTGGAGATCCTCAGTATCTTCCAATTGATGAAAAACATCCTCAGATTCCGGTAAATTATTACGGTTTTACAAAACTTGAAATTGAACACTTTATGGAATGGTATGACCGGCTGAAAGGTC
>DEEV01000099.1:47219-47879 GCA_002350445.1 Treponema sp. UBA2869 | reverse complement strand
GACGGAACCTGCATCCGCGATTACATTCACGTTACAGACCTTGCCCGTGCTCATGTAATGGCACTGGATTATATTGCTAAAAATAATAAATCTCTAAAACTGAACCTTGGAACAGAAAAGGGGACAACTGTAAAGGAAATTATTGAAGCGGCTCGCAAAATTACAGGGAAACCTATTCCTGCAGAAGAAGCTCCGCGCCGTGCCGGTGATCCTGCAAGTCTTTATGCAACGCCAAAACTGGCAAAGGAAATTTTAGGCTGGGAACCAAAGTTCAGCGATGTTGATACTTTAGTCCGAACAACCTGGAACGCATATACAAACCAATAATTTTTAAAAAGGTTTGGAAAAAAAAGAGTTTGAAAGAGGAAAAGAAACCTTTTGAAAGGTTGCTTTTCCTCTTTTTTTATTCAATAACTTTAATCTTAAAACCGGCGTCTTCTCCGACTAGAAGCTCAAAAGATTTTTCAATTCCCTTTGTAAGCCAGATTGTTTTGTCGCTTGTGATGATTATAAAATCGAAATCAGGATTCTTTTTCCAGAATTGAACGGCGCGTTCCGGGCCAAGAACAAAAAGTGTTGTTGAAAGTCCATCGCAGTAAGTTCCTGTTGCGCCGATTGCCGTTGCCGACTGAACGTTGTTATCTACCGGGCGGCCTGTTG
>DEEV01000099.1:41601-47193 GCA_002350445.1 Treponema sp. UBA2869 | reverse complement strand
GAATGTAGCGTTTTCCGTCGTCTCCAATAAAAAAGCGTTCGTAGCCGCCGCTTGTAATTACTGCGCCTGCGCTTGTTTTTAGCGCACCAATTGCACCTTCTTCGAACGGGTTTTTAATTCCAATTGTCCAGTCTGTGCCATCCGGCTTTGTACCGATTGTCTGAATGTTTCCGCCAAGGTCTAAAAGTGCAGATTCTATACCGTATTGTTTAAGCACTTTTATTGCTTCGTCTCCCGCAAACCCCTTGCCAATTCCTCCCAAATCAAACATCATTCCTGGTTGCGCCGTAACTTTGTTTCCTTCTATCTTTACATTACGCCAGTTGCACAGTTTTAAAAGTTTATCAAGCTCGCTCTGCGGTGGAATTCTGTAGCTTTTTTTTGTAAAGCCCCAGATTGAAGTAACAGGGTAAAGGCATGGATTAAATGCGCCGTCTGAATTTTCTGCAATTGACAGGGCTGTTTTTAAGAGTCCTGCTGTTTTTTCAGAAACTTCTACAGGATAACTTTCTGCGTGATTCAGCGCGTAAATTTCACTTTCGGGTTTTGTAACAGAAATAAGTTTTTCCAGTGAACCTATGAGTTTTTGAGCTTCTTCGTTTGCTGCTTCAGCATTATCGCCGTAGCATTGAACTTTCATAAAGGTGTTCATCGATTCAAAATATTTTGCTGCAGCTGTTTCTTTTGTGCGGCAGGATGTTAGTGCAAGTGCGGTAAAAATAATTGCGGTCAGAGTTATAAAATTTTTTTTGCCGTTTAAGTGAAATGATGTAAGTTTCATAGCTTCAAGTTTTCCTTATTTTTAAAATATTTTAAATACACTATAGCAATAAAAATAGACTTTTAACAATCATTGAATTAAAATAGAAGAATTATGAGAGCAAAAACATTTAAAGGCGGAATTCATCCAAAAGAGATGAAGGAATTGAGCAACCAGTGTCCTATAACACCGGTTTTTCCTGCATCTAAAACGTATGTAATTCCGGTAACAATGGGCGGAGCCCCAAATACACCGCTTGTTAAAGTTGGCGATTCAGTTGCAAAAGGACAGAAAATTGCAGACGGCGACAAGTTTATGAATTGTCCTGTGCACAGCTCTGTTGCAGGAACTGTAAAGAAAATTCAGAATTGTCTTGTTACAGGAAATCAGGAAGTTTCTTGTATTGTAATTCAGGCAGATGATTCTGACCGTGTTGAATTTATGGAGCCTTTGAATCCTGAAACCTGTGATAAACAGGTTCTTCTGGCACGCATAAAGGATGCCGGTATTGTCGGAATGGGCGGTGCTTCGTTCCCGGCTCATGTAAAATTTAATCCTCCTGCAGACAAAAAAATTGAATATGTATTGGTAAATGCGGCAGAATGTGAGCCATATCTTACCTGCGATGAACGTACAATGCAGGAAACTCCGGAACGTCTTATAGACGGCCTTCTTATTATTCTGAAAATTGTCGGCGAAAAAGCTCTGATTGTTCTTGAAGATAACAAAGCTTACATTCAGCCTATTCTTGAAAAAACAATTTCTGAAAAACATGCTCAGGACAAAATTTCTGTATGCCTTGTAAAGACAAAATATCCGCAGGGTTCAGAAAAGTTTATTGTTTCTGCAGCTTTAGGTCGCGAAATTCCAAGTGCAAAACTGCCTGCCGATGCCGGCGTTGTTATTTCTAACGTTGGTACTGTTTGTGCTGTTTGTGATGCTGTATTAAAGGGAATGCCTTTGATTGAACGTTCCCTTACTATAAGCGGCGGTGGAGTTGTAAAGCCTGTAAATATTAAAGTTCCTGTTGGAACCCTTATTTCTGACCTTATGCCGGATGTTTTTACAATTAAAGAAGATTCTGTTGTAAAAATCATCAGCGGCGGTCCTATGATGGGCTTTGCAATGGCGTCTGCAGCGTTCCCTGTTGCAAAAGGAACAAGCGGTGTTACATTCCTTACAAAAGAAGAAACTTATCTGGCAGATGCAGACCAGTGTATTTCGTGTGCATCTTGTATAAGTACCTGCGCAATGCGGCTTTCTCCGCTTTTGATTATGCGCGAACTTAAAGCCGGAAATCTTGAAAAGGCAAAGCGTTTTGGTCTTATGGACTGTATTGAATGCGGCTGCTGTGCGTTTGTTTGTCCTGCTCACATAAATATTGTTCAGCTGGTTCGTCTTGGAAAAGCTTTAATGCGTACAAAAATGGCTGAAGACCGCGCAAAGGCAGAAGCCGCTAAAGCAAAAACTGCGGAAGCTGCAAAGGAGGCAAAGTAATGGCAGACTTAAAACTTCATCTTTCTTCAAGTCCTCATTTTTCAAAGGGCCTTACCACTCAAAAAATTATGGCGGCTGTTCTGGTTGCATTACTTCCTGAATGTATTGCCGGTGTAATTTATTTTGGACTGGATGCTCTTCTTGTAATTCTTTTTTCTATTCTTGGTGCAGTATTTTTTGAAGCGGCTTTTCAGAAAATAACAGGACAGAAAGTAGTTGTATCAAATCTTTCTGCGGCTGTTACCGGTGTAATGCTTGCTCTTGTTTTACCGTCTACAACACCTCTCTGGATGGTTTTGATTGGAGATCTTGTTGCCGTTGTTATTGCAAAAGGCCTTTTTGGCGGAATTGGAAGTAATACATTTAATCCTGCTCTTACAGGGCGTGCGGCGCTTTTTATAAGCTTCCCGGCTGCAATTGGTGCTTCATGGTTTGACCCGTGGGAATTAAAAGATTACCTTTCAAAACTTGATTCTGTAAGTTCTGCAACCTTTGATGGAATTTCTTCTGCAACTATTTTGAGCCAGGTTAAGGCCGGAACTTTTACTGCTGATGCAGGTACATATCTTCAGCTTTTCCTTGGTCAGCGTGCCGGTTGTATTGGAGAAACATCAATCCTTCTTATCTTGATTTCTTTTATTTTCCTTTTTGCTTCAAAAGTTATAGACTTCAGGGCTTCTGTTTCGATGGTTGGAACTGTTGTAATTGCAACTTTTGTTTCTGCGCTTGCAGGTGGAAAGGGACTTTGCGGGGCTGGAAGTGAGGTTCTTTTAGCACTTCTTACCGGCGGACTTTTGTTTGGTGCAACATTTATGGTAACCGATTATGCAACAGCTCCAGTTACAAAGCCTGGCCGCTGGATTTTTGGCTTTGGCTGCGGTCTTATAACATTCCTTATAAGAAGATTCGGCGGATATCCGGAAGGCGTTATGTTCAGTATTTTGATTATGAATGCCGTAGCTCCTCATTTAAATAATCTTACAGTACGAATGTACGGATACAAAAAGTAGGAGGCTGAAATGGATTCTAAAAATAATTCAACATTTGAAATGGTAAAGCTTGGTCTTGTACTTGCTGTTTATGCAAGTGTTTTCTGTACAATTCTTGCTCTTGTAAATAATGTTACTTCGCCTGTAATTGCAAATAATCAAACAGAAAAAGTAAACAAGGCTATGCAGGCATTTTTCCCGGAAGAAGGCTACAGCTTTGTTGCGGTAGATGATTATGAACCAAAAAATGCCGGTACAATTAAAATTGACAGTGTAATAATTGCAAAAAAAGACGGAGCAATTGCTGGTGGTGCCGTTCAGGTTTCTGGACCTACATACGACCAGGGAACAATTCTTATGGGAATAAAAACTGACGGAACTGTAACAGGACTTCAGTTCTTAAAACTTTCGGATTCACCTGGTTTTGGTCTTAAGGCAAATGACCCGACTTTTAAGCTTCCTAATGGAAAAACTTTCTACGGTCAGTTTGAAGGAAAAAATGCAAAAGAAGGATTTACTGCCGGTAAAAACTTTGATGCAATTTCGGGCGCAACAATCACAAGTAACGGCGTTGCTGAACTTATGAACCAGGGAACTGCTGTGCTTATGAATTACTTTTCAAAAAATAAATAAGGAGGCGGATGATGAATAAAAAACTCAGTATTTTTACAAACGGATTCATTCGTGAAAATCCGCTTTTAGTACTTAATATAGGCTTGTGTTCGTCTTTGGGCGTAACAACAAGTATTTTTAACGGAATTGGAATGGGCATGGGAATGATGTTCGTTCTTTTGATGAGCGAAATTGTAATCAGTCTTTTTAGAAAGCTGATTCCTTCTTCAATCCGACTTCCGGTTTTTATTATTATTATTGCGGCTTTTACTACAATCGTTCAGCTTGTTTTGAATGCATACGTAGAAAGCCTTTATGATGCGCTTGGAGTTTTTCTTCCACTCATAGTTGTAAACTGTATTATTATGGGGCGCGTAGAAGCCTTTGCTTCAAAAAATACTCTTGGAGATTCGATTCTTGATGCACTTGGAATGGGAATTGGTTATACTTTTGTCCTTATTCTTATTTCATTAATCCGGGAACTTTTTGGCGGTGGAACTCTTTTTGCAGGAACTTCATTTAAAATTGAATTGATTCCAGAAGCATACAGAATAGGAATGTTTAACAGTGCTCCGGGCGGTTTTCTTGTTTTTGGTTTTCTTGCGGCATTTATGCAGGCATTAAAACAGACAAAGGCAGTTAAAGAAAACAGAAGGTGTCCTGTTCCAGAAGAACCAAACTGCTCATCATGTAAACTCAGCTGTCCTAATGCTGGTTCTGCTGCAAAATCAGATTCTAAATCATCTTCTAATCCGGAGGCTTCTAAATGATTGCAATCTTACAACTTTTATTAAAATCAGCAATTGTAGATAACGTAGTTTTCATTCAGTATCTTGCAATTTGTCCGTTCGTTGGAATGACAAGCGAAACTGACAAAGCGGCCGGAATGGGAATTGCTACATCCTTTGTAATTATTCTTGCAACAGCAGTAACCTGGCCTATTTACAAACTTGTTATGGTTCCTAATGGACTTGAATTTCTTCAGACATTGATTTTTATTCTTGTAATTGCATCTCTTGTTCAGCTTGTAGAATTCTTCCTTAAAAAATCAATTCCTGTTCTTTATAAGTCTATGGGTGTTTACCTTGCACTTATTACAACAAACTGTGCTGTACTTGGTGTAACAATCAACTGTATAAGCAAAAATTTTGGTTATGGAGAAAGTCTGGTTTATGCAATTGGTTCGGCTCTTGGATTCCTTTTGAGTATGGTAATTATGAGTGGAGTACGAAGCAAACTTAAGATTGCAAAAATTCCACTTGCCTTCCAGGGAACACCAATTTTGTATGTTGCTGCAGGACTTTTGAGCCTTGCATTCTTAGGATTTAAGGGGCTTATAAAATGACAATAGTAATTTCTACAATTATTACAGCACTTGTAATCGGTTTCCTTCTTGGTCTTTTGCTTGGACTTTTTAAAAAGATTTTTGCTGTTACAGTTGATCCTAAAGTTCAGCAGGTTAGAGATGCTCTTAGCGGCGCAAATTGCGGTGGCTGCGGTTATGCCGGCTGCGATGCGTTTGCCGAGGCTGTTGTAAAAGGCGAAGCTCCTGCAAGCGGTTGTGTTGCAGGTGGTGCTTCTGTTTCTCAGAAAGTTTCAGAAATTCTTGGTGTTGCGGCTGATTCAAGTGAACCTAAGGTTGCATTTATTGCGTGCCATGGTACTAAAGAATGTGCACTTTCAAAGGGCGAATACATTGGCGTAAAAACCTGTAAAGGCGCTCAGCTTGTAATG
>DEEV01000099.1:37333-41579 GCA_002350445.1 Treponema sp. UBA2869 | reverse complement strand
AATGGTACAAAAAAATGTGCGTTTGGTTGTATTGGCTTTGGAGACTGCGAAGCTGAATGTCCGTTCGGGGCAATTTCAATGAAGACTGACGGACTTCCACAGGTTGATTATTCTAAATGTGTAGGCTGCGGAAAATGTGTAAAGGCTTGTCCAAAAAGACTTTTTGTACTTATCAAAAAAAATACAAAAGGTTCAATTGCATTGTGCGCAAATCACAGTGATAACAAACCTCAGATACGCAAGGATTGCTCGGCCGGATGTTTTAAGTGCGGTATGTGCGCAAGAAAATGTCCTGAGCAGTGCATAGATGTAAGTTCCGGCATTCCAGTTGTTGATTATGCTAAGTGTACAAGCTGCGGTGAATGTATAAAAGCCTGTCCGGACAAAGTTCTGGTTCTTGCACAGGATATAATAAAGTAATATTCTACCTGCATGGAAAAAATAAAGTCTTTTTTGGAACAAAAAAAATCAGAAATGACCGGTCTTGAAAAGCTTCTTACTTCAATTCCGGCCATTGCACCCGAGGGTGGTGGAGACGGTGAAACTAAAAAAGCTGATGCTCTGGAAGCATGGCTTAAACAGAACGGTTTTAATGATATTCAGCGGATTGAAGCCCCTGATTCAAGGGTTTCTTCCGGTTCACGACCGTCTTTGATTGTTACCGTTCCCGGCCAGAATTCTGATTACAATATCTGGGTAATGGCTCATATTGATGTTGTTCCTACCGGGGATTTAGGCTTGTGGCATAGTGATCCCTGGACTGTTGTAGAAAAAGACGGAAAACTTATTGGACGTGGTGTGGAAGATAATCAGCAGGGACTGGTTTCTTCCGCGTTCGCCGCCCTCTATTACATTCAAAACAAAATCGCGCCCGCGCATACAGTCAAACTGCTGTTTGTTGCCGACGAAGAAAACGGCAGCACTTACGGTATAAATTATCTTTTAAAGAATTACGATTTTTTCAAAAAAGATGACATAATCCTTATTCCAGATGGTGGAGATAGCGAAGGCCGTACAATAGAAATTGCAGAAAAAAATATTCTTTGGGCAAAGGTTCGTGTAACCGGCGTTCAGACTCATGGTTCGCGCCCGGACAGCGGCAAAAATGCCTGCCTTGCAGCCTGCGAACTTTCTTTGCTTCTTCATAAGCTCGAAAAAAAGTTCAATAAAAAAAATGCTTTGTTTGAACCTGATTATTCAACTTTCCAGCCTACAAAGCGCGAAAAAAACGTAGACAGCGTAAATATAATTCCTGGTGAAGATGTATTTTATATGGATTGCCGTGTTTTACCATGCTATCCGCTTGCAAAAGTTACCGCTCAGTTTGAAAAATGTGCACAAAAAATAGAAAAAAAATACGGTGTAAAAGTTTCGTTTGAATATCCTCAAATGTCCGAAAGTCCAGCAACGCCTGTTGACGCGCCTGTTGTAAAAAAACTTTCTTTCGCATTAAAAAAAGCGCATGGAATTGATTCAAAATGCATTGGAATTGGCGGTGGAACAGTTGGCGCTGAACTTAGAAGACTTGGCTACAACGCGGCTGTGTGGAGCACTTTGGACGATCAGGCACATCAGCCTGATGAATACTGCAAGGTTGAAAACATTGTAAAAGATGCCGTTACAATGGCGGTTCTCTTTTCGGAATAATCTTTTTATTTTTTACGTTTATCTACCAGAAACAGATATTCCTTTACGTGAATGCTGCGTCCGCTTAAATTTCTTGAACCGCGGAATGTGTTATAGCTTGCTTCCAGACGGGTTACAGTTCCGCATTCTTCCATAAGCTGCATCATTTCGTCTTTAGAAATAAAGCCTTCTGAATTAAACGAAATAAGCACAAAAGCCGCCCTTATGTTCTGAACAAGTTCCTTAAAAGTTTGAGCAACCTGCCTTTTTTTGTTGTAAGCTGAGCGGTTCCAGTTGTTCGGAATGCCTGAAACTCTGCTGATTTTTTCAGTTTCTGGTCGTATGTAATTTGCAATAAGATTCAGCATAAAATAGTTTGAACCGTACGGATGCTGATTGTACGGCGGGTCAAGATACGCCAGGTCAAATATTTCATCCTGATTTTTATTGTAAAAATCATAAAGTTCCGGTTTTAGCACAAGTGAATTTGCATCTTCATTAAAAACCTTAAACTGACAGCCGAAATTTGAGAAAACAGGGTAGGATAGCTTTATGTTTCCCAAAATTCTTGAAAGCGCGTTTTTCCCGTCTCCGCCAAACTGCCCTGTTTTTGTTTTTGAATTTTTATAGAAGCCCTTAAAAATGCCCGCTGTATTTGTGTGAATCGAAGCTTCTGATAAAAGCGGTGCAATAAAATATTTTTGCAAATCATCAGGAATTATTTTGTTTATTTCCTGCCTTGCAATATCAATATAGTTTGCATTATACGGCGTGTAAAAACATCTGTCTGAAGCTTTTATGCTGTTCAGTTCTTTTGGAGCGTAAAGTTCCGAAATAAACCCCGGTGCTTTAAAATTGCCGGAAGTTCTGTCTTTTTCAAGTGAATGAATTCTAAGTTCTATATTGTCTGTAAGTTTTTTATAAAGCGGCTGCAGTTTACTTTCCAGTTCATCTGTTTTGTCAGTAAGGTAGCAGCCGTTGATTATGTATGAATATTTTTCTAAATCATTTGAGGCAATAAAATTTGCATGCTGCTTAAAAAAACGCGAAACAATGCCGCTGCCCGAAAATAAATCAAGGAACGAAAGCTTATCTTTTCCAAGAGCTTTTTTTACTTGTTTGATTCCCTGATTTATAAAAGGAAGTAGAGAACGTTTGTTTCCAATGTATGTTATAAGCTGGTTTTGCAGAAAATCCAGATTTTCAGTCGGCATTTTTAAAGCCAGCTCCCAGAGTGTTCATTGTTTCAAAGAATTTAGGGAAAGAAACACTGCAGCATTCTGCATCATTTATTTCTATTGTTTCGCCCTGCTTTAAGCCAAGTGCCATACATGCTAACGACATTGCAATTCTGTGATCTTTATATGATTCAACATTTCCGCCGTGCAGGCTTTCTGCGCATCCGTAAATTATAAGGCAATCGTCACCTTCTTCAACTTTTGCTCCAAGCTTTGTAAGTTCCGATTTCATTGCCCAGATTCTGTCGGTTTCTTTTTTGCGGCAAATTTCAATGTCGGTAATTACGGTTTTTCCTTCAATAAAGCAGGCAATTACAGAAAGTGCACAAATTGCGTCCGGAAAACTTGAAATGTTTACGGTAAGCGTCTGGTTTGGCAGATTTTTTGCAGAAAGTTTTTTTCCGCCTTTTACGTAAATTTTGCCGGCAGTTCTGTCCCAGTTTATGTCTGCACCAACAGACTGCAGAACTTCAACAATTTTGTCATCGCCCTGGCTGCCTGAACCGTCAATATTTTCAATTACAATTGAACTTTCAGAAATTAAGGCGGCAATCATAGGAAACGCAACTGCTTCCCAGTCCGAAGGAACGGCCTTTTTAAATGACTTTATCTGAACTGGTCCCTTTACGGAAATCTGCTTAAAATCGTCAGAAATGTGGCAGCTAACTCCAGCGCCGTCAAGCCATAGTTTTGTCATTGTAAGGTATGGAGTTTCCTTTGGATTTGTAAGCTTTATATTTAACGTTCCATTAAGTCTTGATGCGGCCATCATAAAACCGCTTATGTACTGCGAAAGTTTTCCGTCTGTCAAAAGTGTTTTGTTTACGTCTATCGGTCCGCAAAATTCAAAAGGCGGGGTGCCGTCGTTGTTAATGCTTTTTGCCTGCGCTCCAAGCTGATTCAAGGCATCAATAAGATGTGTAACCGGGCGCTTACAGATAGATTCGTCGCCTGTAAATGTGCATTTTCCGCCGAATGTAGAAAGAATAGGGCACAGAAAATACATAAGTGAACCTGAATTACCAACATCAATTTTGTCGTTTTCTGCAGGAAGGTGAAGTTTGTTTCCGGCGCCTGTAACCGTCCACAAGCCGTCTTTTATTTGAACCTCTGCTCCAATTTTTTTAATTGCCTGAACAGTCGAAAGACAGTCCTGACTTGGAAGCGGGTTAGAAATTTCTGATACGCCGTCGGCAAGGGTGGCAAGAAGAAGTGCCCTGATTGTATGACTTTTTGAACCTGGTACAGTAACGCTGCCAGAGAGCGATGCTTTTTTACATTTGATTTTCATAGTTTTATTTTAGCAATATTCTGAATCTGTTCAAGCGGAATATTTTCTGTTAAAATAACTGTATGGAAAAACGGGCGATAATTCATGTTGA
>DEEV01000099.1:35564-37324 GCA_002350445.1 Treponema sp. UBA2869 | reverse complement strand
AGAAAATGTGCTGGAGCTGGCAGAGTATCTTTCTTCCAGCGGCTGGACTCTTGTTTCTGCTGATAAAACAGAAGAACTTTTACGTAAGCACAAGATTCCTGTAATAAACGACCATTCAATTTCGGAAAGTAACATTTTTATGAACGATGCTTCTCATTTAATTCAGTCGCTGCTGCTTTCCAGATATATCGACCCGTCAGAAGCCGATGAATTTATTTCCCAGAAAGAAGCCAAAGATAACAATATTTATCTGGTATGTATAAACATTTATCCTGTTATGAATCAGAATCTAAATGTAAGTTCTGAAAAAATGAAGGAAATTTATTCGCCTAAGAATTTCTACTGTTCTACTCTGTTAAGAAACAGTTTTAGAAATTACGAAAATGTACTTATCCTTACAGATCCTGCAGATTACAAGGAAGCAATAATCCAGCTCAAAACCGAAAATATTTCAGATGATTTCAGGCTTTATCTTGCAGGAAAGGCATTAAATCTTATTTCTGCTTACGATTCCGGGCTTGCCGCATCAATCCTTCATCATCAGAAGGATTATCCGTATTTTATGAATTATTTCTGTTATCCGCTAAAAAAAGATGCTTACATTGCAAGAGGTTCAAATGCGCATCAGCAGGCATGTATCTACCGTTTTCCAAACGAATTTGGTACTCTGGGTGGTTTTTCAAAAATTCAGGGACGCGAAATAGATTATAATACACTTGTTGATATTTATTCGGCGTGGGAGCAGATAAGCAGCCTTTATTCAAATTTAAAGAATCAGCTTACTGTAAAAAGTACAAACAGTGACGGCTATGAATTTACAACTCAGTTTACACCTCTTACGGGAACGGTTTTTACAGTTGCTGTAAAGTTTGGTATAACGGTTGGAGCTTCTCTTTCTTCAAATCTTATTAATTCATTTTATCAGACTCATATTTACGATACTGAAAATATAAAGGATGCTGTTTTTGGAAGTAGTGCAGTAATTGATGCTGAATCTGCAAAAAAAATTGTTGTATGCGATTTTTCTGCAATTGTTGCTCCAAGTTTTACAGAAGAAGCGCTTTCAATTCTTTCTGAAAATAAAAGAATACGTATAGTACCTGCGGAAAATAATATGCTTTTCCGTTTTGAAGGACGAATTGTTGATAACGGATTCCTTGTTCAAACTGCTGATACAAAGCTTTTTAATCACTGGAATGTAAAAACAAAAAACAGACCATCTCAATACAAAACCGATGAAATGGCTTTTGGAATGCAGCTTGCAATGTATTCCCGCTCATATTGTGCTGTTCTTATTAAACATAATTCTGTTATAGCACTTGCGCAAGGCTGCTCGTCTGTTACAAAGGCTATAGGAACTGTTTTTTATGATGCAAGGGAAACTGCTGCAAGATTGAAAGAGCGTGCAATAAAAGAAAATTGTCCGACTGACCCTGCAAGTGATACACTGGCAGATATTCTTGTATGCGATTCTGCTATTTTGTTTAACGACGATATTAAGCAGCTTATTGACTGCGGAATTACAGCAATTATTCAAACTGGCGGCACTCCTACCGATAATGAATTTATAAATTATTGCGATGAACGTGGTGTTGTTATGGTTTTTACCGACAGCACACATATACGACTTTAACAAGAGGTTTTTATGCTTTACTATATTGGTGAATATTTAGAATCTGTTTTTGGTCCGGCAAGACTTTTTACTTCTTATGCAGTGCTTATCTGTATTGCGCTTTACCTTGGCTTTTTCCTTTCAGTAC
>DEEV01000099.1:21777-35542 GCA_002350445.1 Treponema sp. UBA2869 | reverse complement strand
ACGACCGAGGCCGCGAATTTGCGCTTAAGGATAATTCTGATGCCGCAAAAGGAAAGCCTACAGGTGCTGGTTCAATATTCATTACGCTTTTTTGTCTGATTTCTCTTGTACTTTGTCCAATGAATTGGACCAGAGCCGGAATTATTTTTCTTACATGGATTACTATGATTTCTGGCTTTCTTGATGACAGAAGTGTTACAAGCTGGGGGGAATATTTAAAAGGCGCCCTTGATTTAATTATAAGCATTTCAGCGGCATTTATACTTTACTATAACCTTAAAACTCTTTCTGATGACGAAACTGTCCGTTTCTGGCTGCCGTTTGTTTCCCATACAGTGGCAGTAAATCCTGCTGTTTATATTATTATTACTGTGATTGTTTTGTGGGCATCTATAAATACAACAAACTGTACAGACGGTGTTGACGGACTTTCGGCAACTCTTGTTATGGTTGCATTAATTACCCTTGGTTTTATTTTTTACTTTATTCTTGGACATAAAGATATAGCTTCTTATCTTCTTGTTCCTCATTTTGGTGCCGGGGCAAACTGGGCAATTATGATTTTTGCTATGAGTGGAGTTCTTATGGGCTACTTGTGGCACAATGCTTTTCCAAGTCACTGTCTTATGGGAGACGCAGGAAGCCGTGCTCTTGGATTTTTTATTGGAGTGTGTGTAATGGTCAGTGGAAATCCGTTTATGTTCCTTGCAACATCTTCAATTATAATTATTAACGGTGGAATGGGGCTTTTAAAGGTTTTCCTGCTTAGATTCTTTAAAATAAAGATTTTTGAGAATGTAAGGTTTCCTCTTCATGATCATATGAGAAAAAACCGCGGCTGGTCTCCGACTCAAGTTCTTCTTAAATTCCTTATAATTCAGATTCTCATTACATGTGCTGTGCTTGGTGTATTCTTTAAGCTTAGATAATTGCGTTCGCTGTGCTCACTACCGAGTTTGCGGGGCAAACTCGTGCGCTGTGTTCTCTGCGTTTCAAGCCCATCAGTAGTTTAAAACTTTATTTGAATATTGCCTGTTTAGTTTAAAATAAAAAAAACTTTTCCAAAACGGAAAAGTTTTTTTCGGCTCCTGCTGGGCTTGAACCAGCGACACATGGATTAACAGTCCATTGCTCTACCGACTGAGCTAAGGAACCATCATTCTTGCGAATGTGATGTTATATTATAAAAAATGACGAAGAGTGTCAATAATATAAAGTGCTTTTTTTGTAAAAATTTCTGTTTATTTTTTACTTTCTGCTGAATAAAGTCTGAAAGCCGCTTTTCCTTTCAAAAGGTACATAAGTTCCAGAAAATCCTGAGCGCTGGCTTCCTGAATTAAACTGTATTCCTGAAGATAAAAATCAGGAACCGGATTTTCCGGGAAAAGTTCAATTCCTTTTTGTATGAGCATTGCGGTGCCGCTGTTTGTTATTGTTTTCTGCATTTGACTTTGCGTCCAGCTGTTTTTTATATCCTGTACAATAAAATTTGCTGCATCTTTTTTTTGAAGCTCCGTATAAATTCGGTCAACTGCTTTTTTGTATGCTTCGTCTGCTTTTGCTGTATGCATTGTGTTTTGAATTACAATTGTTAAAAAATTCATTTTTGAACGAGGCAAAATTATCTGACTTTCATAGCCTTCCACATTTAAAAGTCTGCATAAATGATTATTTAATGCATTAAAAAGAGCCTGAGATTTTTTGTCGGAAAAATCAGCAGGGCAGGGGTTTATATAAACTACAGGATCCAGAAATTCTGTTGTCGGTATAAGAACTGCAGGCTGAGGACCTGCTTCTTCTGCCGGAATGTCTGTAAGAAAAGTGTGTGTAATTTTAATTTTTTGAGAATAATCCTGAGGCACTTTAGCTTCTGGAATTTGCGGCTGAGAAAAAGTTTTTGTTGCACAAAGAATTTCAAAGCTTTCTGTTAGTTTTTGAATCATGTGGTCGCTGAAATTCCCGCAAACGACAATGCTGTATCGTTTTGCGTCAAGGAGCTGCGGATACGCCTGCAAAATTTTTTTGTAATCGGTATCTTTCAGGGCGTCTTTTTCAGTTTCAAAAATGTTATAGATATCGCCTTTACCGTAAATTGTCTTAATCGCGGCCGAAATCATCTGATTAACGGCGCTTCCGTTTTCAAGCCGTTTTTTATATCGTCGTGAAGAAACGGCTCGGTCTGCGGCGACAGGCGGTACTTCTCCGTAAACAATTGCAGTTGCGGCCGCCGAGCAGACGGAAACAAAATCATCTTTTTCGCATTCAATTAAAATAGTCGATGTTGAAATTTCGGATGCAGAAGTGACATTTACATTCCCAAGTATAATTCCGTTTTTTTTCTTTTCAGAAATCTTCTGCTCAATCATCATTGCAAGAATATTTATCATTGTTTCTTCAAAGCCGTGATCTTTTGCGCTGTTAAGTTTTCCGCCTGCTATGGAAATTAAAAGACTTACTTTATCAGTAATTTCATCCTTCTTTGTAACAAGAAGAATTCCGTTGTTCATTCGTGTTGTTTTTATATTTGGAAAATTTTTATCAAAATAATTGTTGTCGTCAGATTTAAGCTTTGTGATATTGTAAAAAGGCGTTTCATCCGGTTTGAACTGCTCGTCAATATTTTTATTAAGCTGGTTTACATACCAAGAGGCGTTTTTAACTGTAATTTCTGAATAGCCTGCCTTGTCATAGTCAGCTTTATATTTTTTATAGTCCTTTGAATTTGTGATTATAAAAACAAAAGGTTCTTCTTCATTAAAGAAGGTCTTTGCCTGTGCGCAGTCAGTTGAATAAATGCGCTGTTTTCGTAAAAGAAAACTTTTTACAAGTTCCGGCATTTCGTTCTGAGCATTTTCAGAAACGGAATTTGGAGCGCTGTAGGGTGCAAGAGCCCACCATGCCGAAAGATTTTCCATTAAAAGTGATGGCGTGCCCGCAATTTCGTCCGTCTGCGCGCAAATTACATTTTTTGCAAGATTTATTTCTCCGTCCTGCAAATTTGCGGCGGCCGCTTTTACCGAATCTACAAATTTTTGTGCTGTTTTTTGAGATGATTTTTCTTTTTTCTTGTCGGACGGTTTTTGCAAAAGCGTTTGAAAAATAAGCCTTGAGTTGTCTTTTTTATGTGCGGACTGAACGTTTATGTATTCGTCGCCGGGAATATTTAAGTCTGTAAGTTCGAGTGTCTGATTTTTAAAAGTTGAACTGTTATTGTTAAAAGCGGCTGCAAAAATATCGCCTTGTTCCGGCTGCAGCGTGCAGTATTGTACGACAACCTGAATTAAATCTTGAGAAATCTGCGGATTATGAATTACGAATTTTTTGTGTGAGTCCAGATTGTTTTTTTTTGAATTTGTAAAAGGGGTTTTAAAACTTGAATTGTAACGTCCAAAGGTGTTTTTAAGCAAAAGAAGAAAATGCTCGGAATTAATGTTTCCGTGAATAAAAACTGCGCTGTTTTGCGGCGTATAAAATCTGTCTGAAATATAGCGTATTTTTGTACGCGCCTGTTTTTCTGTTGTTTTTTTGAAAAGTTCAGGATAAATGCCAGAATCGTGCTTCCAGGGCTCTGCAGAAAAAACTCTGGAATCAATTGCTGAATTAATAAACGTTCCCATATCTTCTGCCGCAGTTGAAGTTTCTGATTTAAGTTTTGAAAGTTCCAGCGAAATTAAATCGTCTGTAAACTGCGGATTAAATGCTGTGTCCGAAAGCTCTGTAAGAACTGATTGCGCCTGCGATGCCGTTGCCGTTATAAAATATCTTGATGAATCTGCGTTGCACTGGGCATCTGTAAGACGGTTTTTTAATGATGCAGAAAACAGCTTTGTGTAAAGCTTAAAAAAGCCAGCGTTGTCCTTGTCCTGAAAAGAAAAGCCGGAGCGGCAGGTGTATTCAATATGAATAAGCGCATCAGAAGGGTTTTCCAGAAGAAAAACTTCCATTCCGTTTTCAAGCGTAAACTGTTCAATTTTATTTGCAGGAGAAGCGTAAAAATTTCTTCCTAAAAAAAGAGCCATTGCGGCTAAAACTAACTTATGTCGTAAAATCACTTTTTCATAATACCACAAAATCCTGTTTTCGGTCAGTAGCACAACCGCGGGTAATGTACAACCGTCGGTTTCTGCTGTAAACTGTGTAGTATGGTAAAAGTTGAATCCTCTGGCAAAGCAAAGACTGTTTGTGTGCCAAAAGAACTGTTGGCTGGAAAGAGAAATCTTACAGCTTCTGAAATTGAAATTCTCAAAAATAATCTGAACTATTGTGATAATCCTTCCTGGTCAAATTTTTATGTTGATGCAGAAGAAGGTGCATTTGAGCCTTCCTTAATAAGACATTCTTCTTTCTCGGGCTTTATTGTATTGGGAAAACTGAATAATAAAAAACTTTCGTATCATGACTTAATCCTTGACTGCGGTATATATAATTCTTCTTTATGCAATGTTGTACTTGCTGATGATTTTGCAGTGAACAATGTTGCTTATCTTGATAATTACCGCATCGGCTCACGCACAATTCTTTTTAATATTCAGGAAATGTGCTGTACAAACCATTCAAAATTTGGAAACGGAATTTTAAAGCAGGATGAACCTGAAGAACACCGTGTATGGATTGGTGTTGCAAACGAAAATGACGGTCGCAGAATTCTTCCTTTTGAAAGCATGATTCCCGCCGATGCTTATATCTGGTCTCACTATCGCGATGACAAAGAGCTGTTAAATCGTTTTGTAGAAATTACCGAAGCTGATTTTTCTAAGGAACGAAACACTTTTGGTATTGTAGAAGATGACGTAGTCATAAAAAACACAAACATCATAAAGGATTCTAAAATTTGCCGCGGTGCGTACATAAAGGGTGCCTTTAAGCTTAAAAATATTACAATTTTGTCTTCAGAAGAAGAGCCTAGTCAGATTGGCGAAGGTGTAGAAATGGTAAACGGTATTCTTGGCTATGGCAGTAAAGTTTTTTATCAGGCAATTGCAGTTCGTTTTGTAATTGGCAGAAACTGTCAGGTAAAGTATGGCGCACGTCTTTTAAACTCTGTTCTTGGGGATAATTCTACAATTTCCTGCTGTGAGGTTTTAAATAACCTTATTTATCCGTTCCACGAGCAGCATCATAATTCTTCTTTCCTTATTGCTACAACTGTAATGGGGCAGAGTAATATTGCGGCTGGTGCAACAATCGGAAGTAATCACAATAGTCGTTCACCGGACGGAGAAATTTTTGCAAAACGCGGTTTCTGGCCGGGACTTTGTTCTGACTTTAAGCATAATTCTCGTTTTGCTTCGTTTGATTTAATTTCAAAGGGAAGCTATCAGTATGAACTTGATATTCCTTATCCTTTTGCCCTTGTAAGTCCGGGTTCGAACGGAGATCAGTCAATTCATATTATTCCTGCGTGGTGGTTTATGTATGATATGTTTGCCATTACAAGAAATAAAATCAAATTTGAAAAACGCGATAAACGTCAGGTTAAAATTCAAAATATAGAATTTGATCCGCTTGCTCCGGATACAATGCAGGAAGTTCTTGCCGCAATAGAGCGTATAATTGGCCTTACCGCTGATCATTTTAAGAAAAGCAAAATTTCTGCAATTAAAAGTGTTGTTGATTCAAAAAAAATGTATCAGATGGCAAAAGATTTTCTTCATCAAAATCCTCATGCCGATTTTACACTTTCTGATCCTGTATGTCAGAAAAAATACGGTGCCGTTATTTGCAAACCTGTACAGGCCTATAAAACTTACCGTAAAATTGTAAAATATTTTGCAACACGAACTTTAATGGAATATTGTAAGTCTCTTGGTCAGCCGTGCCTTACCGTTAAAATTATAGAAAAAATCCGTGAGCTTCCGCTTTATACCGAATGGGAAAATGCCGGTGGTCAGATTATTCCTTCTGCAAGAATTCGTGAGCTTTTTGAGAAAATCAAAAAGGACGAAATTTCAAACTGGCAGGATATTCATAACTTTTATGATGTCTGTGAATTTTATTACAGTCAGTATAAGGTTCGTTATTCACTTTATCTTCTGGAATTCCTGTATTCCCGCAAAATCGAAGAATTTTCAATTGATTTGTATCGTGATGTTACGGACGATGTTATNNTAAAGAAATTTATACAGCATCGCTTTTAAGCCGCGAAAAAGATTATACAGATTATTACCGTAATATGACTTACAGAAGCAGCCGCGAAATGGAAAATGTTGTCGGCGCTCTGGAAGATAATTCATTCTTAAAGGATTTGAATGCCAGTACAAATGAATTTATTTCGGAAATAAAACAAATCTTCTGCGGTTTGACTAAGTAGATTTTTACCATTAAAATTATAAAGATTATGGAAAATAGAGATAGTTTGCCTATAAGGCTTGGAATAGATGTTGGATCTACAACTGTAAAAGTTGCAATTATTGATGATAACGATAAACTGATTTACGGTGACTATCAGCGTCATAGGGCTGATATCCGCAGTACCATTATAAATGTTGTAAATAAAGCTCTTGATTTTGTTGAAAAGCAGCTTCCCGATGGTGAAAATCATCAGATTACAGCAAAGGTAACTGGTTCAGGCGGACTTTCTGTTTCTCAGTGGCTTAACATNNNNCCGTTTATTCAGGAAGTTATTGCCGCTACAACTTCCGTTAAAAAACTTATTCCGCAGACAGATGTTGTAATTGAACTTGGCGGTGAAGACGCAAAAATTACATATTTTAAAGGCGGCGTTGAACAGCGAATGAACGGTACATGTGCCGGAGGAACCGGTGCATTTATTGATCAGATGGCGGCTTTACTGGAAACTGACGCTTCTGGCTTGAACGAGCTTGCAAAAGGAATGCAGCAGATTTACCCGATTGCGGCACGCTGCGGTGTATTTGCCAAAACNNATCGAACTCGGCGGCGAAGACGCGAAGATCATCTACTTCACCGGAGGCGTCGACCAGCGGATGAACGGTATCTGCGCCGGTGGTACCGGTTCTTTTATTGACCAGATGGCGTCCTTACTTCAGACGGACGCAACCGGTCTTAATGAGTATGCCAAAAATTACCAGTCGCTTTATACTATCGCAGCCCGCTGCGGTGTATTTGCCAAAACTGATATTCAGCCGTTGATTAATGAAGGTGCGCGCCGCGAGGATATTGCAGCTTCTATTTTCCAGGCTGTTGTTTCACAGACAATTTCGGGGCTTGCATGTGGTAAGCCAATTCGCGGTCATGTTGCTTTTTTGGGCGGACCGCTTCACTTCTTGGATCAGCTTAGAGCACGTTTTGTTGAAACACTTAAACTTAAAGATGATGAAATTATTGTTCCTGAAGACAGCCAGCTTTTTGTAGCTTCCGGATGTGCATTTGGAGCTGAACGCAAGTTTAATGGTGATGATAATTCATTTAAATTCCCGACAATTAAAGAATTCCGCGAAAATCTAAAAAATCTTGTTGGCGCAGAACTTTCTGAAGTTCAGCGTCTTGAACCGCTCTTTAAAAATCAGGCTGAACTTGATGAATTCCAGGTTCGCCATTCTGAACAGAAGGCTAAGCGCGGAGATTTGAAAAAAACTCACGGACCTGTTTTCCTTGGTTTGGACTCTGGTTCAACAACAACAAAGGCTTGTCTTATCGATAAAGACGGTCGTATTATCTGGGATTTTTATGCCCATAATCAGGGAAATCCTGTTGAACTTGCTGTAAAGGTTCTTAAAGATTTATATTCACAGCTTCCTGATGATGTATATATTGGTCGTGCTGTTTCTACAGGTTACGGCGAGGCTCTTTTTAAGGCAGCTCTTGGTGTAGATGCCGGTGAAGTAGAAACAATTACTCATTTCCGTGCAGCAAATTTCTTTGTTCCTGGCGTTGAATTCCTTCTGGATATTGGCGGACAGGATATGAAGTGTCTTCGTATGAAGGATGGCGCAATTGTTTCCATTCAGTTGAACGAAGCCTGCTCTGCCGGCTGCGGCTCATTCCTTGATAATTTTGCAAACACAATGGGAATGGATGTAAAAGAGTTTGGTAAAATTGCACTTATGGCTCAGAAGCCTGTAGACCTTGGAAGCCGCTGTACAGTATTTATGAACAGCCGTGTTAAGCAGGCTCAAAAGGAAGGTGCTTCTGTTGCTGATATTGCTGCCGGACTTTCTTATTCTGTAATTAAAAATGCTTTGTTTAAGGTAATTAAACTTCGCAAAGCTTCTGATATTGGCGAAAAGGTTGTAGTTCAGGGCGGAACTTTCTTTAATGATGCAATCCTTCGTGCTTTTGAAAAAATTGCCGGCGTTCAGGTTTACCGCCCGGATGTTGCAGGTCTTATGGGGGCTTACGGTTCTGCCCTTATTGCTTACGACCAGTGGCAGGATTTAATGGAACCAAAGCCTGGTGAACCGGAAGGAACCGTTCACGATGTTCGTTCTGGAATAGCAGGTCTTAAAGAGCTTGAAAATTTCCATGTTGATCTTGAACTTCGCCGTTGCGGTAAATGTCAGAATAACTGTCTGCTTACAATCAATACATTTACAACAGGTGATGTAAAGAGAACCTTTATTACCGGTAACCGCTGCGAAAAAGGTGCTGAAATTGAAGGTAATATAATTGACGCAAGCAATAAAAAAGCAACAATGCTTGACGATGACGACGCAGGTCCGCTTCCGAACCTTTTTGCATGGAAGTATAAACGCTTGTTCAGTTACATTCCGCGAAAACCGGAAGATGCTCCAATGGGCGATGTTGGAATTCCTCGCGTCCTTAATATGTACGAAAATTATCCGTTGTGGTTTACGTTCTTTAACGAACTTGGCTTTAGAGTAAGGTTAAGTCAGCGTTCAAGCCGAATGGTTTACGAAAAAGGACTAGAAACAATTCCTTCTGAATCTGTCTGCTATCCTGGAAAAATCAGCCACGGTCATGTTGAAAGTCTTTTGCAGCAGGGAGTAAAATTTATTTTCTACCCTTGTGCGCCTTATGAACATCAGGAAGATGCGGGAGCCGGAAATCACTATAACTGTCCTATTGTAACAAGTTATCCGGAAGTTCTCAGAAATAATGTTGATGCATTGCGTCAGGATCCTTCTATCTTGTATATGAATCCGTTCCTGCCAATTTACGATAAGCCGCGTCTCGAAGTAAGACTTTGCGAGGAACTGCTTCCAAAATTCCCGGCTCTTACAAAAGAAAAAATTCATAAAGCGGTGGAAGCTGCGTGGGCTGAGCAGGAAAAATTCCGCGAAGATGTACGCAAGGCAGGCGAAGACGCTCTTGAAGAAATAATTACAAAGGGTGGAAGCGGAATTGTACTTGCTGGCCGTCCATATCACCTGGACCCTGAAATAAACCACGGAATTCCAGAACTTATAAATGGGCTTGGAATGGCTGTATTCACAGAAGATTCTGTAGCTCATCTTGGTAAAATTGAACGCCCTCTGCGCATTATTGACCAGTGGGTTTACCATAACAGACTTTATCGTGCCGCTCAGTTTGTAAGCGAAATGGCAAATCTTGAACTTGTTCAAATCACTTCATTTGGATGCGGTCTTGATGCTGTTACTGCCGATCAGGTCGATGAAATTCTTCGTGCAAAGAACAGAATGTATACTCTGATTAAAATTGACGAAGGAAGCAATCTTGGTGCTGTACGAATTCGTATTCGTTCTCTTATTGCTGCTGTAAAGGAACGTCGTCGAAATAAAAAACGTATTCCGGTTCATACTTCTGCATATCACCGTGTTGTGTTTACTGAAGATATGAAAAAGGATTATACAATTATTGGACCTCAGATGTCGCCAATTCATTTCCGACTTTTGCAGAAAGCATTTAACAGCGGCGGTTATAATTTTGAAGTTCTTGGTGCTGTAGATCCAAAAGCAATAGAAGCCGGTCTTAAGTATGTAAATAATGATGCTTGTTACCCGTCTTTACTGGTTGCAGGTCAGATGATTTCTGCTTTGGAAAGTGGAAAATATGATCTGGATAAAGTTGCCCTGATTATTACTCAAACGGGCGGTGGCTGCCGCGCTACAAACTACATTGGCTTTATCCGTCGTGCTTTAAACGATGCGGGCTGGGGGCATATTCCTGTTCTTTCACTTTCGGCACAGGGTTTTGAAAAAAATCCGGGCTTTAAGCTTACTCCAAAACTGGTAGACAATCTTGTAAAGTCTCTGGTTGTTGGTGATGTATTTATGCGTGTTCTTTACCGTACTCGCCCGTATGAAGCTGTACAGGGTAGTGCAAATCAGCTTTACGAAAAATGGAATTCAATTGCTGAGCATACATTTGAAAAGCATGTTTCAATTCCAAAGTTTAATAAACTTTTGCGTAATATAATCCGCGATTTTGATAATCTTCCTCTTAAGGCAATTAAAAAGCCTAGAGTCGGTGTTGTAGGTGAAATTCTTGTAAAATTCCATCCAACTGCAAACAATCAGATTGTAGAAACTATTGAACGCGAAGGCGCAGAATGTGTAATGCCTGATTTACTGGATTTCTTCTTCTACACATTTGCAACAGGAATTTTCCGCCACAAGCAGCTGGCATTCCCTAAAAAGACAGAACGAAATGCCCGTCTTCTTGTATGGGGACTTGATTTATACCGCCGCAAAATGAAGAAATATCTGCGCAAGAGCCGTCGCTTTGAAGCACCAAATTCAATTTATACAATGATGAAAGGTGTTGATGACATTGTTCAGCTTGGAAATATTACAGGCGAAGGCTGGTTCTTAACTGCCGAAATGGTAGAACTTATTCACGAGGGTGCTCCAAGTATTGCGTGTGTTCAGCCGTTTGCTTGTCTTCCTAACCACGTTACTGGAAAGGGGATGATTAAAGAACTTCGCCGCCGCTTCCCGACTGCAAATATTTCTGCAATCGATTATGACCCGGGCAGCTCAGAAGTAAATCAGTTGAACATGCTTAAGCTTTTGCTTTCAAATGCTCCGGTTGGAAAACATCCTGATGAACAGGCCGACGGAATGATTCTTATGCCGGACGGAAAAAAAGTTCATCCGGAAATAAGGCTTGCAGAAGGTGCAACGGATACAGATCCTGCGCAGGAAGCGTAACTTTCAGTTTATGCTGTGGTTTTAATTAAGTGTACTTCTAAATGCGTAATGCATTTTAGAAGTGCCTGAATATCAAAGGTTTAATTTGAATATGAAAAGGCTAATTTTATTAACAGCATGTTTGATTTTTATTTCACCGCTTTTTGCTGCATTTAATTCTCTGGGCATTCCAGACTCATCAGAAATTCGTAGTAAACTTCAGGAAGAGTGGTTTGAAGCTTCGTTGGAAACTGTCCGCGGAAAGCCTGCAGAAACTTATTTTGGAAATACCGGTGAAGAATTTCAGGTTCGCATGGAAGAAAGCGAATCTACCTTTAATATTTTTGTATCTCCGCATGCAGTTATTCAGGTAAATGTTGTAACAGACAAATATTCCTATACAGATTCACAGGATGTTTATCCTGGCGATGCACCCGGAAGCTGGGTTTTAGTACGCGATAAATCAAATGGAAAACCTCTTAGAATACGCTATTATTTCCTAAAAAACAGCGAGGTTTATGTTCAGTTCAGTCCGTCATCAAATTCAAAAACAGCTGTTTCTGACCTTGTGATTTTTAATAATTATGCGGCTCGCGGGGTTCCTACAGGAATTCCTTTTGAAAAATTTTATTCAGCATCTTTTGAAGATATTATGAATTACACAAAGGGAAAACTTCCCTGGAATTATGTTCTTGCAGACAAAGATAAGTATATAAATGTCCGACAGATGGTGAATGTAATCCGCTCAAAGCTTTCAAAAATCAAATATCTGAGCAATGCGGTTTACGATGAGGATAATAATCTTGTAGATATATTTTCTGGAAAAGAAATTCCTGCTGAAGAAATTGAAAAAAACAAGCTTATGCTTTCTTCCTGGGGATTTTTAAAATGGATTGCAGACGGACTTGTAGAGCCTGTTTCTAATGGACGCTTAAAACGTCTTCCGCTCCTTGCAACAACTGTTGAAGTGAAGGAAAACGGCCATCTTGGAACAATGTCCAGAGAGTTTAACCTGTTTTTTGCGCTTGACTGGATTCGAAATCTTGCATCTGGTGTTATCTCTGTGTATTCGGGTACAACGTATAAACCTAATCAGTCTGGCGTTGATGTTACAATAAATCCATTTGCTTCGAGCATAACCGAAAAAGGCGTTTCTAATACGGTTACATTTATAGAGAATTCCGGGTATGTAATTCCAAACCTTAAAGCTGTTTTGTATGTACTTGCTTCTACAGAGCCGGGCAGTTTTTATTTTGCTGCATTACGGGAAACAGACCGAACTGTAACACCAGAAGTAAAAGTTTTTAATCAGTGTCTGGTTCTTTTTCCATATTTTAAGGACGACGGAAGTTTTGCGTGTGTAGTATTTAAAGATGGAAGAGAAATTTCTCTGGAAGAATTTTGTAAGGTTTATTCAGAGGATTATATTTATCTGACAAGAGTAAAAGCTTCTGACCGTTTTTATCCTGAATCCCTGAATTAAAACTATGAAAAGACATTTTTTTATTCTGATTTTACTTACCTTTGCGACGCTTCTATTAAATGCAGAAAATTTTCAGGTTTCTGAAAATTCACTGTATGATGAAATTAAAATTTCTTCAGAATCAAAATTTTACCCGGGTGTAATAGAAAAGACCGGTTTACTTCAAAAATACTATCCAAAATCAGTTTACCTTGCAGATGCCCTTATGCTTAAGGCTGAAGCTCTTATAAATATTAAGCAGAATACCGAAGCAAAATCGGTGCTTAAAAGGCTGGAAAAATCATATTCCGAAGTAATTGACAAAACCCGCTTTGAATTTTTATTTGCAATGGCGGAGTATGGCAGCGGTAATAACGACAAGGCTCTTGTTCACTTTTATAATTCCTGCCGTAATTCTAAAACTGATGGTAATCAGTCACTTTATAATAAAGCTGTTTTTTATGCTGCAAAAATCTATTTTGCAAAGGAAGATTATGTTTCTGCTTTGCCTTTATTTGAGCAGAGTGCTTCAAATGGAAACTATTTTTCTAAATCAGAATACGATGAAATTGCTCAAAAGTTAATGCTTTCGTATAACAGAACAGGCAAGTTTTCTGCTGCACAGAGGTTTTATTCAAAACTTGATAGACAGGCTTTTTCTACAGAAGTTTATGCCGCTCTAACATTTTATGCGGCACAATCTTACGAGGGTGAAAAAAAATATCAGCTGGCATACGATTATTATTGCCGTGTTATAGAATTTGGAGATAAAAATCTTGCTGTTCCTGCACTTAAAAAGGCTTTTATTTTAACTGACGAAAAAAAAGTTAATGCGAATCCCGGCGATATTTTTGAAAAGTCCGCAGTTGTTTTTGCTGATTTTCCAGATTTTGTAAATGAATTCTGGTTAAGACTAGGTATTGATGAATATAATAAAAAAAATTATGTAAAATCACTTGAGTATTTTTCTCATGCAGATTCTGCAAATTTAATTCGTCTTATTTACGAAACAAAAATTTCTGTAATTACAAAAAATAACATAGAAGATGCCGAAAAAAGCCTTCTTTCTGTACAGCAGCGTGTTCCAAAATCTTTGAGTGATTCTTACTATGCGGCTCTTTTGGAATGCTCTTATGCGCTTGAAAAATGGAATGAAATTCCTGCAAGGTTCAGCAAAATTCAGAATCCTGATAAATCGGCAAAATTTATAAATGCCGCGTTTTTTTACAATAAGGGCGATTATAAATCTGTTGTTCAGAATATTGATGAAGGC
>DEEV01000099.1:14016-21757 GCA_002350445.1 Treponema sp. UBA2869 | reverse complement strand
CAAAAATCAAAAAAGGCTTTTGAAGAGAGTCTGCAATTATCTTCCTTAAGCGAAGAATTTAGCCTTGAATATGCAAAAGTCCTTTTTTACTGCGGCGAATATGAAAACTGTTTTAATACAGCCAGAAAAATTAAAAAAACTGAGTCATCTTATCTTTGTGCTCTTTGCCGCTTGAATCAGGAAAACTGGAAAGAAGCAAAGAATGGTTTTATAAGTTATATAAAAACCAGTGCAGAGTCAAAAAACGAAAAATATAATCAATTTGCTCTTTTTTACAAGGGCTATTGCGAATACTCTCTGGAGGATTATAAGAATTCCTATCTTTCATTTGTGCGTTATACTTCCGAAGCTCCTCAGACTCAAAAAAAATATATTAGAATTGCCTGCGAACTTGCTGCTAAATCGGCGCTTTTAAACCGAGATTATGAAAATGCCGGAATTCAGGCAAAGAATGCAATTAATGCTTCCTTTAATGATGAACAAAAGCAAAGTGCAATTCTTCTTGCGGCGAATATTTATTCTGATATGGGAAAATTTGAAGAAGCAGCTGCAATTCTCGATCCTTATACAAAAGGAAATTCTGATTTTGCGGCTTCTGCTTTATTTGCACTTGCTGGTATTTACGAGCGTCAGAACAATCTGGAAGCTGCAGATAAAACTTATAAGACAATTGTTTCTCGTTTTTCACGTACTCGGCATGCACAGACAGCAATGTTCCGAAACGGTGAAATATATTATGCAAAGCAGGATTATTCAAATGCATTAACCTGTTTTAATAATTATGTATATAAATATGCCAACGGAGATTATTCTGCTGCGGCTTTGTTTTATGCAGGAGACAGTTCGTTCCGGCTTGGTCAGTTTGATAAATCTGTAATGTTCAATACTACATTACTGAGAAAATTCCCTGATTCAACATATACATATGGCAGCCTTAAAAACTTAATGGAAGCTTATTATGAACAGCAGGCTTTTAAGCAGGCAGCTGAAACAGCTCAAAAAATTGTAAAGGACTTTCCAGAACAGGCTGCTGACGATGGGATTGGTAAAAAACTTGTTCAGCTTGAAAAACTTGTTTCTGGAGAAGATTTAAGCATTTCTGAGAAATATGCACAGTATGAGGCTGCCGGCGGTACAAAAACAAGGGATGGGCGTCATCTTGGAACAGAGCTTGTTGCGCTTTATAAAGCAAAAAATACCCAGCTTCAAACGGCTGTAAACCTTGCACAGGAAATTTACAAAGCGCAGTTTGATTCAAAAGGAAATGTTCTTTCGGGAGAGCAGTTTGATTCTGCCCGAAACGGAGAATTTCTTGCTGATTATTTCAGACTTAACAATGATGCAAAACAGGCGGCAACTCTTTATTTAAAAGCTGCTGAAAATTACAGAATCAGTTCAACTTCATCAGAACGGTCTGTTACCTGTCTTTACAGTGCGGCCGAATCTTTTGCTGCTGCAGGTCTTTATGGAGATGCAAGGGCTACTGCAGATTTATTAAAACAGCTTTATCCGGAAAGCCGTCAGGCTCAGAGTGTAGAGCGAATATTAGATAGATATTAGAGGTTTTATTATGAAGTTTATAAAATCAAAAAAATATAAAAGCAAATTTAAGTTTAGTTTATTTACATTATTATTTGTTTCGGCTGCTTATTCTGGTTTTGCTCAGTCAAAAACATCAGAAATTGAACTTGGAGAAATTACAACAGTTGTGAATACTGATTCTATAAAAGCAGATTCAGAAGCTGCTCCTGACTTTGCAAACGTACTTGACGGAAGTACTGTAACAGGAAATATTGTGCCTGTTCTTCCAGACGTTGAAAAACCTGCAGAGGCAGAAATTGCAGTTACCGATGTAAAGGAAGAAAAATCGCTCTATGCTGATGGTCTTCTTGGAGGCGGCTATCCTGTATATTTTACCGGCAATTTTAATATCTATAATTTGAACGGAGAAAGCCCGTTTAAGCTTTCCTTTAATCATGATTCTGCGACCGGATATGCAGGCAAAAGCCTTACATCCGGATATTTCGACAGAAAAACTTCTATGCTTATTGAAAAATCATTTATACAACCGTCTTATGAACTGGAATTTTCTGGCAGTTACGAAACTTCCGGCAACGGACTTCAGAATAAAGTTTTGCAAAGCAGTTATGTAAATAAGGATTTTGTTTCGGGCAATGCTTCCTTTTTGTACCGTTTTAATGAACTTTTTTCCATTAGAACTATGTTTACTTCTGATTTTTATGACCGCTATGAAGATAAGGACGGAACACTTCTTTCTCTGTTTGATTTTTCACCGCTTGTAACCGGCACATTTTCTTTTACTAATATTAATTTTGGTTTTACCGGTAGATATCGTTTTGACGGTTATATTGATGACATGGGAATTTGCGGTCACAGAGCCGACTTAAAACTGTTTTTTGACTGGCACAATGATTTTCTAAAACTCTTTGCCGATGTTTCTGCCGTTGTTGGCAACAAATTGAATGAAAATTCTGTGGTTGTTCCTTTTACTGCAGGTGCTTCTGTTGATATTCCGGTAAGTTTTTCGGAGCGTAAAGTTTCGCTTGGTGTAAAAGGCGGTCTGGATTCTTACCGTGATTCAACAGCCATGCTTGAGCGCAAATATCTTTTTTCCGCTTTAAATGGAACTCCTTGTGAAGCGTCTGACTGGTTTGGACGTTTTGACATACTTGTTCCTGTTCAGAATGCGCTTACATTTACAGGCGGCACAGAATTCAGAAAATCTGCATTTGATAATTTTACAGTTCAGGCTGATTATTCATCTGCTGTTACAGACGGACTTTACGGCTATAAACTGTATGATATAACCCGGCTTAAAACTGAATTTGGAGCTGCTTATTCATATAAAATATTTAATTTTGCTGCTCAGTGGAATTCTTACTGGATGGATGTTCCTGTTTTGGAAAGTGCTCAGTCTCTTAAGGTAAAATTTGCGGTTCAGAATAAAAAAGAAACTCTTGGGGCAGATGCCAGTGCAGAATTTTTTATAGGTGATTATGATAATCTTCCTCTCGTAAGTGCAGGTGGATTTATTAAAGTTAATCAGTCGTTCCGTGTTTTACTTTCACTTGATGATATATTAAAATTAATGTTTGCAGACACACGTGATTACGCGGGCTGTTATGTTCAGCGCGGTGGAACTGCATCATTACTGTTAAAATTTAATTTTTAGAAGAGGTACAAAATGATTTCTACATTAAAGTCCGGCGGTCCACTTATAATTCCTATTATAATCTGCGGAATTATTTCAACTTTTATTATAATTGAACGTTGTTTATATTTTTATAATATTAAAAAGCGCGATGAAAAACTTCGTGCCGATTTAGATTCTACTATTACCAGTGGAAATTTTGAAGCGGCAGTTGTTGCCTGTGTTCAGGCTGATACGCCTTTTAGTCAGGTTGCAAAAAAAGCTATAGAAAATCGATGTTATGATGAAAAGGATTTGCGGGAAATTACAGAAGCCGAAGTTGATTCTGTTGTGCCAAAACTTGAACATCTTTTAACTCCGCTTGGAACAATTTCTAATATTGCAACTTTGCTTGGACTTTTGGGAACTGTTACCGGAAACATTAAAGCATTTGGTGTGCTTGGAAACGGTGGCACAATGGGAGATCCGTCTTTGCTTGCATCGTCAATCGCTGAGGCTCTTGTTACAACTGTTGCAGGTCTTTGTGTTGCCATTCCGTCTGTTATTTTTCATAACTATTTTGTTTCAAGAGTAAATCATCGTATTGTAGAAATGGAATCGGCAGTTACAACTTTGCTGCTTAAAATTACAGGACGAGTAAGATAATGAGAATTAAACGAAGAAAAGGTTCTGGAGCATCAAATATTGATATGACTCCAATGATTGATATTGTATTCCAGTTAATTTTATTTTTTCTTGTATCTACAACGTTTGCAATTGTTCCTGGAATTAAGCTTAATTTACCTGAAAGCCGAACCTCGGAAGGAGTTTCTGTTCAGGGAATTACAATTACTGCGGAAAAGAACGGCGTAATTTTCTTTAATGATAAGGAAGTTTCCATGAAAACTCTTGGAAATGAACTTGTTGTTTTTGACACAGGTACTACAAAAAAAACAGAGTTCCCTGTTAGTCTGGAAGCTGACAGCGAAGTAACTAACGGAACAATTGTAAAGCTTTTTGATATAATTCGCGAAAGCGGTTACAGCATTATAAATCTTAGGACAACAACGCAAAGATGATTCGTATAGACTGGAAGCCGCTTACAGGAAAAGATAGTTCTCCCAAGTTTACCAGCGATTTTCTTGCTCTGGCAGGAACCGTATTATTCTGGCTTTTACTTTTGATCGTTCTGTGTATTGTAAAACCGTCATCAAATAAAAAATATAATCAGGTTCAGATAGTTCTTGCATCTACACCTGTTGTAAAAAAATCTGACTCAAGTCCGGCAGAAGCGGCTTCTTCAAAACAGACTGAAAAGTCACAATCTCAAAAACAATCTCAGGCAGAAAACCAGACTCAAGCTCAGAAAAATACACAGACAGAAAAAACAACTCAATCTCCAAAAAATACACAGAGTGAAAAGCCAGCTCAATCGCCAAAACAATCAGAAAAAAAAGTTGAAAAGACTGCAACTTCTGCAAAACCTGTTGAAAAGACTTCTTCTTCAAAGTCGTCTGCTGAACCCAAAAAACAGTCAACGGTGGCTAAAACTGAACCGGTTCAAACGTATAAAAGTGTAGAAGAACAGATGGCCGAGCAGTTTAATTCTAAGCCTAAGACAGCGGCAAATTTTAACTGGGATTCATTTGATGATTCTTCTTCGGATTCGATTGAAAAATATTCGGATGAATCAGATACAAAAAAAGTCCTTTCTAAGAATTCTTTAAGCGGAAATTCCGGAGAAGTTTCTTCTGATTATCCAAAGCAAAGTGTAAGTTCAACTTCAAATCTTTCTTCTGTGCAAACCAGCGAGGCAAGTAAATCAACTTCAGAGGCATTAAAATCAATTTCAAATTCAACTTTCAATGGAAATGCAGTAAACGGAGTTCAGTCTTCTACAAGTGTAAAAGCTGCAAAAAGTGGAAGCGGAACTCTTATGGCAATGTCAGATGGTTCAAGCAGGACGCTTATTAATCCGGGTGAACCTGTTATAAATCTTTCAAAAGAGGCTGCTGCTACAATTGATGGGACCAGAGAGGTTGAAATTACATTTCTTGTAACAGAAAGTGGTAATGTTCCTCGTGGTCAAATTTCTATAAAACCAGAAGCTGTTCTATCTCCGTTAGTTAAGAATGAAATTTTAGATCAGATTTCTCAATGGCGTTTTTCAGCTGCAAGTTATACTTCGGTTGCAAAAATGGGATATAAAATTGTAAAGAGGTAAGCGAAAATGAATCAGATTTTTGAAGAAATTTCCAAAATCGGAATAATTCCTGTTGTTGTTATAGATAATGCCTCTGACGCAATTCCTCTTGCAGATGCCTTGTCTCAGGGAGGACTTAACTGTGCAGAAATTACATTCAGGACAGCTGCTGCCGAAGACAGTCTAAGAATTATTTCTTCGAAATTTCCGGAAATTATAGCAGGGGCTGGAACTGTTTTGACTGTCGAACAGGCTGAAAAAGCTTATGACAGTGGTGCTAAATTTATTGTTGCGCCCGGATTTAATCCAAAAATAGCTGAATACTGCATTAAAAAAAGTATTCCGTTTGCACCGGGAGTTATGACGCCTTCAGAGGTTTCTTTAGCTGTTGATTATGGTTTTGATGTGCTTAAGTTTTTTCCGGCAGAAATTTCTGGTGGCGTAAATATGCTTAAGACTTATCAGTCTCCATTTTCTAATGTAAAATTCATTCCGACTGGTGGAATAAATGCCGAAAATTTAAGAGAATATCTTGAATGCAGAAATGTTCTTGCGTGTGGCGGCAGCTGGATGGTAAAGCAAAATCTTATAATGCAAAAGAATTTTTACGAAATAAAAAATCTTGCCGCTCAGGCTGTAAAAACTGTTTGTTCTGTTCGTGAGAAATAGAACAATTTTTAAATGGGAGAATAAAAATGTCAAAGGTTGTAACATTCGGTGAAATTATGCTTCGTCTTATGCCTGAAGGTTATCTTCGATTTGTGCAGGCTAAAAAACTTGGTGTTGTTTTTGGCGGAGCAGAAGCTAATGTTGCTGTTTCTCTTGCAAATTTTGGAATGCAGAGTGTATAAGNNGTATATGTTACAAAACTTCCTGAACACGAAATAGGGCAGGCTGCAATAAATCATTTGCGACAGTTTGGTGTTGATACAAGTCTTATTGCACGTGGCGGAAACAGGGTTGGTATTTATTTTGCAGAAAAAGGTGCGGCACAAAGGCCTTCTAAGGTTATATATGACAGAGCCGGTTCTTCTATTTCTATGGCATCAAAATCTGATTTTGATTGGGATAAAATATTTGAAGGAGCAGACTGGTTCCATTTTACGGGAATTACGCCGGCTTTAGGTGATTCTCTTGCAGAAATTTGTATTGATGCCTGTAAAGCTGCAAAGTCAAAGGGAATAACTATTTCCTGTGATCTTAATTACAGAAATAAACTCTGGTCTAAACAAAAAGCATGCGAAGTAATGTCTGAACTTTGTAAATATGTTGATATTTGCATTGCAAACGAAGAAGATGCTGATGACGTTTTTGGGATTTCTTCTGAAAATACAAATGTAACGGATGGCCGCCTTAATAAAGACGGTTACAAGGATGTTGCCCGCAAACTCTGCAAAAAGTTTAATTTCAAAATGACCGCGTTTACGCTTAGAACTTCTATTTCTGCCAGCGACAATCGCTGGGCCGGTATGCTTTTTGACGGAAAAGATTTTTATTTCAGCCGGGAATACGATATTCTCCACATCGTTGATCGTCTTGGTGGAGGCGACAGTTTTGGCGCTGGTCTTATATATTCTTTACTAAATAAGTTTGATTCTCAGAAAGCAATTGATTTTGCAGTTGCGGCTGGTTGTCTTAAACATTCCATCGAAGGCGATTTTAATATGGCTTCTGTAAGCGAAGTTTTACGGCTTGCTGGCGGCGATGGTTCTGGACGAGTTCAAAGATAATTTTTATGCATAAATTTGTATAAAAATTATCCGCTTTTTTCTACTCATTTTACACGATTTATCCACTAGTTATCCACAATTTGTTTTTGGATAAAATTCCTCTCATAATGTCAACTAGTTTTCTAATTTTTTTTTCTTTTTTTTAGAATTTTGTAAAAATCATGTAATTCTTTGTAATATATAGAATTATACATTACTGTATAAAAACAGGTAAAAAAAATTATTTAATAATTTTAGTATTTGTATAGAAAGTATAATATAATGCGCTAAGAAAGCTATTTATCCACAGGTTATCCACATTGATTTTTTTTTTCAAAATTTGCAGAAAACGCTAAATTGTATGTAAAAAATGCTGTAAGAATAAAAAAAACTTCCTGTAAATAAGGAAGTTTTTTGAATAACCAATTTGATAAATCGTAAATACAAATTAGCCTAGAGATGTTTCACCTGCTTCGTTTATTGCTATAATCGAATGACATCCTGAACAACGGAACCTTCCAGATTTTGTAGCACGAAGTTTTTTGAAGCATACTGGGCAGGAAATAACCATCGGGAATACCGAAGATTCTGATGATGCTCCTCCGCCTGCAAAGAAAGCAATTGCTTCTTCAGCTGTGTTTTTAATGTTAAAGAACTGAGAAAATCCAAGAAGCTGGA
>DEEV01000099.1:5667-13998 GCA_002350445.1 Treponema sp. UBA2869 | reverse complement strand
GTATTTCAAGAAGGACGATATCTCCGCCCTTTGGTTTTACAATTTTAAGGAATACTGTAAATGAACCAATTCCTGTAGAAGATACATAGTTCAATGAAGAACAGTTAAAAACAACGTTTGTATAACCGGCTTCAATAACCTTTGTAATCTGCTTCTGGAAAAAGCTTGAATTATATGTATCGATATAGCCGCTTAAATAAATAAACATACCGCGGGGAATACCTTCAGCTTTTCTCAAAGAGATTGTAAGGCTGTCATCTTTTTCGTTGTCAAATCCAGGTATAAGTGAATTATTATTGTCCATAAAGTTAACCTTCCACCTTTTACTGCTTAGTTAATTATACACCATTTTACTGTTCTGTCAAATTGAATCTTTACGATTTCGCGTTGTTTGTGTTTTTATTATTTTTTCTATATAATTGTATGTATGAATAAAGAATTTGAACATCGTCTGGAAAAAATAGAGGCTGCCGTAAAAGCCGCACTTCCTCTTAATTTTGATGCTGACTGGCAGACTTGTTCTTTTGATGAACTTCCTTCTGCAGTTTCTGCTTCATATATCCAGAAACTTATTGAGCCTAATTATTCTCTTATCAATCTTGGCGGAAAAAGATGGAGACCTCTCCTGTTAATTTTATGCTATGAAATGGCAATAAAAGATTATAAACCGCTGCTTTCCGAAAATCAGGCTTATTCTGTTGTTCCTATGGTAGAATTTGTTCATACAGCCAGTCTTATTCATGATGATATTGAAGATTCTGCTGATTTAAGGCGAGGTAAACCTGCTGCTCACATTACATATGGGCTTGATACTGCCTTGAATTCTGCTTCGTGGCTGTATTTTGAAGCTCCTGTTTGTATAAATCGTCTTGATGTTCCGGATTCGATTAAATTACTTTTTTACAGGGTTTATACAAATGAACTCAGACGTCTGCACCTTGGACAGGCTATGGATATTTTCTGGCACAGGAATCCTGATGTTTTTCCTTCAAAAGATGAATATTTTGCAATGGTAAAAAATAAAACTGGTACTCTTGCAACACTTGCTGCACTTACAGGCCTTATTGCAGGCGGTATGCCAGAATTTTCTGCGCGTAAATTAAGCGGAATTGCTGCAGAAATTGGAATAGGCTTCCAGATAATTGATGATGTAATTAACCTTACCACAGGAAATGTCGGTAAAAAACGTGGTGACGATATTGTAGAGGGAAAGAAAAGTCTTCCTGTTTTGCTCCATATTCAGGAAAGACCGGAAGATAAGAATATTATTGCCGGTTATATGAATTCTGCTTCAAAAGACGGAATTGATTCTCCTTGCATAGAGGAGTGCATAAAGCTTCTGGAATCGAGCGGTTGTATTAAGAAAGCTGCAACTCTTGGAACAGAATTAATCAGAACAAATTGTGAAAAACTGAATTCACCGCTTATAAGAGAGCTGTTTATTTCTATGATTCCGGAGAACTTCAGATGATAGAGCACGCAGACAAACTTAATAATCAGGCAATAATTCTCGCTTCTGACGGTTCATTTAATGAAGCTATAGCATGTTTTAAGCGTGCAATTACAATAGATAAAGGAAATTATCTGCTCTGGTATAATCTTGGTGTTACTTACCGTGATGCCGGCGAACTTGAATCTGCCTGTGATGCTCTTGCAATGGCTTATAAAATTGCGCCTTTAAATGCTGATGTAATAGAAACTTATGCAACGCTGAATCTTGCCCTTAAAAGATATGACGAGGTAAGAATTATCTGTGAAGAAGGACTCGATCTTAATCCGTTAAATGCGCATTTATGGAACCTTATTGGCGTTGCTAATTTTCAGAATGAAGCATTTTCTGATGCGGCAGAATGTTTTGAGCAGGCAGTTTATATTAATCCATATTATGAAGATGCACTGTATAATCTTCGAGATACTTATGATGTGCTTAAAAACAAAAACGGAAAGATTCAGTGTGAAAATCAAATCAGGGGACTTGGAAAGTAATGTCAAAGGTAACGTTTATTGATAAGGAAGAAACTTCTTTTTTTGCTAAAATTTCAAGTTTTTTGTGTCTTCTTTTTCCTATAGGAATGGCTTTTGCCGGTTATTTTGCCTCGGAATTTGTATGGAAGCATTTTACTTCTGAACCAATAACTGAATTTTTTAAATTTGCATTTTCCGGCATTCTTTTTGTAATTGCCTCTTTCATATTGTTTTTAAAAACAAGAAACGCGAATCCTCTTATTCAGATTCGCGTTTCAGAACAGGAAATTAATTCTTCCGAAGATTCAACTTCCCAAAATTAGTTTTTATATGCTTTAAGTGTCCGCATTTTTAATAACCTCGGATGGTCTTTATAAAAATCGGGCACAAAAATTGCTATGCAATGTGTTCTCGCGCAAGTTTGCTTATTTCATCGGCCATCTGCTTTAATGGAACCTGCTTTTGAACACCGCCTAGTTCGTATGCAACTTTAGGCATTCCATAAACAATACTTGATTCTTTATCCTGTCCAAGTGTCCATGCCCCCTGTTTGCGCATCTCTGCAAGCTGAGCTGCACCATCACGTCCCATTCCGGTCATAATTACACCAAGCGCACGATTCTGGTAAATTTTTGCAACGGATTCAAATAGAACATCAGCAGAAGGTCTGTGACCGTTTCTTGGTTCATCCTGCGAAAGTTTAATTTTGTTTCCGCCGGCAGAACGTTCTACAAACATGTGGTAGCTTCCCGGTGCAATATAAATGTGTCCGTTCTCGATTGTCTCGCCGTCTTTTGCTTCTGTAACTGTAAGAGGGCAGATATTGTTTAGACTCTGTGCAAATTCTGCGGTAAATCCGGCTGGCATATGCTGTACAACAAGAATTGGCTGTTTAAGTCTTGGATCAATCATCTTAAAAACATCTCGCAGTGCGTTTGGTCCACCTGTAGAAATGCCAAGTGCAATTATTTCTATATTGCCGCCTTCTCGTTCCGGTTTTATAACTGCCGGTTCCTTTGCTTTTTGAGTTGACCAGAAAGATGTCGGCAGAATTGAATCCTGCTTTGTGATTGCAGCCGCTTTTGCAGCCTCTTCACCTTTTTTCTGAATTACAAAGCGTGCCGCTTCTTTAAGTTTTATCTGGTGTGTATAGAACTCCGGAGCCGGAATATTCTTTCCGTGTCTTGAAGCGTATGCTCCACCATAAGAAGCAATATATTCTATGATTTCAGAGGTAACTTCATTAATTTTGAGTGAAACTGCTGTTCCGCCCGGTTTTGTAATAAAGTCTGATGCTCCAAGTTCAAGACACTGCATTGTAACTGCAGCACCTTCCGTAGCGATACTTGAAAGAACAATTACCGGAATGTCAATTTTCTTAGCTTTTCGCTGCTTTAAAAATTCAACTCCATCCATTACCGGCATCTGAATATCAAGGAGAATTACGTCCGGTTTTTTTGTTTCCAGTTTTTTAAGAAGGTCTTCACCATTTTCGGCTTTGTCGCAAATCGACATTCCCTCTGTATCTTCAATAATGCGGCCAATAAGGTTACGCATAAGAGCAGAGTCGTCGCAGATCATTACCGAGATTTCATTAATTTTATTTTCCATTTGCTTTAATCCTATTTGTCAAGAATCTTTGTATATAAACAAGCCCATTCGGTTTTTAAGAATTCAAACTGAGTTTTCATTCCAAATAGAGATTCTGAGTGTCCTATAAAAAGGTATGCATGATGTGATAATGCATCCCAGAATCTGTTTATAACAGCAAGCTGAGCTGGTTCATCAAAATAAATAAGCACATTTCTGCAGAAAATTACATCAAGATTTCTGGCTCCGGAATCATTTTTAAGATTATGATAATCAAATTTAATCTTACTTTTGATGTCATCCTTTATATGATAGCCGCCGTCCATTTTTGTAAAGTATTTTTCCAGGTATTCTGGAGGAATTCCTTCAACCTTGTTATCTGGATAAAATCCTTCTCCTGCAGTCATAAGGCATTTTAAAGATATATCAGACGCCGTAATCTTAAAATCCCATCCATCAGGAAGAATTTCCTTAAGAACCATTGCTATTGTGTAAGGTTCTTCTCCTGTAGAACATCCGGCACTCCAGACTTTAATAACTTTGTCTCCACCATGTGATTCCTTGTACTTGATTACGTCAGGAATAACAAAATTTGTAAAAGCATCAAAATGTGGCTGATTCCTGAAAAAACGGGTAAGGTTTGTTGTTACGGAATCCAGCATTTCTTTCATTGCTTCTGGGTTTTTAGTTATTAAGGTATAGTATTCCTGTGGTGTCGAAAGATTTTTTGTTCGAAGCATTTCCTTGATACGGCTGTCCAGAATGGAACGGTTTGTATCAGAAAATGTTATACCGCTTTCGTCGTAAATGAGTTTACGAAACTGTTCATAGTCTGCATCATTAAGCACTTCTAACATAAGAGATATTATACTATAGCATTTGCAAAATTGAAAACATTTTTTTTATTTATNNTTATTTATAATTTTATATTTTTTATTAAATTCCGGGTTATAATTAACTTGTATTGTTGTAAACCTAAACATTATTTGGGTTTTCTACGATAATATTTTTATGAGAAAGGCTATAAATCTTATTATCAATTATTTTATATTCCTTATTGCGGGAATTGTGCTTGGTGGTTTTCTTTATTCGATGTATATAAATGTCTTGAATTTTATTATAGGACACGAAATCAAGCTTCTTGATTCTGAAGATTTTATACGTTCTGCGTTTTATGTAGGACTTGTGTATTGTTTTGTTATTTGTCCTCTCATGGCTTATTACAGAATAAGGCATAAAGGCGGAATACCACAGACTGTGTCCTTTATTATCATCTGTTTAATTACCTGGACAATTGTTTTTCCGGCTCTGGTAAAAGTAAAAAAAGTTTATTACGAACATTATCCTATGTCTGTAAAAATTCCAAAGCTGTCGGGCGGTTATTTCAGGCAGAACGGAGATAAGGTTTACTATTTTACCCGTGATTTTTTTAAAAATTTAATTACCGGCGATGAAACTTCTACTGTAATAATTGACACTTCGGAAAACGGCGGCGTAAGTGTTGAACATGTGGCCGATACTCCGGATTTTGAGCTTTATACGGCAGCAACTCCGTATAGGGAAATTGAACTTAAAAAGACTTTCAGTGAAAACCGCATTAAAATTTATATAAATTTTGCTGAAATAATAGAAAGAGGTTCGGAAGCTTTAGGAAAGGGACTTACATTTTATCTTGGTTTTCTTTCCATTGCATTTGCGCTTTGTGCCTTGTATGCAATGACAAACTTTTTTAACTGGCGTCTTTTAAATGCGGTTTTTCTTGCAGTTGCTGTAACAGGAATTCTTACGCTTTCCTGTGTCTATAATGAACCTGTATTTGATTTTATACGCAATAAATTTTCACGAGGAGCGTTCTTTGAATTTATGTCAAATTATGTAGATGCTCCTTTGCTTTGTGTAATGAATATCGTGCTTGGTCTTGTTTTTATAGGAGCCGGAATTATTAAATTTATAGCAGAACATGCGCGCAGGAGTGAATAATGAAAAAAATAATTGGGATTCTTTCTATATTTTTAGTTCTTGGACTTATTGCGGCAATTATATTTGGATTTTCACAGGATGTGCGAGCTGATCTTTCTTCAGGTTCAAAAACGGCTTATAAACTTTTGACCGGGCTTTTGTATTTCTTCTATTATTTGCCTGCAGTTATGATTACAGGATATGTAGTAAGCTGTTCTGTAAATTTTGGACGCAGCGCAGAGGGAAGCTATCAGAGGTTTTCATCTGCAATGGCAGGACGTTTTAAAAGCGTAATGATAACATCGCTTATTATTACATTTGTTCTTACAATGGGAAATGAAGTTTTTCTTTTACGAATAAGGCAAAAACGTTCTGCAATAATCAATCAGCCAAAAATTGTAAATAATTATATAAGAGTTGGTGAAAATTTTTTTGCAAAAGGCCATTACGAAAAATCAATTGTTTATGCAGATGCGGCGTTAAAACTTAACCCTAATTCAATTTCTGCAAATGCGTTAAGGGAAAAAGCCGATATTGAATTAAACCGTGCAAATACAAGTAATCTGCGTTTTAAGCTTTATAATTCTTCTGAAGCAGCAGAAAAAGTTGATCATGTAAAAATTGATGCGGAACAGATTTCTGAAGTTTATGGATTTTATCTGCGCGCTCAGGAATGTTTTAAAAATGAAGAGTGGTTTAATGCTCACTATTATGCTCAACTTGGAATTAATCTGGCTACTCCAAAAGATCCAAATCTTGAATCTTTACGGGTTATTTCGACTTCGGCATGGAACAACCTTACACAATGGCATAACCTTGCAAAAACAAACAATCAGATTGAATTTGAAAAAAAATATGAAGGATATCTGGCGCTTGTAGAAAATGACAATCTTAAAGCGTATTACATTTTCCGCGATTTATATAACTCATCGCGCGAAATGCAGACTGACCCCGACGTTAATTTTTACCTGGGAATTGCAGAAAACCGCATAAATGAACGCTCTTTCTTTATTGATGAATTTCTTGAACTCAGAAGTTTTGAAACTGCGAACGACGTTTATTTTGCCTACAGTTATAAAGACGGCTCTAAAGATATAGTTTATTTTAAGGGTATGACTAATGTAAAGGAAACTGGAAATACAATTCAGTATTTACGCGAACTTACCGTAAAATCTGTTTCGCGTAATGGCGAACTGATTAGAACTTTGTATGTTCCTTATGCTAAAGTTCTTCCTGTTTCTGTAAAAACAATTAACTCTACAACTAAAAAACTGCTTGGAATTGATGATGAAACTGATTTTGTTCCATATATTATGCTTCACAGTGTAAGCCGTGATCTTCCTGTAGAAGAAATTAAACCTGTTTATACATATAATTTTACCGACGATACTTCTGGCAATTCAGATTTTATGATGCTTCCAATTCCTTACAACGATTTTGTAATGCTTGAATCATCAACTAATAATCCTTCTATTTTGCCGTTGCTTTCTCTTTACAAACTTGTTTCTAAGGCTGCTGAATACGGTTATTCTGCCGAAGTTTACGGTCAGGTGTTATTGAACAGACTTTTTTATCCATTATGGATTTTGATTTTCTTTATTTTTATGGCTTCGTTTGGCTGGAACAACAGAATGGATGGAAATCAATATTTTAAGTTTACATGGGCATTTAGTTTTCCATTTTTTATGATTGTATCACTTTTTCTGTACAGAATTGTTCTTTTTGTATTTAAGCTTTTGAATTATACGATTTTGGGAACTCTTGGAAGTTCTGCGGCAATAACAGGTTGTCTTGTTGCTTATACGTTTATCCTTGTTGTTGTTTCGCTATACTTCCTTTCCCGCAGTACAAAAAAATAAGATTTTTTATCAGTAAAAAATCAGTAAAAAAATTCCGGCTTTGCAGATGCTATAAATCTATTTTGTATTGCAGTACTTGCTCTAAATCTTTTATAACACTAAAATATTCAAGTTATGAGTTTAGAGTTACTTGATAAGGCTATACGCCGCGTTCCTGATTTTCCAAAACCAGGAATTCTTTTTTATGATATTACCGGCATTCTTGTTAATCCGGATGCGTTTAAATTCTGTATAGATCAGATGGCTTCAATCTACAAAGATGCACAGGTTGATGCTATAGCTGCTGTTGAAAGCAGAGGTTTTTTGTTTGCAGCACCACTTGCCGAATGTCTTAAGAAACCTCTTGTTTTGATACGCAAGAAAGGAAAACTTCCTGGAGACACATACCAGTGTTCTTATTCTCTTGAATATGGAACTGCCACTGTTGAAGTTCATAAGGCAGATGTAAAAAAAGGCTATAAATATATAGTTATTGACGATTTGATTGCAACAGGAGGAACTCTTCTTGCCGCAAAAAATCTGATTGAGCAGGGGGGCGGGGAAGTTACTGATTTCTTTGGCGTAATCGGTCTTCCCGGTTTAAATTACAGGAAGGTACTTTCACCATGCAACGTAACAACTCTTATTGATTACGATGGTGAATAAAAACGCTCAGAGGTAAGTTTTGCTTGCCGTTTCAATAAAGTTAAGGATATAGATTATGATTAAGTTACCTTCTAAATATAAGTCAATTTTAAACACAAAAGAAACAGAACATGCAATTGTTGCTATAAAAGATTTTTTTCAGCTTGCGCTTAGTACAGAGCTGAATCTTAGCCGTGTAACTGCGCCTCTTTTTGTTGGGGCAGGAACTGGTATAAATGATGATTTGAACGGAGTTGAACGCCCTGTATCTTTTCCTGTAAAGGCTTTGAACGATTCTAAAATGGAAATTGTTCAGTCGCTTGCAAAATGGAAG
>DEEV01000099.1:4559-5623 GCA_002350445.1 Treponema sp. UBA2869 | reverse complement strand
AAGATCTTGATCCAATTCATTCAATTTACGTAGACCAGTGGGACTGGTGTATGGCGATTGATCCTAAAGAACGAACAGTTTATTATCTGCACGAGGTTGTAAAAAAGGTTTACCGCTGTATTCAGAGAACTGAATTCTTCCTTTACGACCGCTATCCTGCAATAAAGCCTGTTCTTCCAAAAGAAATAAAAATTCTTTATGCAGATGATTTGCAGAAGCAGTATCCAAAACTTACTCCAAAAGAGCGCGAAGATAAAGTTGCAAAGGAATACGGGGCTGTATTTATTACAGGAATTGGTGGAAAACTTGCAGACGGTTCAATTCATGACGGTCGTGCTCCGGACTATGATGACTGGATTACAGAAAGCGGCGACGGTCATAAAGGCTTGAACGGAGATATTCTTGTATGGAATCCTGTTCTTGATTCTGCATTTGAACTTTCTTCTATGGGAATTCGAGTTTCTCCTGAATCACTTAAACTTCAGCTTGAGGAACGCGGCTGCACAGAACGAGCAAAATTGCCTTTCCATTCACGACTTTTAAAAGGCGAACTTGCACAGACTTTGGGCGGCGGTATTGGACAGTCTCGACTTTGTATGTTCCTTTTGAGAAAAGCTCACATCGGTGAAACTCAGGTAAGTATCTGGACCGATGAAATTAAAAAGGATTGTAAAAAACGCGGAATAGAACTTCTGTAGTATAAAATACAGTGTTTTTCTTTTGACGGAGTTTTAAAGTTTCTGTAATTTTAAAACTCCGTTTGTTTAATAACTGCTATGAACAAAGAATATAAATTTTCTGCAGCGGAACTGGAAGCTCAAATTTCTCATCTTAAAGAAAAGGAAATTACTGAGCTAACTGTTACTGATCCGGACGTTGCTTCGAATAAACAAAAATTACTTTCCCTGATTAATAAAGTTTTGCAGTTTGCGCCGGATATTTTTGTTTCTTTTACAGTTAATGCTTCTGTTTTAGACCGCGAGGTTGCAGCTGCGGCGCAGAATATTTTCTGTTCATTCGAGATTCCGCTTGTGTGTTCACAAAAAGGCGGAAAGCTTCTTTTT
>DEEV01000099.1:393-4550 GCA_002350445.1 Treponema sp. UBA2869 | reverse complement strand
TTGACAAGAAATTTTATGCCGGAAAACTAAGACTTTTAAACGATCTTGGTCTTGTTTTTGGTCTGGACCTTACTTATGCAATTTCCGAAGGTGATTCACTAAAGGCTTTTATGGACAGACTTGATTTTGCCATTCAGCAGTATCCGAATCACATTAATTTTGTTCAGACAGAAATTGCCGTTTTTTCCGGAGAAATGCAGGAATTTGAGCCGCATGTTACAGGAACTTTTTCCGCAAAGGATATCCGTTATGCCCGCGACCTCGCATTCGCCTGCCGCACTTTTTATTCTGCCGGTCGCGCCGTTCCCTGGTTTTTAAGTGTGCTAAAACCTTTAAAAATTTATCCTTCCTGTTTTTTTGCAGATTTTGCAGAATGGCAGCGCTGTAACAACTGTTGCTTCAAAAGTGGTTTTAATCCCGAAGCGGAAAAACATGTTTCTATAGAAAAAATGCAGCTTTTGTTTCTGGACGAAAAGTACGAAGAAAAACACTGTCACCCGATGGTACTGGCAATGCATGATATTGTAAGATTAAACGGTGCAATGTCGCGGCTTGTTGGAGAAGACGAAGAGAGTGTCGTAAAGACATCTTATAATCCGGAAGATATTTTTGAACCGGAATCTATGGATTTAGTTTCTTTTTGTGAAAACGTCTGTATGGAAGAATGCAATGTAAAAGTTTTTTTTAATGGAAATTCTCCTGATTTTGCATTAAAATAACTCGAAATCTTTTATGAAAAATATAGCAGTCTTAGTTCATGATTTCGCGGTTGAATATGCAGATCTCATACTTTCCGGCATTTACAAATTTTTTGCCGAACGAAAGGATGTCCGCGTCTTTTTTGTTCAGACCTGGCTTCCGCATGAACAAAGAGGGCTGTTTGATTATCAATACTGGTCATCTATTGAATATCTTAAGTCTGATTCTATTGATGAAATAATCATTGTTTCAAATACTTATTCTTACGCGTGTTCCTTAGAAAATATACGTGATTTATTTGAATGTTTCTTTAATAAAAAAGTAATATCAGTAGGCTTTGATCTTAATCCTGAAAAAACTCATTTTATTTATGCAGACTGCTCAAAATCTTATGAGGAAGTTGTTTCTCATTTAAAAAATGAACATAACTGTAAAAATATAGCATTTTATTCAGCAAATAAACTTGATTCACCGGAAGCGCATGCACGATACGCTGCTTTTAAAAATGCTTTGAAAAAAAATAAGCTTGAATTTCATAAAGACTGGGTGTTTGCCGGAAACTTTACACCATATGGTATAGAAGAAACTTTAAGTGAAAAGTATAAATGTCGCGCAGACGTTCCGTTTGATGCAATGATTTGTGCAAACGACATAATGGGAATGGCGGTTATAAACTATTTTATTTCCATAGGTCTTAAAGTTCCTGAAGAGTTAAAAATTATTGGGCTTGACAATACATATCATTCAGTTTTGTGTACACCATCGCTTTCTACAATAGATCAGGATATTGAAGGACTTGGATACAGAACGGCAAAATTCGGACTTGAACTTTTTAAGGATAAAGAACATCCGCACTGCATTGTAACAGAAATGAAGCCTGTTTACCGTCATTCGTGTGGTTGTTCGGATCAGGTAGAGCAGAAAAAACGAGATATTTTTAAGGCTGTTTATAACAGGTACAGTGAATTCAGACGGCTTAAAGACATTTTTGATTTAATTCAGGGCGCCTCATCCATTCAAACTTTTGCAGATTCATTAAAATCGATTGTAAAATATACTGGTTTTACAAATCTTGTTGTTTTTGTTTTGCCGGAACCACTTTTTATAGAGCGTAATGATGAAATAGAACTTCCAGGCGAAGCAAGAATTCTTCTTGAGGTAGATACAGAAAGCGGTGTTTCGGAATATTACGAAAACAGTGAATATTTTGATTACAGGAAAAGTCTGTTTATAAAACAAAAGATAAATAAAAATCCGGGTTGTTTTGTTTTTCAACCGTTATTCCAGAAGGACGAACATTATGGCTATTTGATTTGCAGAGTGGAACACACGGATTTTACATTAAACAGCCTTCTCTTAAAGGTTATTACAAGTGTAATTGTCCAGAACTACAGCTATACAAAAACTATAGATCAAAAACAGCAGCTGGAGAACGTAAATAAAGAACTTAAACAAAAAGCAACAGAGCTTCATGTTCGGTCCCAGTCCGATGAACTTACTGGCATATTGAACAGGCGCGGCTTTATGGAATATGGCAGGCGTTTTATAAGTCTTGCAACGGACATGGATACTACAGGTCTTGTCTTTTTTGCAGATTTGGACGGATTAAAAACCATAAACGATACATACGGCCACGATTATGGAGACAGAGCTATAAAAGCGGAAAGTGAAGTGCTTCGTCTTGCGTTCCGTAAAATGGATATTATTGGAAGACTTTCCGGAGATGAATTTGGTATTGTTGCAACCGGAATGGATTTTGATTTTATTGATAAGCTTCGTGAAAAAGTTGATAAGCTGAATGAAGAAATTTCCAGAGAAAATAATTTTCCTTTTACGCTTTCCATAAGTCTTGGCGCTGTAAAATTTGATGAAAATAACTGTGACCTTGAAGAACTTTTAAAAATTGCTGATAAAAATCTTTATGAACAGAAAAAAATACATCATGCAAGAAATAAGCAGTAATATATGATTCAGAAATTTACGTTCAATACAGATAAAAATTGCCGGCTTGATGAATTTTTGCGCCAGAAATTACCTGACCAATTACAAAAATCAAATGAAAATAATACTGTTTCAAATTCTAAAATCAGAAGGCTTATAGTTTCCGGGTTTGTAAGTGTAAATTCTAAACCTGTTACACGACCTGCATTTGAACTTCGCGGAAAATCTGTTGTTATTGTTTCGTTTGACAGTGAAAAATTCTTTTATGAAAAAAAGCCGGATGATGTTGTTTTTGAGGTTACCGGCGATGCAGTTTTGTATGAAGATGAAAATTTAATTTTTATAAATAAGCCTGCAAATTTTCCTGTTGAGCAGACCATTACAGGAAACAGAGCGAATCTTCATGATGCTGTTGTTGATTATTTATGGAAGAAAAATCCAGCGCTTAGAAACCCGCCTTACGTTGGAATAATGCACCGTCTTGACCGTACAACAAGCGGAGTAATCGTTTTTACAAAAAATCGAACTGTAAACAAGAGTATTTCCGAAATTTTTCAAAGCCATAATTTGATAAAAAAATATCTTGCCGTTGTCAAAGATGACGGAAAACTTTCTGATGGTGAAAATTTTACAGTGGAAATGTTTATGGGGCGCATAACAGGAAAATCTCAGCAGGGAAAATGGGGTAAATTAAGTGAAACTCGCGGCGGTCAGTATTCAAAAACCTGTTTTAGAGTTTTGCGCAATTTGACTGTCGAAGGTTGTAAATCTCTTTTGCTGGAATGTACGCTGTTTACCGGACGTACGCATCAGATTCGGGTTCATCTTGCAGAACAAGGTCTTTCAATACTTGGTGATGAACTTTATGGCGGAATTCCTGCCAGCAGAATTTTTCTTCATTCCAAAAAACTTGCCTTTACGCTTGAAAAAAAACAATACGATGTTGAAAGTCGTTTTGATTTTTAGACAGATATTTTTTATGTTTTTTTAAACTTTTTTTCACAAATTTATTGACGATTTAAATACAAAATTATTAATTTATACTATAGGATACATTTTTTAATGGTGGAAAAATAATGGCAGAAGAGAAAACAGAACAGGCTGAGAATCAGACAGAAGAAAAAGCTGCTGCTGAAACTCAGAATGAAGATGCGGCAAAAGGAGATGAAAAAAAAGAGCAGACTCCTGAAGAAAAAATTGCTGCGCTTGAAAAAGAAAATGCTGACCTTAAAGATCAGCTCTTGCGCCGTGCTGCGGACTTTGATAACTACCGCAAGCGCATGATGAAGGAAAAGCAGGATACTTACGATTATGCAAATGCATCTTTACTTGGAGATCTGCTTGAAACTCTTGATAATTTTGACAGAACTGTAGATGCTGCTTCGTCTGCAAAAGACGTAAAATCTATGGCAGACGGCATTAAAATGGTAAACAGCAGCCTTGTAAAGCTTCTTGAAGATAAATACGGGCTTACAAGCTTTGGAAAGGAAGGAGATGATTTTAATCCTGACGAGCAC
>DEEV01000099.1:0-162 GCA_002350445.1 Treponema sp. UBA2869 | reverse complement strand
GCAAGTGCGAGCGAGGGATTTTTCATCGTTCAAAACAGAAAAAATAGTCCGCTGGACTGTTTCTTCTGTTTTGTTCGAGAATATAATTTCCCCTCCTGCTTAAAATAGTAAACAAAGAAAAGAGGTAAATAAAATGGGTAAGATTATTGGTATTGACTTAGG
>DEEV01000100.1:26389-26757 GCA_002350445.1 Treponema sp. UBA2869 | reverse complement strand
GGAAACGGTTCTTCTATGTGTGCTGTAAAGAACGGCGTTTGCTACGATACAACAATGGGTATTACACCGCTCGAAGGTCTTGTAATGGGAACTCGTTCTGGTGATTTGGACCCTGCTCTTCCATTCTACATCATGAGAAAAACTGGTATGTCAGCTGATGAAATGGACAAGGCACTCAACAAGAAGTGTGGTTGTCTTGGTATTACAGGAAAATATTCTGACCGCCGCGATATCGAAATTGACGCTGCAAAGGGCGACAAGCTCTGCCAGCTTTCTATCGAAATGGAAGCTCTCCGCATTAAGAAGTACATCGGTGCCTTCATGGCAGAACTCGGCCACGTAGATGCTATCGTTTGGACAGCAGGTGT
>DEEV01000100.1:10415-26234 GCA_002350445.1 Treponema sp. UBA2869 | reverse complement strand
CCAACAGACGAAGAGCTCGTAATGACAGAAGATGCTTACGCTCTCATGAAGGGAACCTACGACGTTCACACAAACTTCAAGTACAGCTTCCAGGATCCTAACTATGTAAACAAGGCTCGCGAGGAAGGCTTGAAGAGCGACCTTGTAAAGAGACCAAACATCGCTAAGATTTTGGCTCGAGATCTCTTGAAATAATAGTGCGAGTTTTGCAGATGCAAAACTCGGTAAGCACGAGAAAGCGTGCGATATATGCACAAGGCTATGGAGCACCGCCGAAGGCGTTCCGAAGAGACGGTGGTTGAGGTTCTCGAAACCACCGGAACGAAGGAATGAGCGGTAGCGAAGTGCAGAACAGCCGGCCCGAGCGGAGCGAGGGTGTGCCAAAAAATATATAAGGAATAATTTATGAAAAAATTATTTGCAGTATTGTCTGTGTTGGTTGCATTTAGCGTAATGGCTTTTGCAAAAGAAGGAACAAAAAAAATTACCGACAAGGTAGTAACTTTTGAAGTACCACAGGATTGGGAACAGTTTGAAGTAGATGGCGTTCAGTGGTTCTTTTATGATCCTGCAGGTGCTGAAGATGGATTTGCAGATAATTTTTCTGTATCAGAGCAAAAAATCCCAAAGGGAACAAAAACAAAGGATTTCTTTACTTTAGTACTTAAACAATTGAAAAAAACATTTACAAAAATGGAAATAATTGAACAGGGCGAAGATTACGCTCTTTACCAGGCAACATCAGAATCTGATGGTGAAGAATTTGTAATGATTCAGCGCATAAAGGTTATTATAAAAGGAACTAATTCCGTTTCAATTTATGCTACTTCAACTCCAGAAGTTTATGCAGACTACGAAGAAACATTTGATGAAATTTTCAACTCTGTAAAAGTAAAATAAGTTTAATTTTTATTAAGAAAAGAATCGCCTTTCAAGCCTGGTGTTTGAAGGGCGATTTTTTTTACCTGGTATTATAAATATATTCAAAAGCAGACAAGTTTTATATAATCAGATTAAATGATAACGATTGATTTTGAAAAGCGCGGTGATAAATCACTTACGGACTTTTTGTATTTTTCTATTAAAAATATGGTTTTGGACGGAAGCCTGAAGGAAAATGAAAAGCTTCCGTCTAAGCGAGCGCTTTCGCTGCATCTTGGCGTAAGTGTTATGACTGTGCAGAATGCTTATATTCAGCTGATTGATGAAGGATTTATTTTTTCAATTGAAAAAAAAGGCTATTTTGTTTCGGACATAGCGCGGCATTTTAAGAAAGCTGATTTGGAGAAAGTTTCTGAAAAACTTGTAACGGGCATTAAGCGGCCGCAGGAAAATACTTTGTCTTTTTTTGCCGATTTTACAAGCAATGCGGCTGTTCCGGGGAAATTTCCGTTTAATTTGTGGTCGCGGACTATGCGGCAGGTTCTTGCTTCTGAAAATGAAAAGCTGCTTAAGCGAACGGATGTTTTTGGTGCTGTTGAACTGCGGCGTGCAATTTGCCGGCATCTAAAAGCATTCAGAAATATGGATGTGAATGAAAATCAGGTGATTATTGGAGCGGGAACGGAATCGCTTTATTCTATGCTTGTTCAGTTTTTGGGGCGAAACGAAGTGATTGCAGTTGAAAATCCGGGATATCACAAGGCAACGGAAATTTTCCGCCTGAATGGAACAAAGTGCGTTCCTGTAAAAATTGATTCGCAGGGCATAATTGTAAACGAGCTTGAAAAAGCCGGCGCAAATGTAGTGCATGTTTCTCCGTCGCATCATTTTCCAACGGGAATTGTTATGAATTACAAGCGCCGCACGGAGCTTTTGGAATGGGCTTACAGTGCGCAAAAACGCTTTATTATAGAAGATGATTACGACAGCGAATTCCGTTTTACCGGCAAACCGCTTCCGAGTTTGCAGGGGATTGACCGCGGTAACCGTGTAATTTACATTAATACTTTTTCTAAGACTCTTGCGCCGTCTTTCCGAATCAGTTATATGGTTTTGCCGGAGGCGCTTTCGCAGGAATTTTCACAGCGGCTTGGATTTTATTCGTGTCAGGTTTCAAGTTTTGAACAGTTTACGCTTGCCCGTTTTATTGACGATGGAAATTATGAAAAGCATATAAACAAGATGAAAAATTATTACCGGTCGCTTCGCAACAATCTGATTACTTCTATTGATAATTCGATGCTGGCAAAAATGTTTACAATTCATGAAGAAAATTCGGGACTGCATTTTCTGCTTACGCTAAAAAACGACCGGGATGCGTGCGAAATTCAAAAACGCTGGAAAAATGCCGGCATAAACATTCAGCGTCTTGCCGATTATTTTTACGAAAATGACGATGCAGAAGAAAATCTGAATGCGCAGAGCTTTGTTGTAAACTATTCGGGAATAAAGCGCGAAAAAGTTCCCGAAATTATAAAAAAAATGTGTGATACTTTGCCGGATTTGTGATAAATTGTTTTTATGGATACTGAAACAGAAAAAAGATTTATTGAAATAGAAACAAAACTTGCCTACATGGAAGATTTTACGGCTCAGGTTCAGGGCGTTGTTGTTGGACAGGCAAAGGAAATAGAAAATCTTAAGCGCGAAATAAAAATGATGTCAGAAAAAATACGCGATTTAATTGAAAATGCAGAGGGCGACATTCCAAACAGAAAGCCGCCGCATTATTAATAGAATTAAAATCAGCTTTCAACGGTGGTTGTGTTTCGACAAGCTCAACAACCAAGCTCGCGAAACCACCAACAACCAGGCTCTCGAAACCACCGTAAGTATTAATTCACTTTAATCTGCTCCAGAATTTTTCCTATTGCATCGTGAATTACAAGATTTGCCATTCCGTCCTGCGGAGTAGAAGATTTATTCAAAAGAATAAGATTATCGCCTTTAAAATAGTTTATTAATCCGGCGGCCGGGTAAACAGTGAGCGATGTTCCGCCTATAATAAGCGTATCTGCCTTGCTGATTGCATCTACGGCACCGTCTATAATTTCTGTATTTAAGCTTTCTTCGTAAAGAACAACATCGGGTTTAACAAGTCCGCCGCATTTTTTGCAGTGCGGCAATTTATCTTCCGAATTTTCACTTTCTTCAATTATTTTTTCATCATAGAATTCATGGCAAAGCGTGCAGTAGTTTCGCAATGTGCTTCCGTGCAATTCATAAACAACTTTGCTTCCCGCCAGCTGATGAAGTCCGTCAATATTCTGGGTAACAACAGCTTTAAGCTTTCCGCATTTTTCAAGCTCGGCAAGTTTATAATGCGCGGCGTTTGGTTTTATTCCTTTTGGCAAAAGTTTAGCGCGGTAAAAACGGTAAAATTCCTTTGTGTTTCCGTTAAAAAATGAACGGCTTATTATAGTTTCCGGCGGATAACTCCATTCCTGATTATAAAGTCCGTCTACGCTTCTAAAATCCGGAATGCCCGATTCGGTAGAAACGCCAGCGCCGCCAAAGAAAACAATATTTGAGCTCTCGTCTATGATTTCCTGTAATCTGGAAATTTGTTTGCTTATTTTAGAATCTGTCATATAATTAACCTAAATAAAAAGTAATCTAACTACAATAATACTGCACTTTAACAAAAACTGCACCTGAATTTATAAAAACAGCTATATATGCCGATAATCGAGTGAGATGTTTTGAGAAAAATTTTGCTTTGGGGGCATAATGATTAAAAAACGTTTTTTAACAGTTTTAGTTGTGGGAGTTTTAACAGCCAGTCTCTTTGCGCACGGAAAAGGTGATGTTGAGGAAAAAACTGCTGAAAATTTTAACAGCTGGCAGGAGGAGTTTGACCTGGATCCAAAAAAACCGGGTAAATTCAATTTCCTGATAACTGCTAAAGACCTCGGCGGCAACACTACAGTTGAAGGTCCGTATAACATCTGGTATGACCCTAAATCAGATATGCCGATTTGCGGAATTACAAACCCTTATCCAAATATGCGCGTAGTAGCGAACCTGAACATTGTCGGAACTTGTGTTGATGATGATGCGGTTTCGCGCGTAGAACTTATTCTTGATGAAGGAATGCCTACAGAAAAACGCGTTCCTGCAGAGGGAAAAGAATTCTGGTCTTATTATCTTGATACAACAGAACTTGAAGAAGGTCCCCATACAATCAAAGCAATTGGTTATGATATTAATGATGCGCCTGTGCAGGGTGAACCAACTGTGGTTACCTGGCAGCTTGACCGTAAGTTACCTTTAACGGCCGTTCTCGATAAAGAAATGGGAATTCTTGTTTCTGGAAACGTTCGTTTTGACGGAGTTGTTTCGGACGGAAACGGAATTAAAGAACTTGGTTTTTCTACAGACAACGGAAATCATTTTGTGCCTGTAAAGCTCAGCGGCAATAAGGCAGGTGATGTTTGTAAATTTTCTATAAATGTTGATACTACAAAATTCAGCGATGGTCCTTCGGTTCTCTGGTTTAAAGCAAAAGACAGGGCGGGTTCTGTAGGACTTTATTCATTCCTTTATTATATAGACAACACAAAGCCTGATGTAAAAATTGTTTCGCCGGAAGACGGACAAATTGTAAACGGAAAATTTACGATTGCAGGTTATGCAAGAGATGCGGTTGGACTTACAAGCCTTACATGGCAGTTTGGGCAGAAAAACGGCGAAATAGAACTTGTTCCTGGAAACCCGTATTGGGTAGTAGAAGTTGATACAGTAAACGGTAAAGAAAAATCCGGGAAATTCAGTATAAAAGCGGTAGACCGTGTTAACAACATTGTAGAAGTTTCAAAAACAATTCAAATGAATCAGGAAGATGACAAGCCGGTTGTTATTCCTTCGGAACCGGAAGCGGGTCAGATTTTTGGTGAATCAGACATTCTTTTTGCACGCGGTATTGCCCATGATGATGACGGCGTTCAGAGTGTAAAAATTCAGTTTGATAATAACGAACCTGTAATTCAGGAAACACGCGGAACTTATTATCTTTTGCTTGCAAATAAAGGCGAACTTACGGCCGGAAAGCATACAATTAAAGTTAGTGCAATTGATATTAACGGCGTAGAAGGGAATCCTGTTGTAAGGGAAATTTCTTCTATGGGAATTGCACCAACATTTTCGGATGCAAATCTTGCAAATGGACAGGAAGTTCATCCGGAAGCTGGTTCGGCTGTAAGCGTAACTGCAAATTCGGGAATTGGACTTGCAAAAGTTCATGCGGAAATTCTTATTGGTCAGGATGTTGTTGATGCTAAGGATGTAGATTTAAAATCGGCTTCGTCGTATAAGGTTTCGCTTCCAATAAACGTAAACTTTCCTAAGGGTGTTATAACTTTTGTTGTAAAAGCAACAGATACACTTGGGCGAGAAAGTTCTTATAAATCAATTTTTTATGTAACAAATACTTCGGTTGTAAAGGCAGATGAACCTGTTATTGTTTTTGATGACAGCCGCTTTACAGACGAAGGTTCTTTCCTTTCTGTGATTAATAATCCGGAATTTCCGGCAAGCGGTTATCTGCTTGGTGAAAACGCTTTAAGCGCAGAGCTTGTTCCTGCAACTCCTTTTGCAAAAGTTGAGCTTGTAGGAAATCAGATTAAGCTTATAGCACGCGAAGATGCAGTAGGAAGTTCTTCTGAAGTTGTTGTTCGTGTGAAAACTGATCATGGAAGGACAATTTCTTCAAAACCAATAAAATTCAGGGCAGATACTGCCGTCCCAAAGCTGGAAATTAATCAATATTCTGAATCTGATGCAATAAATGCTTATGACGAAGAAAATGCGGAAATTAAGATTTCTGGTACTGCAAAGTGCGAAACGGGCGTTGGTTCGGTAAAATATCGTGTTCTTGCAGAAAAGATTACAATGAAAGGCGGCGTAATTGCTGCAGTTGCGCCGGAAATTTCAAACGATTTCCAGAGCGTAACTTTAAATAAAGACGGTTCGTTCAGCTTTACAATTAACGGCGCAGAACTTGCGGATGGAATGTATGTTTATGAAGTTGTTGCAGAAAGTGCCGGAGGAAATAAAACCGTAAAGGGAATTGCAGTTTCAAAAATTCCGGCTCTTGAAGATGTAAATGGAAAAATGCCTGCTGCAAAGCCGGCTGCAGTTTACTGGCTCGACGGCGGATACAACGTTTACGCAGTTGGCGTTTATCAGGGCGAGTTAAGCAGAACATTCCAGGAATTTTATCGCGAAGAAATGCGTGAAGGTTCAAATCCTGTTGTGATGGAAACTTCTGCAAACGGAAAAGCTGTTGTGGGAAAATACAATGCAGTCAAAAATCCTACATTGTCTGCAAATTTTGCTTTAATAAACGACAGCGAATATTTGAGCGGAACTCCTGTTGTAATGCCGTTTGGGGCAAAAGCGGCAGGCAAAGTTGTAATTTATATTGATACAGGCGCTTCTGTAAATTCGGTTTCTTACCAGATTTCTGGTGACAACGTACCTGGCGGCGCAAACACACAGAGCGGAAGTGCAAAACTGTTTAAGCCTACAGAAGAAAATCCTGTAAGATGGACGGCAGAAATTCCTCTTGAAAATCTTCCTGCACGAGTAAACAAAATTAATGCAATCATAAAGGCTGGAAGTCTGGAACAGCAAATTTCGGGTTCTGTAATTGTAATACGCGAAAATCCTGAAGAACTGATTTATGATGATGAAAAGATTTTTGGATACGCGGCAGCAGATACAGCTTACGACGAAGTAGACAATAATTACATTCTTGCTGACGGTTCAAAATATTATTATTACGCAAACTTCAAAGCCCCGTTAAAGGCCGAAGTCGTTTCGTCTACGCCAGGACTTACCGTTGAAGTTGACGGCAATTTTATTACTTTAAGTGCCGAAAAAGACGGCATTTACAAAGATGTAAAAGTTCGTGTAACAGACCGTTTTGGCGACACGCATAATTCGCCAGCTTTGAACTTTATTGCAGATTCAAATAATCCGGATCTTAATCTTTCGGCGCCGGAACTGCATGCCTGGGTAAAAGACAAATTTACACTTTCAGGAACAGCGGCTGATGCGCTTGGCGTAAGAAAAGTTGAATATTCTCTGGACAACGGCGAAACCTGGACCAAGTTAGGCATTACTCCGGGACGCGGCGTAACATTCAGTCAGTCTATAGACGTTTCTGGTTTTGAAGACGGACTTATCCGCCTTAATGTTCGCGCTTATGATAATGCGGGTCACGAAGGAAACGTAATTACAAGTATTTATAAAGATGTTACTCCGCCAACAGTAAAAGTAGTTGTTCCGGGCGAACTTGACGTTGTAAACGGTCAAAATCTTATTGTTTTTGATGCAAAAGACAACGGATTCCTTGAGGGCGCAAATTATATTGCTCCGCCGGTTCGCGGCAAAGAAAAGCAGAAAATTGCGCTGGAAATGAATCCTCTTATTTCTACATTTGTTGGAACGCCGGAAAAACCTATTGATGATGCAATGTCTTTCGAATTCTATGATGCGGCCGGAAACAAGACAATGATGGAAGCCTGGGAATTCGATATTGATAATGAATCGGATTTGCCGCGCGCGGAAATTCACGTGCCGGAAGATATGCAGGTTGTTACGCGCGACTTTGAAGTTTCGGGTGTAATTTATGATGATGATGGCGATTCAACAGTTTTCTATAAAATTGATAATGGAAGCTATAAACAGGTTTCTGTAGATGAAATTTACAAGAGTCCTGCAAGCGATCCTGAATATAAGCCTAATACAAGTTTTGCAATCAAAATTCCGCTTGAAACAATGACTGATAACGAGCACACAATCACACTTTATGCAGTTGATGTAAATGGCGTAAAGGGAGAAGAAGTTACAAGAACCTTCCGTGTTTCTCTTGAAGAGCCAAAAGGTGGAATAGAACTTCCTACAATTGATACGACAGTTCGCGGTTTTGTTACAATTTCGGGTTGGGCAAGCGATAAAAACGGAATAGACAGAGTTCAGGTTTCTCTTGATAACGGTAACAGTTATAACGATGCAGTTGGTGCAGAAAAATGGTCTTACAAATTTGATACAAGAGCAATTCCTGGCGGAACACAGGTTGTATTTATAAAAGTTTGGGATAAATACGGAATTGAAGGTTTGTATTCAAGTTTGATAAATATTGATAACGACGCTCCAACTCTTTTGCTTGAACTTCCGCTGGACGATTCAATAACAACAGGAAATCTTTTCTTCTCCGGAAACGTATACGATAACGTTGAAGTTACAGAGCTTTACGTAACAATCAGAAATCTTGACCGTTCAAGCAAGGCTGATGTGCGCAAAATTAAAATTGACCGCGTAATTGGCGAAGCAATGAACATTAAAGATTTGTCAGATGGTTTCTATAACGTAGAACTTACTGCAAAAGATAAAGCCGGAAACGTAACAAATGTAAGCCGCAATATACGCCTGGACAAGGCAAGACCGCCTGCAACGGTAGACCTTTTGTATCCTTTGAACGGTGAACACAAAAACGGTGTATTTACAATTTATGGTCAGTCAGAAGCTGAAGGCGAACTTGAAATTGATATGCTTAAGCTTTATGTGGACAATAAATTTGTAGAAGATACACAAATTACACCAAGCGGTTTCTTTAAGTTTGATATGAGTCCGGAAAAAATCAGCGAAGGAACTCATGTTTACCGCGTCGATACTGTGCTTAAAACTGGTGCGGTAATTTCGTCGCGCGAGCAGACTGTAGTTTACAATCCTATAGGACCGTGGGTAACAATAGACAACTTTACCTACGGAGATTTTGCAACAGGTCGACCGTACATAAAAGGTCAGGCTGGCTATTCACTTTCCGAAGACGAACTTTTGCTTTCGAAGACAAAATCTGCAAGTCCGGAACTTAAGGCTGCTGTACAAGCAAAAAAGGTTGCAAGAATTGATGTAAGTTTTGATAACGGAAAGACATTTAAACAGCTTTCTAAGAATGAACAATGGATGTACCGCGTAGAAAATGCAGATATGCAGGAAGGTTATCACTTCTTCCTGGTACGCGCTACAATGGCAAACGGCGAAGTTGCAATTACAAGAACAATTGTTCAGATTGATAATACAAGTCCAACTATAAGGCTTATTGCTCCTTCTATCGGTGGACGATACAATCAGATGCTTACTATGTCTGGTCTTGCAAAAGATGATGTTTCTCTTGAAGACGTAACGGTTAGTTTACGAAAAGGCGACAAGTCTTCTTATGAGATTCCGTCGTTTATTCAGGGCTTATACCTTGACTTCCACTTCTGGGGCGCAACCTTGTTTGATATTGGTGCCGGACTTACATTCTTTAATGATGTAGTAAAAGTTCAGTTCCAGTATGGACAGTTTACACAGAGCCAGCGTGATGCAGTTTCTGATATGTTTGGTGACGAGCCAACAATGCTGCGTTACGGTGGTCATGTATTGGGAGTAAAGATTCTTGCAAATGTTGCAGAAATTCCATTTAGTTACTTCTTTGGACACGACTTTGACTGGTTGTACGGTGCTGTAGCCGTTGGAGCTAACTTCTCCTGGTTCACCGAAACAAACAGCGGCAAGCCACAGATTCTTTCTGCTTTGCTTGCACAGATTGAACTTCCTAAGGTAAAATTAAGTAACGTTAAGATGTTCAGTTCATTCTCGTTCTATACCGAAGCTTCTATATGGTTTATTCCAACGGACGTTTCAAGTTCTGCCGAAATTAAAAACATAATTCCGCAGATTTCAATTGGTATTCGAACGAATGTCTTCTAATGGAGCACAAGGAGAATTATCTGATGAAAAAAAGATTTAGAATTATAATTACATCACTTTTCTTCCTTTTTGCTGCTTCAACAGTTTTTGCACTGGAAGAATATGTAAGCGATGTTTATAAACAGATAGATCATGCGTTTTCAAATAAATCTGAAAGCGAATTAAACGCAATTTTAAGTAAAAACCAGAAAGATAAATATTATTATCTGATGGAAAATTATACTCAGAAAAAAATCAGAAGGCTTCTTATCAAAGAAGAATACGAATTTGCGCTTGAAGCAACTGTTGTTGTTATAGAAAACAATCTTGATAACGAACAGGCTGTAGAAATGTATGCGGCAATCTCTGAATCCTACGAGACTCAAAAGAGTTTTGAAAAGGAGCAGGAACAAAAGCGTCAGTACGAAATTGCAAAACTTGAAAAAGAAAAGGAAGACAAACGTGAGAAGGTAAACAAGGAATACGTTTCTTCCAAAAAAGCAGACAGCGATAAAACAGTTTATGTTTCCGGAAAAGAAACAAAACTTACAAGCTACCGCTGGAAAGCTGCTTTAGGACTTGCCGATTTAGGATTTATTACTGAAGCAAAAAATTCTTTGAGTATTTTGAATTATGGTATATCATTAGATATAAACTATGAATATAGTTTGCCAACAATAACTGCCGGCCTTGATTTATACGGAGCATTCCGATTCCTTTCTTTGTCAGATTCAGATTCAATGCTTCCGCTGGTTGCAGATATAGAATTTGCACCAAAATTCGCATTGCCAGCAGTCAGTAAAAATCTGTTTTTGAGGGCTGGTATAGGGCTTCTTAAAGCCGGAAAATCTGATACAGCTCCTTTAACAGAAACTATAACAGGTACATTTGTAACACCGTTAATTGGAATTGAGTATGAACGGCTTATGTTAGGTCCGCTCCAGATTGATGTTGGAGTAGACTGGCTTGCCGGACATCTCTTGTATGACGATGTTAATTTTGCAATGGGCGGAAAAATCAATTTTGCGTTCATTTTTGCCGAAATGGAGAAGGTTAAGTTAACATTTAATGTTGGATTGAGGGATAAAATATTACTTAAGGAAAGCGGAATTGAAAACCGTGCTAATGCTATTATAGCAATAGGAGTTGAAAATGTTATTAGGTAAGGCTAGAAAAATTGTTTTTACAATGATTGTTGTGCTTTTTGCGGCAACTGCATTTGCGGCTACTAATAATTTAGGAGCCAAATTCCTGGATAAAGCCGAACAGGCTATGGAAGATGGAAACACTGTTGATGCTTACAAATATGTAAATCAGGCACTTGCAGTTACAAAAGACGAAGCAGAAGCAGCAAATATTTTGTATTTTGCTCAGACAGTTTATACACAGCGCTTAAAGGAATTGCAGGCTAGCTATGACGAAATGGCTTTAATTGATATTCAGACAAATCTGGATAAATACCCGCGTGTTGAAAATACTACAATAAAGAGACTTGTAAAGCAGATTCAGTCAGCTCAGTCAAATAAAGAAAAGGCAGAGCAGCAGCAGAGACAGGATGCGCAGATTAAGCAGATGCAGCAAAGTACAAACACAATGAAGGAATTTGCTGAAGTTGCAAAAGAAAACAATGAAATTCAAAAAGAGTCTCAGGAATTAATTAAAGAAGGATTCGAAGAACAGCGAAAAACAACTGAAGCTCAGCAAAGAGAACAGAACAGAAAGCTTATGGTCATAATTTTTGCAGTAATTGGAATTGCTGTAATTATTTTGATTGTAATTTTGCTTGTTGGCTTTATTGCTAAAAAAGGCTTTAAACAGCAGGAAATGCAGCACGAACAGTATGTTCAGGCATTTAAATTGCTTGCGGCAAATCAGAGTCAGACAAACAGAATTATGCTTGGTGGCATTACAGATTTGTACGGTTCAAACCCAACACTGCGCCTTGCAGGAACATCAACCTGGGCGCCTGCCGCCGCATTGCCGGATGTAGATCTTTCTGAAACTGATGAAGAGGAATTAAAGCAACTCGCGGTGAAGTGCGAAGAAATTGGTACAAAAATTGATCAGGCTACAGGACGTAAAAACAATTCAAAGAATGTAAGTGAACTTGTTTATAAGCTTTCAATGCAGCTTGGGCTTCCTTCTGGTCTTGCAATGTTGAATTTCTGTGCGGCAATGGTTTACGATGCCGGATTCCTTGGAATAGACCCGGAACTTCTTAGCGCAACAGACCTTACGGACGAACAGAAAAAGGCACTTCAGGGACACGTTGCCCTTGCAGAAAAGCACCTTGATTTTGTTCCTAAAAAGTACTGGTCGATTTTCGAAGATGCAGCTACAAAACATCACGAAAATATTGACGGTTCTGGTTATCCAAAAGGTCTTAAAGGCGATGAAATTCCGCAGATTGCACGTCTTATTCATGTTGCAGAAAGTTATGTTTCGCTTTCGAGCCGAAGAAATTATCGCCAGACAATGGATAAGGAATCCGCAATTCAAAAGCTTAAGGAACAGCCGGACTTGTACGACACGATGGTTGTAGATGTTTTGAACGAAATAGTATAAGTGCAATTTTAAATTCCTTAAATTATGCATAAATAATGCCGATACTGTGAGTATGAAAAAATTATTCATAGTATCGGCTTTTTGTTTATTATCATCTGTTTGGAATTCTGCATTATTTGCACAGGATTCAAAACCCTTGTACCAGCTTCCAAGTAAAAAAACGGTTGCTGCTTCAAATTTAGAAAACGGAAACGATAAATTTCTGGTGGGCTCAGATTCAGGATTATACCGCGTAACTTATAATAATACGGCAATTCCGCTTTGGAAGGAAGGACGCGTAGATCAGCTTATAGAAGTAGGCGAATCTTCAAATACTGAAAAAGGCTGGATTATGCGTACTTCAAAAGGTATTTTTTACACTTCAGACCTGGAGCATTTTGAAGAGCGCGATGACGGACTTCCGTTCCTGACAATCAAAAAATATGAAAATAATATAAAATCTCTGGAAAAGCAGATTCAGGAATTAAAAGATTTGTGCGTAAACCCTGTAAATAATGCAGAAATGGTTACGGCAACAAAAGACAAGGTTTTTTACACCAAAGATTCCGGAAAAAGCTGGATAAGCCTTGGTTCAATGAGTAAAACAACTGCCGGAATAAAAGCAGTTGCGGTTGCGACAATTGAAGGGCAAACTGTTGTATTTATGTCGCACCCTATTTTTGGACTTTCGTATAATTTACCGAACAAAAATAAGGATGAATGGAACGATGTAACAGAAGGCTTTGAAAAAATGCCGTCTTTAACTTCGCCGGATGAAATTTCTGATATTATTCCGGTTCTTCGTACACGCGCAGACGGTTCATGTTTTACAGAAATTTATATTTCACAGATGTATATTCCGCGTGTTTATAAATTCAACTGGACCGAAAAAAAAGGCGAACTGATTTTTGCCGGGAAAGAACCTGCCGACACAATCGACGGACTTACAACAATCGATAACGTTCTCTTATACACACGGCTTGAAGGCTTTGGCGCAATTGATCTTGAATCACTACAAAGTCCGGGAACACCGGCACAATTTAATGACTGGTTAAAAGCCTTTTCTTGTGTACCGGGAATGATTAATACAGCCTGGATTCCGGAATCTCGCAGCGGATTTTCCAGCGGACTTTTGTTAAACGAATTATGGATGTTGTATCCTGGAACAGTAAATTCGCCGTATGCGGCAGTGGCAGACGGAAAAAAATCAATTTATGCATCGGCATATCAGTGCAGCTTTGCGGAAGGTGTTGCAAAATTTAAAAACGCAATAAAAGCCCGTAAAATGAACAGTATTGTAATAGACATGAAAGATGATTACGGATTTCTGCGCTACAATACAAAAAATCCTCTTGTAATGCAAAAATGTTCAACTTCCAGCTATGCAATAAGAGACCTGGATGCATTTATTAATGAATTTAAATCAGAAGGAATTTATCTTATTGCCCGAATTGTTACATTTAAGGACAAATCACTTGCAAAATACGACGGCGGAAAATACGCTGTTTGGGATTCAAAAAATAACAAACCATGGTTGGGAATTAAAGGTAGCGAAGAAGCTTTTGATGATCAGGGAAATTCTCTTGGAAAGCAGACTGCATATTACGACGAAAACTGGGTAGATCCTTATTCAGAAGAAGTCTGGGAATATAATGTTGCAATTGCCCGCGAATTAATAGAACGCGGCTTTGATGAAATTCAGTTTGATTACATACGCTTTCCAACAGACGGCGTAAACCTTTACAACGCACGTTACCGTTGGCAGGACAAGGGAATGGACAAAGAGTCAGCATTAATTTCGTTCCTGTCATATGCGCGTGCAAATATAGATGCGCCAATTGGTATAGATATTTACGGCGCAAACGGGTGGTATAGAAGCGGGACACGAACGGGGCAGGATGCGGAAATGCTCGCCGAATATGTTGATGTAATTGGCCCGATGTTCTATCCAAGTCATTTTGAACAGACTTTCTTAAATTATGCGCCGGTTGCAGACAGAACTTACCGAATTTACTATTACGGTTCGTTCAGAAATACGGTTTTGTGTCGTAACAGGGCAATTATAAGACCTTGGGTTCAGTCATTTTATTTAAATGTAAGTTATGATAGACTCTACTACGATTCAAACTATATTAAAAAACAGTTTTTTGGAGTACGAGATTCTTTGAACCGCGGTTATATGTGCTGGAATAATTCTGGTGATTATTCTACAACGCCGCCGGACATTCTTCTCACAGATTCTTTTATTGGAACGGCTGCAGAAGCAAACAAAGAATTTAAAAAGCCTGCAATTGGAACTGCAAAAAAGCAGCAATACACCGATTCAGATGTTTCGGTTTTAGACAGCATTGTAGACCAGAACAAGGAACCAAAAATGATATTTATGCCGTTCCTTCAGACACAGGCACTCCCGGCAAAAAAACAGGAGAAAAACTAATTTGACACCTTCGCAGTATACGCCCGAAGAACCAATTTCCTCTATTGCAACGGCACTTGCGCCGGCCGCATTGGGAATTGTACGAGTTTCGGGAAAAGGCTGTATAGAACTTATAAGCAAAGTTTTTTCGCGCCCTAAGGCTTTACTTGAGGCTCCGGGAAATACACTTGTGTACGGCTGGATTCAGGAATGCGGGAAAGAAAATTTGGAGTCAGATTCGTGTAACGAAACTGATAACGAGGGTTCGGCAAAGGTTACAACGTCAGGAAAACCTCTAATTCGAATCGACGAGGTAATGCTTGCTGTTTACCGTTCCCCTAAAAGTTTTACCGGCGAAGACATGGTAGAAATTTTCTGCCACGGTGGACCGGCTGTTGTAACAGCAATTCAAAATTTAATGCTGAAAATTGGCTTTCGGCAGGCGAATCGCGGCGAATATACCTTCCGGGCGTTTATAAATGGCAAAACCGATCTTACACGAGCCGAAGCCGTAAAAGAAATTATAGATTCACATACTGATGTTTCGCGCTCTCATGCGGCGGGAAGACTTGCCGGCAGTCTTTTTAAAGAAATTGATTCAATTAAAAAACTGATTATTGATACACTTGCCGCAATAGAAGTTGAAATTGAGTATCCGGAAGACGAAGAAACAATTGCAGATTCGTTTGACCGCAATGATATAGAAACTGCGGCAACAAGGCTAGCTTCGCTTGCGGATTCCTGGCGTGGTGAAAAACTGTACCAGGATGGTGCGCGCGTTGTTTTGGCTGGGCGTACGAACGCGGGAAAATCATCTTTGTTCAATGCAATTTTAAAGGAAGAGCGCGCTATTGTAAGCGACATTGAAGGAACTACCCGCGACTGGCTGGAAAGCTGGGCAAGCATTAACGGCATTCCTGTGCGCCTGTTTGATACTGCAGGTTTACGCGAAACAAGCGATGTAATTGAAGCGCAGGGCGTAGAAATCAGCCGGAACCTTGTTCACGATGCTGACGTTGTTTTGTATCTTGTTGACGGCACTGCTGGCATGAACGACGAAGACCGCGAATTTATAGAAAAATGCGAAGAGCCGTTGATTTTGGTTTTTACGAAATGTGATAAAAAACTGGTAGATGAGCAGGCGTTGCGGGCGGCGTTTGAGCCCGCAGAGAGGGTAG
>DEEV01000100.1:10074-10355 GCA_002350445.1 Treponema sp. UBA2869 | reverse complement strand
AGGGGGAGACTTCCCCCTCCTGTAATTAAAATCTCCTCAAAAACCGGTTCGGGGCTTTCGGAACTTTTTGCCGAAATTACAAAAATTCTTACCGCGGGGCTTTCAACAGAGCGTACGCAGGCGGGATTAGGTTCGGCTCGTCAAAAAGAGGCAGTAAGCGAAGCTCTTGAATGTGTTCGTCACGCGCTTGTTTCTGCAGACGACAATTACACTTTGGATGCAGTAGTTCAGGATCTTGAAGACGCGCTGGATTATTTAGGTGAAGTAACAGGAGACGTTAC
>DEEV01000100.1:0-9875 GCA_002350445.1 Treponema sp. UBA2869 | reverse complement strand
GTTGTTCAGAAGGCTAAAGGCAAGCTTATAAATCTTGCAGAAAAAATTACTGGTGAAATTATTCCTGAAAATGTAAAAAAAGAAGATTTTTCTGATGCCGAAATGGCTCTTTATGAAAAGACAGGAAAATTTGTAAACGGATGTATTGGAATTGGTCATACACGCTGGGCTACTCACGGGGAACCAAGTGACACAAACAGCCATCCACACACAAATATGGACGGCACAATTTCGATTGTTCACAACGGAATTATCGAAAACTATGCAGATCTTAAAGCAAAGCTTCAGGCTCAGGGTGTTGTATTTAAGTCTCAGACTGATACCGAAGTTGTTGTTCACCTGCTGGACCAGAAATATAAGGCAACCGGCGATATTTTTAAGGCTGTAATCGAAACAATTCATGTGCTCGAAGGTTCTTATGCGCTTGGAGTTATTTGCAAGGATTATCCGGACAGAATTATTGCGGCGCGCAAGGAAAGTCCGCTTGTAGTAGGTCTGGGAAAGGGCGAAAACTTTATTGCTTCTGATGTTCCTGCACTTTTGGAGCACACCCGCGATGTTTACTATCTTGGTGAGCGCGAGCTTGCTGTTTTGTATACAGACCACGTTGATCTTTTTAATTTTGATGGTGAAAAAATCATTAAGCAGCCTAGCCATGTTGAATGGGATATGGATGCGGCAACTAAGGGCGGCTACGAACACTTTATGATTAAGGAAATTCACGAGCAGCCAAAAGGACTTACTGATACAATGCGTCCGCGAATTGTAAAGGACGGTTCTGGTAAGCCTACAGACGTTTATTTTGAAGAAAACAAAATGGACGATGCATGGCGCAAGGCAAGCCGTGTTGTAATTACTGCCTGCGGAACGGCCTACCATGCAGGCGTCGTTGCGAAATATGCATTTGAAAAAATTGCCCGCATGAAGGTTGACGTTGATGTTGCTTCTGAGTTCCGTTACCGTGACCCAATACTCGATAAATCTGATATTTTTATGGTAATTTCTCAGTCTGGAGAAACTGCCGATACTTTGAGCGCTCTGCGTCTTGCCAAGGAACAGGGGCTTAAGGTTGTTGCTATTACAAACTGTGTTGGTTCAACTGTAAGCCGCGAAGCCGATGATGTAATTTACACACTTGCCGGCCCTGAAATTGCGGTTGCTTCTACTAAGGCGTACACAACTCAGCTTGTATGTTTATTGCTGCTTGCAATTAAAGCTGGAAAGCTCCGCGGCACTTTATCTGATGAAGAGGCTACAAAACTTTTGAGCGAGCTTGAAAGCATTCCTGCAAAGATTCAGGAAATTCTTGATGGAAAGGATGTAATTCAGAAATTTGCTTCGCAGCAGTTTAATAAGGATAAGATTTTTTATATTGGCCGCCAGTTCGACAGTGCAACTTCGCTTGAAAGCGCGCTGAAGCTCAAGGAAGTTTCTTATATGCATTCCGAGGCGTTTGCTGCGGGCGAGCTTAAGCACGGTCCAATCGCTCTGATTGACCCGGCAACTCTGGTTGTTGCAATTGCCAGCGAGCCTAAACTTTACGACAAAATCGGTTCGAACATGCAGGAAGTAAAAACCCGCGGTGCAACTGTTATGGTAATTACTCAGGATGATGGTAAGTCATTTGAAGGAAAAGCTGATTTAATCTGCAGAATTCCAGACTGCTCGTCAACTTTGGCTTCGCTGCTTACGGTTATTCCGGCTCAGCTTTTTGCTTACTACTGTGCAATTATGCGCGGCTACAACCCGGACAAGCCAAGAAACCTTGCAAAAAGCGTTACGGTTGAATAAACTGCGCTTTTTTGTTATATTATAAAAACCTTTCGGGCCATTAGCTCAGTGGTTAGAGCAGGGGACTCATAATCCCTTGGTCCTAAGTTCAAGTCTTAGATGGCCCAATAGTTTCGTAACGAAGTGAGAAACTATAATTAAATCACTTCCTATAGGCCAAACGACGCGAAAGCGGCGTATGGCCCAATAGTATAGAGGAACTTCGTTTGGAGTTCCTCTTATTATTTTTGCTAATGCAAAATTGGCTTTATTTATATCACTTATTTATGAAAGTCGCTCGATAAATCTCGCTCTGAGCCATTTAAAATCGGTTAGGGATTGTAGGGGCGGCGAAGCCGTTCCGGAGCGTAGCGGAGGAATGGAACCCCGAAAAGCCCGACGGCTTGCTTGCAAGCCGGAACCGCCAGAAGAAAAAACGTACTATCCAGCATAATTTCTAACTTTTTTTTAAAAACTAATTAACTAGATTATACATTTTTGTTATTATTCACGGAATATTTATTTTTGAGGTAGCCTTTAATGTTTAATCGTAGCGATTATGTCAGCGATAAGGACTGGCAGCGGTTTTTGGACTTTTCTAAAGATTTGGAAACTCCGAATGTAGTAATCAATCTCAATACAATCAAGCAGAATTATATACGACTTAGAGATTCTTTTCCTTATGCAAGAATTTATTATGCAATGAAATCTAATCCTGGCGAGCCTGTTCTTGAAATGCTTGCAGAAATGGGTTCAAATTTTGATATTGCTTCACGCTACGAACTGGATATGATTTCTAAATTTAATGTTTCGCCAGACAGACTTTCTTTTGGAAACACAATCAAAAAGGCAAAGGACATTAAATATTTTTATGATAAAGGGGTGCGACTTTTTGCGACAGACAGCAAAGACGACCTTAAGGCAATTGCAGAAAATGCACCTGGTTCACGTATTTATGTGCGAATTCTTGTAGAAAACTCTATCAGTGCAGACTGGCCGCTTTCTCGCAAATTTGGATGCCACCCGGATATGGCTTATGATTTGCTCGTGCTTGCCCGCGACCTTGGCCTTACTCCGTACGGAATCAGTTTCCACGTTGGAAGCCAGCAGCGCGATATTGGTCAGTGGAACGATGCGATTGCTAAGGTAAAATATTTGTTCACTTCTCTTGAAGAGGAAGAAGGAATCCGTCTTTCTATGATTAATATGGGCGGCGGTTTTCCTGCAAGTTATATTGAGCCTACAAATACGCTTGCAGAATATGCTTCGGAAATTACACGTTATATTCAGGAAGACTTTGGTGATGATATTCCGGAAATTATTCTTGAACCTGGCCGCTCACTTGTTGGAGACAGCGGAATTCTTACCAGTGAAGTTGTTTTGACCAGCCGAAAAAATAACACGGCACTTGCCCGCTGGGTCTATGTTGATGCCGGAAAATTCAACGGACTTATTGAAACTTTGGACGAAGCAATTAAATATCCGGTAGTTACAAGCCGCGACAAGCCTGGCGAAAAAGAAGGAATTGTAATTATTGCCGGCCCAACCTGCGACAGCATGGACATTATGTACGAAGATGCAAAATACAAGCTCCCGATTTCGCTCAAAGCTGGCGACAAACTTTACTGGCTTACAACGGGTGCCTATACTTCGACTTATGCATCGGTTGCATTCAATGGCTTCCCGCCGATTAAGACGTACTATATGCGCTAAAATCCTACATATTGTTGTAAAACTGCTATAGCACGTTGTTGTGCTTCGAGTTTTCGTTAGAAAACTAGGTAGTGAGCGAAGCTAACGTACTTCCAGGGCACTTGAGTTCTGCATTTCGTGCAGCACACCAGGTGCCTTTTTTTAAGGCTGATTCAAAATTGCGCGTCTTAATGTATTCGTATAAGAAGCCTGCATTAAAACTGTCTCCGCAGGCGGTTGTGTTCACAGGCACAATTTTTTCTGTAGGGTACGTCGTAAATATTCCGTTATCTGCGGCAAAGGTTTCTTTTGTGCCCCGCGTCACCACAATTTTGTTTTTCAGCTTGCTGCTCTGTTTGGTAATCGCGCTTTGCAATTCGGCTTCGGTAAGCTTTTTGCCGTCTGCAAACGTTTCGCAAAATTCATCATCATTAATTTTAATAATTGAAGGCGTGCAGTTTTTAAGGGTCAAAAGCAGATCCTGTCCGTGAATATCGGCAAGAAAGATTTTTTTTGCATCAAGCGCAATGCCTGCAATAGCTGCGCAAAGTTCATTAGACCAGCCCTTAGGTCGGCTTCCGGCAAGCAGCACAGCATCGGTATTTTGAAGATTTTCAGAAATAAGTTTTAAAAGTTTTATTTCTTCCTTTTCAAGCGGAGCGTCAAATTCCGGTTCGCAGGAAACAATTTCTGTAGTTGTATTTTTCTGAGAGTCGAGCAAAGTCCAGCATTCGCGTGTAAAGCCCGGAATTGTAACGCAGGACATATTCAGATGGTCTTTTTTTGCAAGTTCAATAAAAATATCCTGATTTTTTTCGCCGACAGGGCAAATAGTCAGGCAGCAACCATATTCAAGCTGATTCAAAACTCTTGCCGAATTTACAGCTTTTCCGGATGCATCCTGACGGTATTCCTGTGAGCGGTTTACTTTTCCAAGTTCAAGATTTGTAAATGTTACTGTGCGCTGAATTGTAGTGCTCAGGCAAACGCATAAAATTTTCATAAAATATCCTTTTTTGTCAGTTCGTAAATATCGTTAAGTTTAATTGTTTTTCCAGGTTGAATTCCTGCAGAACAATCTTTTTGAATTTTTCTGATTGGAGAATTTTCGTGAATTGGACAGCCGTTTTTGTTTCCTATAAGAACCGATGTTCCGCCCAAAACGTTCCAGCCGTCGGTGTATTTTTGCATATCATCAAAAAACAAAATTTCTTCGATGCGCAAAGGCTTTTCTGCTTTCTGATTTATTTTTTCAACTGCCGCCTTATAAGCCGAAGGATATGGCTTCCCTTTAAAATTTGCATCGGTTATGTCTGTGATTGTTTCAAAAAGATCAAAAACTTCAAGCGTTTTTAAAACGCGTTCTGCATGTACATGATTTGAATTTGTAAGAATTGATTTTGGCAGCGGAATTGAAAGTAAAAATTCGCGCAGAGCAGGCTGCAAAGGCACTTCATATTTTTCGCTTTCTGGATGAACATAATTTAAAAATCCGTCCGTATCTTTTAAACCTTCGCTTCTTAGCCATTCAAGTGTCGTAGAAAAATTTGTAATGCGTTCTTTTCTAATGATTTTTGCCTGTTCAAGGCTACAGTTAAAAAAGGAAGCTACACATTCGAGCATGCGCTGCGTGATGCCTGTGTCCATTGCAGAAGAAGCAGGGTAAAGCGTATTGTCAAAATCAAAAAGGAGATGTCTGATTTTCATTTTTTTGATGCGAGTCCCGCCATTTTTATAAAAGTTTTTTCTATATATTGTGCTTCGCCTTCGGAAAGTGAAGCTCTTGCAAAAATGCTTCGCCAGAAATTTTCGGTGTCTTCGCGGCCAGGCATTTTAAAAAAACCTATTTTTTGAAGATTGTCTGTAACAGTTTTTACGGTTGTATCAATGCGTTCAAGACTTACCGGTGTATAGCTTTGAATGCAGGAATTCTGTTCTCTTAAAGTCTGCCTGAATAAATGATAGCACAAAATTTGAACTGCATGGCTCAAATTTAAAGAGCCAAAATTTTCTGAAGAAGGAATTGTTACGCCGGTTGTGCATTGATCCAATTGTTCGTCTGTAAGGCCTGTGCGTTCGTTTCCAAAAATAACGGCAACTTTTCCGCCTGTTGCAATATTGTTGTTCCCGTTTTCTGCCGCTGGATTCCCAGTGATTTTTGAAGCTTCAGCCGCAAATTCTTCTGGAAGATAAAGCTTTCCGCGTTTTTTCCCGCGTCTTCTTGTTGTTCCTGCGCTAAGGCTGCAGTCAGCAGTTGCCTGATTAATATCTGAAAAAAAGTGTGCATTGTCAAAAATTGAAGCGGCATGAATTGCAAGAACGTGAATATGATTAATGTCATAATCAGATTTATTTCCGACAATTCTAAGTTCCGAAATGTCGTTGTTTGCCATTGCGCGACATGCAGCACCAATATTTCTGGATTCATCCGGATGATCAAGGACAATTACAATATTATTCAGATTCATACAAACAGTATAAAAAAAAGAACGCTTTCATGGAAGAAGGCAAAATGCATTGAACTAGCATTATTTTAAATTGACGAATCAAAAAATATATAGGATAATGTTTTAAAGAGGTATTATGAGTCCAAACGATACAATTGTTCCTGATTTTGATAACGAAACGGATGAATCATTAAGAATTACTCTTAAAAAAATTGACACAATAGAGCATTGTTGTCTTATTGAATTTGACGGTTATATTGATACCTACAATTCCAGTTTCTTTCAGAATCAAATTACAAAAGTTTTTGCAGCCGGTTATATTAATTTTATTTTTAACTGCGAACGACTTTCATATATTTCTTCTACAGGACTTGGTTCTTTTACTATCCTTTTAAAAATGGTTAGGGGTAAAGGCGGCGATTTAGTGCTTGCTGCAATCCAGCCAAAAGTTGATGAAGTTTTTCAGATTCTGGGATTTTCTCAGTTCTTTACTATTGTTCCTGCTGTTGAAGATGCAATGGCACATTTCTGTAACGGTGTAAAGCCTTCTATGAGTGTGTTCCCTAAGGTGCTTGCGTGCCCGTCTTGTGGAAAAAGCGTAAAAGCTGTAAGGGCTGGTCGTTTCCGTTGTATGAGCTGTAAGGCAATAATTGTAATTTCGGAAGACGGAAATATAATGCTTGGCTAAAAACAGTCAAAAATCTGAATAAAAGAAAAAATCCGCATTTTGACAGTGCGGATTTATTTTTGTCTTAATCATATTTTCTTAAACTAATAACCGTTAGTTTCCGATAATTATAATATGAGCAGAAAAAATATTTCGCAGGAAAAAATCATACAGTCTTTTATTGCGAACTCATTTGAAAAAAGTCCGGGAGCAACATCACTTGCAGATATTTCTGAGGATTTGGAGATAAAAAAGGCATCGCTTTATAATCATTTTGAAAGCCGCGATGCAATGTACGACGCAACTCTTGAATATTGCGCAAGAGAGGTCGCAACTGTAAGTTTTTTACCGGAAAAAACAATCGAAACTCTTCTTTCAAAAAAGCCTGCAGCTTTTGCAATTTTTAAACGCCTGATTCTGCGTTATTTTAATATTTACGAAGCAGAGCCGCTTTTTCAAATTTACGTTTTTGCACGCACCGAGCAATATTTTAATCTTCCTGCTCTTAAAATTGTTCGTGCCGAAACTGAAAGCATTTGCGAAGATGTTTTTAACCTTTTAAACGCGCTTTCAAAAATAGATAAAATTCAAAAAAAGTCAGAAAAGGAATTGCGCGATTATGCCGGAATAATTTCTTCTATTGTTATTCAGCAGCGTGATTTATATATTGCAAACCGTAAGGAAACTGTACGCCAGAATCCTGAAAGTGGAGCGGGCTCGTTGTTTGCTTTGCCAACTGATGAAACTTCTATAAATAAAACTGTAAAGCTTGTTGAGCTTGTTCTTAAAAATCTTATTACAGAGTAAAAACTGGAAACAGAAAAAATGGAAAAATATACTGCAGTAATTATTGGAACAGGACGAATAGGTTTTACGCTTGGTTTTGATAAAAAGCGTGAACAGCCGGCATCTCACACAATGGCGTTAAACAAAAATCGCAGAATAGAGCTTGTTGCCGCTGCCGATACAAATTCTGAAAATCTTGAACAATGGGCACATTATATGAAGAAAAAAAATCATAATGTGCAGGTTTTTAATTCAAGTGAAGAGCTTTATGAAAATTTTAATCCGGACATTATCATTGTGGCGGTGAACGAAGAATCGCATCTTGAAGAATGTCTTAAGGCAATAAAAGCAAAACCGCGGCTTGTAATTTTGGAAAAGCCTGTTGCGCTGAACAGCCAGCAGGCAGAACAAATTGCGACGGCGGCAGAGGAAGCAGGAATTCCTGTGATGGTAAATCATGAACGCCGTTTTGCTCTTGATTATATTCTTGCAAAAAATCATATGGAAAAAATCGGAAAAATTCAGAGCGTACATGGCGAACTTTATTCAGGGCTTCGTATTTATGGATCTGAATTTGAAGAGGATGGTTCATACAGCCTTTTGCACGACGGAACGCATATGGTAGATATAATCAGCTATCTTCTGGACCGAAAGCTTACAAAACCTGTTATTACTGGAATTTTCCGTGATGATAATGACGCTGTTAGAAATTTCAGTGCGCATTTTACAACATCAGTCTGCCCGCAGGTTACTTTTACAATGAGCGGCCGGAGCAAATTCTTTTCGTTTGGTGTTGATATTCTTGGAACAGAAGGGCGAATTTGCATTGGAAATGGTTACGCAAAATTTTACAAACGAAGAGAATCAAACCTTTATACGGGATTTTATTCTTTAATGAAAGATAAAAGTGTAAAAGTTCCTAAAAAAACAGGCTATTTTGCAAATATGATTCAGAATGCTGTTGATTTTCTGGACGGAATCAGCGACTTAAAAAGTCCGCTTTACGATGCCATTGAAGATTTGCGTACGCTGGAAGAAATCAAAAATAAATTACAGTAATGCGCTGCTGACATGCTTGATATAGGCTTTTAATTCCCAGAAAACAAACAGAATGATTTTATAAATTTTCACTAGATAATTTGAATTTCACTTTTGAATTCTGCTGCTGTTTTTTTGCAGCGCTCTTCGCAAATTTCTGCAATTGTTTTAAATTTGCTCTGCTGTTTATTGTTTACAGGTTCATTTTGCTGAATAAGAATGCAGTGACGGTTTCCTCCGTCTTCTTTATTCAGTTTGCAGACGGCTTCGAAAGTTGTTCCGCTTCCTGCAAAAAAATCAAGAATTAATGCATCGTTGGGCATGCCGGTTATTTTTATAAGATGATAAATTAACGAAACCGGTTTTGGATTGTCAAAAACGTTTTTTTCGCCAAGCAGTTCATCAAGATGTTTTTGTGCGGCTCGGGTTGAAGCGACGCAATCTATAATATTTTTAGGAATGACATCTGTGCTTTCGCCGTTAAATATTTTAAGGCGCGGAACTTTATCGTAGGAAGGGGAGTGGCCCCAGAAAATGCGGTTATCTTTTATAAGTTTTTCCATTTCCTGCTGACTTACCATCCATTGTCGTGTCCAGATTTTTCCGCCCGGTGATTTTATTGAATAGAAGTTTTTATGATTTTTGTTAGAGCGTGTTTCTGTAAATGAAATGCTGCCGGAAAACCAGTTGCCGCGAGGGTCGTCGTCTGCATTTTTAGAAGCCCAGCTGGTTTGTCCACATTCGGTGAATTCCGAAAGATTTTTTTTGCTGCGTGCATAGCACAGAGTGTGCTGCTGGAGAGTTCGGGACCATTTATCTTTTTTTCCCTTGCCGTGCAGCCACATAAAATCGTTTATAAAATTTTCTTCACCAAAAATCTGATCGCAGAGAAGTTTTAAAACATACAATTCACTTTGATCAATTGCAATAAAAATGCAGCCGGACAAATTTAACAGTTCTTTTGCAAGGCAAAGCCGTCTGTTCATAAAGCTAAGCCAGGCAGAATGATGGTCGGAACTGATAGAAAAATTGTCGTTATAGGTGAATTTGTTTCCTGTATTGTACGGTGGATCAATATAAATAAGATTTATTTTCCCGGTAAATCCATTTTCCACCATACTTTGTAGAACTGGAAGATTATCCATTCTTACAAGTATGTTAGAATTTTCAGGAATAGAAAGCTGAATATTGGAAGAGCAAGATTCACTCTTGTTGATGAATTTTTCCGGAACGTCATCCCATTCAAACCGCAGCGCCATACAAAAAGCCTATTTGGAATTCTGATTTTTTTCAATAGGGAAATGCAGCTGAAATTTAAATACAGGTTATGATGAGTTTGTCCTGGCAATCTAAATGCGGAACCGAGAGGACCGACATGCGACCCACATGCGGACTGTTGACATTTTTTTTTGTTACCTATATTATGTTCACACACGACGCGGGGTAGAGCAGCTGGCAGCTCGTCGGGCTCATAA
>DEEV01000105.1:5136-5358 GCA_002350445.1 Treponema sp. UBA2869 | reverse complement strand
ATACTTGAAAAATCAGGCCTTATTTACGAGCTGGATAAATTTATTTGGGAAGAAGCTGTAAAGAAACTTGTCGACTGGAAAAATCGAGGCATAAATTTTCATATTTCCATAAATATTTCGCCAATCGATTTCTATTATATGAATGTTTATAAGGAACTAACTTATCTTGTTGAAAAATATAAAGTTGGACCTGAAAAACTGAATCTTGAAATTACAGAAACA
>DEEV01000105.1:2293-5047 GCA_002350445.1 Treponema sp. UBA2869 | reverse complement strand
ATGGATGATTTTGGAAGCGGTTATTCTTCGCTGGCAACTTTGCGCGATATTTCTATTGATGTCCTTAAAATTGATATGGAATTCCTGCATAAAACTGCAAACGAAGAGAAGGGAAGGTTTATTCTTGCTTCCGTAATCAAAATGGCAAAGAGCCTTGGTTTGGGCGTAATTGTAGAAGGTATAGAATCTAAGTCTCATGCAGAAATGCTTAGAAAACTTGGTTGTGATGTTTTCCAGGGATTTTATTATTCAAGACCTATTTCTGTTCAGGACTTTGAAGCAAAATATCTGGGAGGCAAAGTATGATGTACGATGAATTGTTCAGGTCTGGCTTTACCGGTATTTCCCTGCTTTGTGTTGCGTTCCTGGTTATTTGCATAATTCAGCTTTTTAGAAAAGATAACGAATCTAAAAACGATCTTGTGTGTGTGCTTATAACGGCAATTGTAGCAATCACTGCGTATATGTTTTACGTATTGTCCGATTCAAAATTTTATGCAACTCTTTTTACCTGCATTTATTTTGTTGGCACAGACTGGCTGGCTTTTTTCCTTTTGCGATTTACCGTGAATTATACAAGTTTTGCAAGGGCCTATTTTAAGCAGTTTATGATTGTGCTTTTTGCAATTTTTGTTGTAGATTCAGTTGGTCTTATAACAAATCCTTTCCATCAGAAAATGTTCGTGCTTTGCTTCCTTAATGAGCCTGTGCTTGACTATAATTTCTGGGGACTTATATTTTTCAGACCTCAATATGTTCATCTTTTAATCTGCTATATTCCTGTTTTTATTACGTTTGTTTTGCTTTGTGTTGCATTTTATTCTGCGGCAAATATTTACAGATATAAATACATTGGAATTATTATTGCATATTCATTAGTAATTTTTGTAAATTTATTCTGTTATACTACAAATTCTTTTTTTGATTATTCTGTGCTTTTTTATGGATTTGTTGCCGCTTTTCTTTGTTTTTATGCAACTTCTTCTTTCCCAAAAAAGCTTATACGTAAACTGCTGCGTTATGTAAACGAGGAAATTTCTGATGGTTTTGTTTATTATGATGTAAACGGAAAATGCATTTATGCAAATAAAGGCGCAAAGAGAATATTTTCTGACTCAAAAGGTTTTAACAAAACACTCGCAGAACAGTATCGTACTAACTGGCTTTCAAAATCAGATGGAATAGAGGAAGAATACAGTATTGATAATATTTCGCTATTTGTGTGCGGAAAGGAATGTCAGTTTGTTGTAGAATTTCAGCAGGAATATCTTTCTGATGTCTACGTAGGTTCTTATTTTAAGCTTGTTGATAAAACTAAGGAAATGTCTGATTTACGACGCGAGCAGTATAAATCTACGCATGATGATTTAACTGGAATTTTGAACCGTGCCGGTTTTTTTGAATGTGTAGACAGCTTTGTAAATAAATTTGATGCAGATGAAATGTGTATGGTTTGCTCTAACATAAAGAATTTTAAACTTATAAATGAACTTTTTGGTGACAAAACTGGTGACGATTTAATAAAAAATCAGGCGACAATTTTAAAAGTATTTTGCGGGCCAAGTTCAATTTATGGGCGTATAGCCGACGATAAATATGCTCTTTTCCTTCCAAAAAGAGATTTTACCGAAAAAAAAGTGGAGCGTTTTCTTGCACTTATGCGTAATTCTCTTGCAGGACGCCATTTTGATCTCCGCATAATTCTTGGTGTATACGAACCTGTTGGAAAAAAAGAATCTGCAAGTGTAATGTATGATAAAGCTCTTATGGCGTTATCAAAAATTTCAAATGATTATACGCGGGTTTGTTCTTATTATGATTCTAATTTTATGGATTCTATTCTAAAAGAAAAAAATATTTCTGATGAATTTGAACAGGCTCTAAAGAAAAATCATATTCAGATGTATGTGCAGCCGCTTAAATTTAAGAAATCAAATAAAATAGCGGTTGAAGCACTTGCCAGATGGAATCATCCTGTAAGGGGAATGCTTTATCCTGCAGATTTTATTCCGGTACTTGAAAAAACAATGGTAATTTATAAGCTTGATCAGTTTATCTGGACAGAAGCTATTAAGGCTGTTCATTTATGGAAAGAAAAATTTGGGCATGATATTGCGGTTTCAATTAACGTATCTGAAAAGGATTTTTATTACATAGATATTTTTAAGGTTCTGACAGAACTTACAAAAAAATACGATGTTTCTCCAAAACTGGTTTATATTGAACTTACAGAGGCTGCTCTTATGGCAGATTTTGAACGTTCAAAACAGCTTTCGGCTGCGCTGAAGTCTAAAGGTTTTAATATCACAATTGATAATTTTGGAAACGGCTATTCATCGCTGAATATGCTTAAAGATTTTAATGCGGATGTTATAAAAATTGACATGTCGTTTATTCGCGAAATCGAAGAAAAAAAACGAAGTCGTGTGATTTTGGGGAGCATAATTGAAATGGCCGATTCTCTTGGAATGTCTTCTGTTATTCAGGGAGTGGAAGAAAAAGAGCAGTATACAATTACCGAAGAAGTTGGCTGCAAGATAATTCAGGGATTTTATATTTCCAGACCAGTTGATGTAAAGACTTTTGAAGAAACTCTGCAAAAAAATCATCATTAATTTTTTACATTGAATTTGTCATAGAAACTCATTATATTTTAACTATTATCGTAAATTTTCCGTGCATTGTTTGTGCGGTTATATACAAGGAGAATAATCATATGATTAAAACTGTAAAAGACGTTGATTTGAAAGGCAA
>DEEV01000105.1:0-2253 GCA_002350445.1 Treponema sp. UBA2869 | reverse complement strand
CTTCCTACAATCAAATACATTCTTGAACAGAGCCCACGTTCTCTCGTTCTTATGAGCCACCTCGGCGATCCTAAAAAGGATGTTAAGAAGGCTCAGGAAAAGGCTGAAAAAGCTGGAAAAACATGGACAGACGCTGATGCAGAAAAGTTCATCAACGGTAAGAACCGCATGAAGCCGGTTGTTGAATACTTTGCTTCAAAACTCGGAAAACCAGTTACATTCCTTCCAGATGCACTTGGACAGAAGGCAGCTATTGACGCTCTTCCAGAAGGTGCAGTTGCAATGCTCGAAAACGTTCGCTTCCACAAGGAAGAAACTTCTAAAGACGCAGCAGAGCGCGACGTAATGGCAAAAGAACTTGCTACATACGGAGACATCTTCGTAAACGATGCTTTCGGAACAGCTCACCGCGATCAGGCTTCTACAGCTTCTATTTCTAAGTTTATGCCAGTTCCATCTGTTGGCGGATTCCTTATGGAAAAAGAAGTTAAATACATTCAGCCAATGGTAGAAAATCCTCCAAAACCACAGGTAGCAATTATTGGTGGTGCTAAAGTTTCTTCTAAGATTGCCGTTTTGGAATCTCTTTTGAAGAATGCTTCTGCACTTGTAATTGGTGGTGGTATGGCTTACACATTCCTCAAGGCTCAGGGACACAAAGTTGGTATCTCTCTTGTTGAGGATGATTTTATTGATACAGCTAAAAAATTGCTTGCTGACGCTGCCGCAAAGAACGTAAAAATTGTTCTTCCTGTAGACCATGTTGCTGCAGACAAGTTTGACGCTAACGCTACTCCAGTTGCTGTTGACGGTGTTGATATTCCTGATGGACTTATGGCTATGGATGTTGGTCCAAAGACTATCGAAGCTTACAAGGAAGTTCTTTCTACAGCTAAGTCTGTTGTATGGAATGGACCTGTTGGAGTATTCGAGTTCGACGCATTTGCTAAGGGAACTGCTACTGTTGCTCAGTTGGTTGCTGATGCTACTGGACGTGGTGCAATGACTGTAGTTGGTGGTGGTGACTCTGTTGCTGCTGTAAACAAGTTCAACCTTGCAGACAAGATGAGCCACGTTTCAACTGGTGGTGGAGCAAGCCTTGAGTTCCTCGAGGGAAAGACTCTCCCAGGTATCGCGATTTTAGCTACAAAGTAGCTGATATTGCGTGCGAGTTTTCGCTTTGCGAAAACTCGGGAAGGTCGCGTAAGCGACCGGCTCTCCTGACTGCCTTCGGTAGCGGAGAAACTACATTCGACCTGACACACGCTTTCGTGTATGCAGGTCAACGCATAGAGGCGGATACAGCGTCAAGCGTAGTACTGCCTGAAAAAAAAACTCCGGCTGTCATAACCGGAGTTTTTGTTTTTACATATTACCTTTCATCTCAAGTCTTATTAAATTATTCATTTCAACAGCATACTCGAGCGGAAGCTCCTTGCTTACCGGGTTTGCAAATCCGCTTACAATCATACTACGAGCTTCGTCTTCGGAAATACCGCGCGACATCAGATAGAAAATTGCGTCGTTTGAAATGCGACCAATTTTTGCTTCGTGACCTACGTCGCATTCGTCGTTTTTAATTACCATGGCAGGAATTGTATCACTGCGGCTTTCGTTATCGAGCATAAGGCTTTCGCAGGAAACTGATGTTTTACTGCCCTTTGCGTTTTTGTCGATATAAACGGCCGAGCGGTAAATGCTTTGTCCGCCGCCTTTAGAAATTGATTTTGTGGAAATGAGGCTTGTTGTGTCCGGTGCAAGGTGAACCATTTTTGCACCAGTGTCCAGGTTTTGTCCTGCTCCTGCAAAAGTAATTCCTGTGAATTCTGATTTTGCGCCGCGGCCAACAAGGTCGCTTTCTGGATACAAATAAGAAATGTGTGAACCGAACGAGCCTGAAACCCATTCAATGCTTCCGCCTTCTTCTACGCGGGCGCGCTTTGTGTTGAGGTTATACATATTCTTTGACCAGTTCTCTATAGTAGAGTAGCGCAGTGCAGCGTTTTTCCCCACATACAGCTCAACGCAGCCGGCGTGCAGTCCTGCCTCGTAGTATTTCGGAGCGGAACAGCCCTCGATAAAGTGAAGATAGGAGCCTTCCTCAAGGATTATCAGTGTGTGCTCAAACTGTCCCGCACCCCTTGCATTCAGTCTGAAATATGACTGCAAGGGTATCTCGAGCTTTACACCTTTGGGAACGTATACGAACGAGCCGCCCGACCATACCGCACCGTGCAGCGCCGCAAACTTGTG
>DEEV01000068.1:8566-13499 GCA_002350445.1 Treponema sp. UBA2869 | reverse complement strand
TTTTTGGCGCATGTCGGAAACATCGAACGGATTATGTTCTGGGCGTTCATAATCGGAAACGCGCTGTATTATGCGGCAGGCATTGTACTTGCATTTATCTTCAAAGACAACCGTGCTTTCTGTAAATATGTCTGTCCGATTACTGTATTCTTAAAACCGATGAGTTATTTTTCGCTTATACGGATTAAGTGCGATAAAAGCAAATGCATCTCCTGCGGAAAATGTGAGCGCATATGCCCGATGGAAGTAAAGATTACAGATAATTCACGCAACCGAGTTAACGGAACTGAATGCATTCTTTGCATGGAATGTAAAAACATATGTCCGAAAGAAGCGTTATATTAATGAACTAAAAAAGCAAAAAGGAGAAATTCAAAATGAGCGGTACAATTGAAGACAGCTTAACATTACTTGATGAATCATACATTGAGCAAATGGCGGACCTTTTTAAGAAAGCATTTGCAGGCGAACCATGGAACGACGACTGGAGCGACCGTACTCAGCTTTTGGAATATGTAAAGGAAATTTCAGGCGGATACAATGCACTTAACTACGGTATTATCCGCGACGGAAAGCTTGCTGCAATGACGCTCGGAATGGTCCGTCACTGGTGGGAAGGAACGAACTACAACATTGAAGAGCTTTGCGTTGCCCCGGCTCTTCAGGGACAGGGAATCGGAACTCGTCTTTTAAAACTGGTTTCAGAAGAAATAAAGAAAAAAGGGTGCCACGGAATTTTCCTTCAGACTGAACTTTGCAAAGCTTAAGCTTTACCCGGAGCAGGATGCCGTAGCGCGATTTAAAATCAGCGGGACAAAAGAAATTTTGTTTTACTGTAACCGCTAACGCTTTCATATTTCCCCTTATATTTTTATTCAATTTCGTAGCCCGCTTTTGAAAGCACATCCATGGCTCGTACAAAGTTTTCAGCTTTTACAAGAATGTAATCCGTATTGAATGTTGATACGGCGAAAATACCGATTTTATTTTCCGCAAGAATACCTGAAATTTTTGAAAGGATTCCAATCAGCGAAAAATCAAGAACCCCCTGAATGAAAAATCCCTTCCAGCCGTCATCGCGCTCAAGAGTTGAAGACGGAGTATCTTCGGTTTTGCAGACAAGAGAAAGTTCCTCGTCAGTTTTTCCGATAAAGTAAAATTTTTTGTTCAGGTCGATGTCTGATTCCGCGTGAACTTTGCACACGGTTAAATTATAAGGCAGCTTTTTTAGTTTCATTTTTCTCCTCTGTAAAATTTTTTCTGACAATAGTTTTTGTTATGCCCTGTTTCCATCGTCATTTTTATATTCTTAGCCTTAATATCATACTAAAACAATGTTCTTCCTTTTTCGTAGGCGGCTTTTAAATTCTTGTCCCAGTCCTGCTCGCTCATGTCAGTCTTAAAATTCATTTTGTACAAGTCAGAAATTTCGTATTCGTTCCCGGAGTCAACAATTCCCTTTATGAAGGAATCGCGAACATGGCTCGTAAATGAATCTTCCGACGGATGGCAGTAAACTATAAACGCTTTCATTTTTATTCTCCTTTTACGAATGACCGCATTGCGCTAAAAACAACGCTCCATGAGGCGATTGACCCATTCAGGTACGCCCCCATCTTTAGATTCGCATATTGATTCAACGCAATTGCGGCAGGTCGATTTTCTCCATCACCAATCCAGCCAAAACATCAGCTGCAATTTTCATAGCTTTTCAACTTCCACTTTACATTGACTTTCCAAGCTCGAAGGCTTTTTTCAAATCTTCTTCACTCACCTCGCCCTTTTCTTTTGCACCACGGACAAGGACACTTCCCGCATCCTCAAGCTTAAAGAAATTGAGGACGAGCTTGTACTGGGTGATTATTGCATCGAACAGTTCCGGCAAAGTCGCGGCTCCGACAAGAATCAGTCCGAGTTTTTTAATATTGAAGCTGTTTCTGAGCGGTGTGTGCAGGCGGTCGATAATCGCTTTTAACTGCGAGCTGATTCCGTAGAAATAAACCGGGGAAGCGATAATCAGTATGTCAGCCTGTGAAAGCTTTTCGTAAATTGCCGTCATGTCATCGTTCTGGAAGCACCTGTTTCCCTCGCGTGAAAAACAGGAATTGCAGCCGATGCAGGGATTAACCTTGTAATCACAGACTGAGACGATTTCAACCTGATTGCTTTCTTCCGCACCTTTTGCAAATGACTGTGCAAGGCGGTCTGTATTTCCATTCCGTCGCGGGCTTCCTGTAAGAATAAGAATTCTGCTCATATTTTTCATGATACATTAAGATAAGAAATAAACAATCTTTTTCAGACAAGATGCATGTTTTTTCGATGAAATGCAGTGCTTTTGTCACTCCACCGTGACATTTTTGCCGTCAAAAAGCGGTGTGAATAAATCTCCGTCTGTGATACCCTATAGTCAGTGAGGACAATATGATTTTTAAAGATAAGTAATTGTCACACTATTACTCGTTTTACACGCTTACTGATAGAAGTCAGCACTTCGTATGAGATTGTGTTTCCGATTCTGGCAAGGTCATCGGCGGTTGTAAGGGCGCCGCTTTCTTCCGGACCAAAAATCAGAACTTTATCCCAGAGTTTCACATCCGGATTATTCTTTCCTATGTTTACCATGCACTGATCCATGCAGATTCGGCCGCATACCGGGTATTTTTTCCCATTAATCGTAACTTCCATGCCGGGTGAAAAACGACGCAAAAGTCCGTCTGCATAGCCGATTGGTAAGATGGCAATGTCGGTATCCTCGGAGCATTGGTAAGTTCGCCCGTAAGAGACTGATTTTCCCTTTGGAAAATGTCTTATGGCAACTACCTGAGTCTCAAGAGCCATAACAGGCTTAATATCAAAATCCTTATTAACAGAATGAAGATAAGCTTTTGTGACTTCGTTTGGATAGTAACCGTAAGTGATAATTCCTGGACGAACCATATCAAAATGCATGTCAAAATTATTCATGATGGCGGCACTGTTTCCGCAGCTGCAAATTCCAGGATTTATTCCCCTTGTCTTTACATTTTCCACCGCTTTACAGAATTCTTCATACTGTCCGCGGGTAAAGCTTTGAGCATCTGAAGAGATTCCGTCACTCACGCAAAAATGTGTTGCCATTCCCTTTAACGCAAGATGCTTAGAATGACAGATTAATTCTGCCTCATCACCCGCTTCTTCCGGGTAGCAGCCGATTCTTCCCATTCCCGTATCAACTGCAAGAAAGACCTCGTGTTTTTTATCATCTTCAAAATATAAGTCCGCCGCCTGAGACAAGGCTGAAATGTAATCTTTTCCAAAAGTAAAGGGAGTCAGTCTGTAGGCAAAAAGGCTTGGAAATTCTTCGGGTACACAAAGACTGAGGACAAGGATATTTTCTGTAATTCCATTATCCCGGAGTTCTATTCCTTCATCAACAGTGGCAACTGCAAACCAGTTTATTCCGCCAATCTGATGAGCAAGCTTTGCCGTAAGCACAGCTGAGTGCCCGTAGGAGTCCGCCTTTACGGCTACACAGATTTCTGCACCCGGCTTCACATGATTTTTTATCTGCTGAAGATTATATTTCAGGTTTTCCGAATAAATTACAGCTTTTGTACAACGCATAAATAACCTCCATCAAACTTTTACCAGCTTTCGGGCAGTTTTACAGGCCGCAATACCACCTTCTCCGGTTTCCCGAAGGGAAGAATCCATTTTCTGACCAACTATTCCCATTGCTTCTATCACTTCATCTGCCGGAATTTTTGCCTTAATTCCTGAAAGAATCATATCTGCACAGGAAACGGCATTAACCGCACCTATTACATTCCTTTTTATACAGGGAATTTCTACAAAGCCAGCAACAGGATCACATACAAGTCCCATAAGATTTTGCAGGCACAAAGCTACTGCCATAGCAATCTCTTCTGTACTTCCACCGGCAAGATAAACAAGACTTCCTCCCGCCATAGCACTTGCCGAACCTATTTCAGCCTGACAGCCTCCCTGAGCTCCACTTATACATGCCTTATTAGCAATCACCTGCCCGATTCCTGCCGAAACAAAAAGCGCTTCTATAAATTTTTCATCAGGATATTTTTTCTGGCGGTAAAGCGGAATCAGGACTGCCGGAAGAACACCACAGGCCCCGGCAGTAGGACTTGCAACAATACGCTTCATGCAGGCATTGCTTTCTGCCATTTTAAGTGCCTCAGAAATCACGCTGGAAATATAAGAACCTGAAAGACTATTCCCTTTTGCCGCATAATCTGAAAAGAGCTTACCATCACCGCCCGAAAGTCCGCTGTTAGAAAAAAGGCTTCCGTCGTAGCTGTCGCTTGCATCCAGCATCACCTGCCACATTTTCTGCATCTTTCCGATTACTTTTTCTTCTGACCAGCCGGAAGATTTAGCCTCATTTTCAATCACAATTTCCGCAAAGTTCTTATTTTCTTTTTTACTCTGACTGATTATTGATTCAAGACTTTCAAACATAAGCACCACCTGATTTTTACTCTGCTTCCATAATGATTAATCCATTGACGGATTTATGTAGGTCACTTTTATTATTCCGGGGAACTTTTCTATAGAAGAAATTATCTGCGCGGGAATCTGCTGGTCACTTTCGATTACCATAACTGCATAACCGCCCCTTTCATTTCTGAAAAGCTGCATCTGGGCAATGTTGATTTTGTTGTAAAAAAGAAGTGATGTGACTGCCGCAACGTGACCAGGTTCATCTGAGTTATGAACGATAAGGGTCGGCATTTCGGCAGGACAATTTACGTCTATTCCATCAATTTTATTAATCATGATTCGTCCGCCGCCAATTGATGAAGCCTGAATACAGATTTTCCGCCCCTTTTGTCCCTGTAAAGAGAGAACTGCAGTATTTGGATGGGCATTTGGGATTTCATTATTCGATATGAAAAATTTCAGGCCTATTTCTCTG
>DEEV01000068.1:6179-8501 GCA_002350445.1 Treponema sp. UBA2869 | reverse complement strand
CGGATATCATCACTTTTCATACCAAGAAGGCCCGCAATGATTGCAGAATCTGTTCCGTGCCCCTTGTGAGTAGCCGCAAAACTTCCGCTGAACTGAATGTCTGCAAAAACCGGCTGTTCTTCCAGTAAGATTCTGCTGACAAGACCTATGCGGACTGCCCCTGCGGTATGAGAGCTGGAAGGGCCAACCATCACAGGACCTAAAATATCAAAAATACTGCTCATGCTACCCCCTTATTCTCTTAAAATCAGTTTTGCAAGGCACTTTCAGGAATATCGGTGATAAGCATGTGGCCCGGCGCATGAGTGATGCAAAAATCCGGCTTTGAATTCATCACTACGCTTTGAGGAGTTACTCCGCAGCACCAGAAAAGAGGTACTTCTCCAGCCTTTATTGTACTTGGCTCTCCAAAATCAGGTTTTGTGATGTCTTTTATGCCGATAACTTCTGGAGATCCAATGTGTATTGGCGCTCCGTGAACCTTTGGAACCCGCGCTGTGATTGTAGTTGCCTTAACAATCTGATTGTATGGAATCGGCCGCATTGAAACGACCATCTTTCCACTGAAAATACCAGCAGGCTTTGTATCGATATTTGTAAGATACATGGGTACATTGTGATTTTCAGAAACATTTCTGACATCAATTCCTGCGGCAATCAAAGGCGCTTCAAAAGAAAAGCTGCAGCCGATTACAAAAGTTACAAGGTCATCCCGCCAGAATTCGCTTACGTCGGTATATTCGCCCGCAAGCTGTCCGTTTTTCCAGATTCTGTATTTTGGTACGTCTTTTGCAATATCGCAGTCTACAGCAGATGACTTCAAAAAACGTGAGCCCTCGTCGCTGACTTCAAGAAGAGGACAGGACTGCTGGTTTCTCTGGCAGAACAAGAGTAAATCATAGGCATATTTTTTTGGAAGGATGCAGAGGTTTGCCTGAGCGTAACCGTCGCACATTCCAGAAGTTTGAACTGTTATTTTTCCCTGACGGATAAGTTTTCTGACTTCCGCAGGATTTTTATCCTTGTAAGCGTTTGTATTCATTTTATGCCACCTCACACTGTCAGTTTTTTCTATTATCTTCTATATTAATCTTCTATATTAAATATCACCTTAGTGCCCGGCACCGCCTGTGAAAGCAGGCTCATTGAATGACAGGTCACCGACGCAATTTTTGCATAACCGCCGGTAGTCTGCCGGTCGGCTGCCATAACGACAGGGAGCCCTGCCGAAGTAATCTGCACAGCACCAAAGGGAATTGCATCAGAAATAATGTCGGTTTTTCCGCAGTTAAGACTTTCTCCAGAAAAACGGATTCCCATACGGTCGCTTTCCGGGAGGACGGTAAAAAGCACGTTTTGAAACTGACTGACAACATCAACCGGAAAATCAGAATACTGGCTGCCTTTTGTACACTTAAGGACAAGAGGCTCAGAGTTGGAAGAGGGCATTTGCTGTAATACAGGAAGCGGCATATTGTCAGCGCCAACCACCAGCTCCGCTTTCCCCTTTTTCACCATATCACCAATAGCAATTTCGTCTCCAGTTCTGAGTTTTCTTCCAAAATAACCGCCGCTTTTACTTTTTAAATTCGTTGCACGGCTTCCAAAAATTTCAGGAACAAGTATGCCGCCTTTAAAGCAAATGTATGTACGAAGCCCTTTTGTAATGAATCCGCATTTTAAAATACTTCCGGTCTGTGCCATATATCTACGGTTCATGCTGACAGGCTTATCATCAATCATTGCATTGCAAGCACCACCTGTAATCACAAATTCGCAAGGCAGAATAAATTTAATTGAAGGTCCAAGAGCAGTTGCTTCAATACAGGCTGCATTTTCTTCATTTCCAAGAATTGCATTTCCAAGAGCAAAACTTTCTGCATCCATTACGCCACCCGGTCCAATTCCCTGATGCTGAAACCCAAAACGGCCTTTATCCTGGACTGTAGTCAGTAAGCCCGGTTCAAGGATTTTTATGCCGCCTGTACAGACATATTTCTGATTTTCACTTTTTGCGCGCGGGCGGAAGGAGGCATTGCCGTCCGAGGAGGCAGCCGCCATCTTCTCAAACTGTTTTTTACTAATCGGGACAAAACGGATTCTATCCCCCGCCTGATAAAGACAGGCCGGATTTCTGTTCTGGTCAAAAACCTTAAGCGGAGTTCTTCCTATAATTCTCCAGCCGCCGGGCGAATCACTGGGGTAAAGGCCAGCCTGTTTTCCCCCGATTGCAACACTTCCCGCAGGGATTTTCGTTCTGGGGGTTTCAAGACGGGGAGTTTCCAAAAGCTCATCCATTCCGCCAAGATAAGGAAATCCCGG
>DEEV01000068.1:5727-6130 GCA_002350445.1 Treponema sp. UBA2869 | reverse complement strand
TTTTATGACTTCTTCTTTAGAAAGTCCTGTGTATTTTGCAACATCGACCAAATCCGGCGCAAATTCGTCTTCATAACAGACTGGAATTTCCACGATTCTTCCGCTTTTTTGCGAATCAGTTTTTAAAATTTCAGTTTTTTCGACAACTTCTTCAATTATTTTTATCAAAGTCGACTGTTTAAGTTTTTTAGAATCAAAATACACTGTTACTGCGCAGTAAGTTGGAACTATTTCTATAACCTCTGGAATATCGCTGGTATATCCTTTCAGGTTCTCTACTAACGCAGTAATCTGAGCATTTACCTCTTCACAGATTTTCTGAGAAAACTGAATTTGAACCGAATCTTCGCTGGAAACCACAATGTTGACATCCATCATTCTGAGCCTTCTTCATTCTTCAATC
>DEEV01000068.1:0-5439 GCA_002350445.1 Treponema sp. UBA2869 | reverse complement strand
GCCAGCATCTGCTGCTCACCTCCAGAAAGAAGTTCACTTCTCTGCTTGCGACGTTCATAAAGACGCGGGAACAAATCGTAAACCAGATCATACTGGTCGTTAATGTTCATTTCGCTGTTTTTTTCAAGCTGACGAGCATAACATGCCATCTGAAGGTTTTCTTCAACAGTCAGGTTTCCAAAAATATGGCGGCCTTCAGGAACAAGGCACATCATTTTCTTCTGAATAAGAGTGTGAGGCTCCAGCTTCAAAATGCTTTGACCATTGTAAAGAACGTCTCCGCTGCGAACTGTAGGCGCTTCCGGCTTTGGAAGTCGCGATAAAGTCAGGAGTGTGGATGTCTTTCCGGCGCCGTTTGCGCCAATCAAAGTGACAATTTCACCCTCATCAACATTAAAACTTATTCCGTGAAGGGCTTCGATATTTCCGTAGCCCACAACCAGGTCTTTTACTTCAAGTAACATATCGCCCTCCTACTTTTTTGAAACAAGTCCGGCATAAGCATCACTTATATTGATGTCGGAGTTTCCAAGATATGCTTCAATAACAGAAGGGTTGTTCTGAATTTCTTCCGGAGTTCCTTCTGCAAGTTCCTTTCCAAAGTTGATTACCTTAATGCGGTCTGCAAGCGTATTTACAACCTGCATCTGATGTTCAATCATCCAGATTGTGATTCCAAAGGTGTCATGAATCCATTTGATATAACTGATAAGTCCGTCCAGATCGGAAGTTGAAAGGCCTGCCGCAGGCTCATCAAGCATCAAAAGCTTTGGTTCAAGACTAAGGGCTCGGGCAATTTCTACGCGGCGCTGAATACCGTAAGGAAGATTTTTAGGATAATCCAGTGCGGTATCGGCAAGCGAGAACTTTTCCAGGAGCTCCCATGCCTTTTTATGGATTTCTGCTTCACGTTCCTTGTAATTCTTTGTGTGCAGAAAAACATCCTTCAGATTAAAACCAAGGCGTGAATGCTGGGCAATGCAAATGTTATCCAGAACTGTCATATCACTCCAAAGGCGGATATTCTGGAAGGTTCGTCCAATCTGAAGATCTGCAATTTTGTGAGGACGGAGACCGTTTAATCTTGTCCCGTCAAAAATGATTTCGCCTTCAGAAGGTACATAAAATCCGCTTACCAGGTTGAAAACTGTAGTTTTTCCAGCCCCGTTAGGACCAATCAAAGCGTTAATCGAGCCCTTTTTGATTTCTACGTTTATGTCTGTGAGCGCCTGTAAGCCGCCGAATCTGTGTGTAAGATGTTCAATTTTTAATAAAGTTTCACTCATGCTGCATCTCCTTCACTTCCCGGTCTGATTTGATTTTTATTCAGAGGGAAAAGCTTTTTAAGCCATGGGAATTTCTGAGGCAATTCCTTTGACCCCATAATTCCTTCCGGATGAAGCTCCATAATCAAAATCAGGATTAAAGGAATGATTACCCACTTCCAGATCTGAGCAGGACGTAAAAGCTCCAGAAGGATTGTGAATACGAAGGCAGAAAGCACAGAACCGCTGAGTGAGCCCATACCGCCAAGGAATACCATTACAAGCGATTCGGTAGATTTCATAATTCCAAAGCTTGAAGGATTGATGAATCCAAGAAGATGGGCAAAAAGTCCGCCCGCAATTCCCGCAAGGAAGGAACTGAAGGTAAAGGCAATCAGCTTCATATTGTTTGTGTTTACAGACATGATTTCTGCTGAAATTTCATCGTAACGTACGGCAGAAATTCCCTTTCCCAAGGTTGAATTCATCAGATAATGAATTGCTACAACCGAAAGCACTGCAAAAACCAGTCCCCAGATTAAAATCCAAGGCACATCAAGAACATCTGCCATGTTGTTCATTACGCCTTTCATTCCCATAAGACCGCGGCTTGCACCAACAAGAGGAATGTTGTTGATTGCAGTCGTAACGATAAAGTTTGCCGCAACAGTGATGATTGCAAGATAGTCATCACGGGTTTTGAAAGAAGGAATTGCTACAATAAGGCTTACAAGCATTGCTCCAAGTCCGCCAATCAGAATTGCAATCGGAAATCCCAGAATTGCAAGCCCTTCCGGCAAGAGCGCATGTCCAGTAATAGAGTTTCCGTCCTTAAAAAGAATCAGGGAAACAACAGATGAAACGTATGCCCCGGTAGCCATAAATCCACCGTGTCCGCAACTGAACTCGCCCATATATCCGTTTACAACATTCAGACTTGCAGACATAATTACGTTGATACAGATTGTTACGATGATTGTTTGAAGATAGTTGTTGATGATTCCGACCTTTGCAAGAATCGTAACAAATAAAATCGATAGAATCGTCGTAACAGGCATTATGTATTTTCTCTTTTCATTTGTCATATAAAATCCCCCCTTAAATCTTTGTACTCTTAGCTACACCAAAGAAGCCAGTAGGTTTAATAGTCAAAATTACAAGAAGAATTACAAAGGAAACTAAATCCTTGTAGCTTGAAGGCAAAAAGGCTGTTACGAAGATTTCAATAAATCCAAGAAGAAAGCCTCCGATGAAGGCACCCTTAATATCACCAATGCCCCCTACAACCGCTGCAATAAAGGCCTTCCATCCGATAATCATACCCATATAAGGATCCATTACCGGATAAGACATTCCGAAAAGGATTCCGGCAACAGCTGCCAGAGCAGAACCTAAAGCAAAAGTAAAAGTAATAACTGTATTTACAGGGATTCCCATCAAAGGAATCGCGAACTTATCATAAGAAATGGCACGCATACTCATGCCGAGTGTTGTTTTCTGAACTATGAACTGCAGTAATGCAAAAATTACAACTGCACTTACAATTACCAGAACCTTAAGGCTGGTGATTGTTACAGGTCCGATATTCCATACCTGTTTTGGAAGGATATCCGGGAAGCTTCTTGCAGAAGCACCAAAAACTGCAAGGTTTCCGTTTTCAAGAATAAAGCCAATCATCAGGGCTGTGATTACTACATAAAGTCTGTTAGCACCTTTGGCACGTAAAGGTTTGTAAGCAATTTTTTCGATTCCTACGCCCAGAAGAGCTGTAAGAGCCATTGTGCACACAAGGGTCACTACAAAAAGTGATACGCCTGTAAGTCCTGCAAAATGCGCAGTAAGAAAGGCTACCAGAAAAAATGCTATGTAGGTGGATGTCATAAAGATATCACCATGAGCAAAGTTGATAAGCCTCAAAACGCCGTAAACAAGGCAGTAACCAAGGGCAATCATTGAATAGAAACTTCCCCACTGTAGTGCATTAAAAAAGTTTTGTACAAAAAATGTCATGTGTACCTCCTGAAGCTTGACGGTGGTTGAAGTTGTCGAAACCACCATCAGTTTGTTCACGGTCATTTCGACAAGCTCAATGACCGTTCATTTTTTACGGCTGCAAGCTCTTTACAAACTCAAACTCGCCCTCTTTTGTAACACGAACGATTACAGCATCCTTTACAGGGTCACCTTCCGGAGTAAATTTCATATTTCCAGTAATGCCCGGGAAGCTCTGAATCTTTCCAAGTGCATCCTTGATTGCTGCGCGGTCTTTTTTCAAGTTTCCTGTAAGTCCGCAATCCTGAATTGCCTGAAGAACAAGATAAACGGCATCATAAGTAAGGGCTGCAACATCATCAGGAACATAACCGTAAGCTTTCTGATACTTTTCGATGAACTCTTTTGTCTTGCCGGTTGCACCCTTTGCAGCGTAGTGAGTTGTAAAATAGTCACCTACAACGGCACCCTTTGAAAGCGGGAATAAATCGGCAGAGCCCCATGAGTCTGAACCCATTACAGGCTTTTTCCATCCTAAGTCCTTTGCCTGTGAAGTAATAAGCCCAACGTGATTGTAATAAACCGGAAGATACAGGAAGTCTGCCCCTGAATTTACAACCTTAGTCAGCTGTACACTAAAGTCCTGGTCTTTCTGACCAAATGATTCATATACAACAACCTTTCCATATTTTGATTCCCATTCACCCTTAAAAAGCTCTGCCAGAGTTTTTGAATAGTCATCCTCCAGGTTGAAAATGATTGCTACTTTCTTTCCGCCAAACTGTTCGCTTGCAAACTTTGCAGCTACAGGAGCCTGGAACGGGTCAAGGAAGCAGGCACGGAAACAATAAGGTCTATTCTTTGTAACGCTCGGGTTTGTTGCCCATGGAGAAACCATAGGAACCTTTGCATCGTTGTAGATTTCACCGGCAGGAATTGCACGGCCTGAACCTTCTGGACCAATAGAAGCAAGAACCTTATCTATATCTATCAGTTTATTTGCAGCGTTGATTGCAGAATCGGCTTTAAGCTCGTTATCGACATAAACAAATTCGAGTTTGTATTTTTCGCCTTTAACTTCAAGACCACCGGCAGCATTAATTTCGCTTTTAATGATTTCTCCGGCAAATTTTGCGCTTTCCCCTACTTTTGGTGAGTCACCTGTAAGAGGAATGTTAAAACCGATTTTGATTGATTTTGGACCTTTAGCTGCTGCATAGGCGCCGGAAATTACCGACAAAGCAGCAAGTCCTGTTGCAAGAGTTTTGTTGAGTCTATTCATAGCGGGCTCCTTGTTTTTTGCAGGAAGCCCTGAGACGCAAGTTCAACAAGACCTTCTGCATATAAATTAAAAGGGCTATACAGCTCTTTTTTATACACACGCAACGTCTTTGTTGACCTGGTTTGTATAAGGTTTAATACATCGTGCACGATGTATTAAAGATGTCATTAATTTACCAAAACAGCAGAAAACATGCAATAGGTTTTTGAAAAATATTTAACTATTTTATTTTTATTAAATCCCCATTGCTTTTGTTATAATCCCATCTTCTTCCAGACGCTTTCTGATTTTAATAACAAAATCCAAAGTTCTGGGATTATCACCATGAACACAAACAGAATCTGGTTCTACACTTATTTCCTTACCGGTAATTGACTTTACCTTTCCGTATCGAACCATATCAATAATGCGCTGGATTGCTTCGTTTTCATCTTCTATCATTGCACCGGGCTTTGTTCGCGCCACAAGAGAACCATCTTCTTCATAAGCGCGGTCTGCAAAAACCTCTTTTTTGAAAGGAATTCCAACCGTTTGAGCCGCCTTAAGCATCTGACTTCCACTTAATCCAAGTAAAATCAGAGATGAATTGTAGTTACCTATAGCCTCTGCAATTGCCAGTGCCATTTTTTCATCTTTTCCTGCCATATTGTACATTGCACCGTGGGGTTTTACATGCTGTAAAATGATTTTGTTTGCCCGGCAAAAAGCATCAAGCGCTCCCAGTTGATAAGTTACCATTGCCTTTAGTTCTGCTATACTGACATTCATATTCCTGCGACCAAACCCCACAAGATCAGGGAATCCCGGATGCGCCCCCACACCAACGCCGGCATTCTTTGCAAGCCTTACAGTTTTTTCCATCACAAGCGGATCCGAAGCATGAAAACCGCAGGCAATATT
>DEEV01000102.1:29607-29738 GCA_002350445.1 Treponema sp. UBA2869 | reverse complement strand
GGTTCAATTATTGTGCCGGATAAGCCGGATGTTGATTTTTTGAGCAAGTTTGTAAAGATGTGTACAGAATGGCTTGATAAAGATAACAGCCGTCGCTTGATTCTTGTTGCCGGCGGTGGTGCTCCTGCACG
>DEEV01000102.1:7631-29384 GCA_002350445.1 Treponema sp. UBA2869 | reverse complement strand
AGATGCCGTTTATCTTGGCGAAAAATTTGATGCAAAGACAATCGTAAATCTTTCTAATATAGAAAAGGTTTATACAGATGACCCAAGAAAAAATCCGGATGCAAAGCCGCTTGATACAATCAGCTGGACAGAATTCCGCAAGATGGTTGGTGATGAATGGACACCTGGTAAAAATTGTCCGTTTGATCCGATTGCATCAAAAAAAGCGAGCGAACTTGGAATGAAGGTTATTTGTGCCGGAGGAAAAAACATTCCTAATATTCAGGCAATTCTTGAAGACAGAGAATATATTGGTACAACTATTGGTGCGTAAGTACGGAAATATTCTGTAGAATGTTTTCTATTTTTTTTCCGTAATTCATATCCATTGCCCACGTGCCTGCCAGCTCGTAAAAGGTTTTTGCATGCCGGGTTTTGTGTGGCCACGAATATCGCGGGTCTACAAGTTCCTGGTTAAGTGAAACATCTTCTGTTGTTGCGTAAGCATGAAGGTGCTGGATGTGGGCGCGGATACCGGTTTTTTCATCGGGAAAAACTTCTCCCGGATGTTCTTCATCCATAGCACCAAGTCCACAGTAATTATGAAATTCTGGCTGAACAAGATTTCCGAAATTTAAATGGCCGGTTTCAAGGCACATCTGAGCAAAAGCAATATCTGAATTTATTCCTTCCGCCTGTGCTTCCTGAATATAAGTTTGTGCAAAATTAAGAATGTAATCTTCATTTACAAAAGGATTTTTACTTATAAAATACCTGGCAAGTTCTTCTGCTGTAAAAACGCCGCTGTCAGTTAAATTAATAGATGCCGTTTTATGTTTCTGTTTTTTTGGCGTCGATACACACGAAGTTAATCCTGTAAAAATTAAAAACGCTGCTGTAGCTGTAATAATCTTTGTAAAAAATGAATGTGATTTTCTTTTCATAATAATGTTTATCGGTTTTTTTTAAAAAAAGTTGCAGAATTTAGTCAAATTTGAATTTCAGCGCAATTATATATGTATGGAAAATTTATTAAAAATTGATTTAAGGCAGCCGGACATTCGGGAAAAAACTCTGGAACACGGACTTTCATTTCCGGTAGACGAAGAGCTTGTTATGATGATTTTGGGAAGCGGTTCAAGGCAAATCCCAATCAGAACACTTGCAATGCAGATTGTTCAGGTTATAAACGATTCTAATCAGGAAAACCTGGTAGAAAATCTTATGAAAATAAACGGGGTTGGTCCTGGAAAAGCGCTGGCTATAGCAAGTGCAATCGAGCTTGGACGCAGGCGAAGCAATCATCTTAAGGCTCCTGTTCGTACACCATCTGACATTGTGCCTTTTGTGAGAAATTATGCCGTTAGCAATCAGGAACATTTTCTTGTAATTACTTTGAACGGTGGCCGCGAAATCATTCAAATTCATGTTGTTTCTGTTGGTTTGATGAATAAAACGCTTATTCACCCGCGCGAAATATTTGCAGTTGCCATTAAGGAAAATGCTTCGGCAATAATAATATGTCATAATCATCCTTCTGGAATTTGCCTTCCTTCCGACGAAGATATCGAAGCAACGGAAATTCTTTTAAATGCGTCCGAAATTATGGGAATAGCTCTTTTGGATCATGTTATTGTTGACCGGGAAACATATTTTAGCTTTATGGAACATCATCTCTTGTTTAGCGAGGGAGAGTAGTGTAAACTTTGCATAAGTAATTATGAAAAATTCAAAAAAAGTTTTCGCTGCCTTCTGTTTTTTTATTTTTGCAGTATTTTTGCATTCTCAAAATTATTCTTCGATTGTGCAGGATAAATCGGAACAGTCTGCTGTGCCGGAACAAAAAACTCCTGAGCAGGTTTTGGAAAGTAAGACATCGGTTATAATACGCGCAAATGTTCCAAAGGCAGATGTTTTTGTTAACGGCGTTTATCAGGGCGAAACAGATCTTGAAATTTCTAATTTACGGCAGGGTGTTTATATTGTAGAGGTAAAAAAGCCGGGCTATACTTCGGAACGTTTTTCGGTTACTGCCAAAGGAAATTATGCTTTAAATTATTATATCAGGCTAAAAAAACTTTCGGGAACTATTTCTATTTTAGATGTTCCGGAAGGTGCTTCGGTTTTTATTGATGATAATCAGACGGAACTGGTTCATACAGAAGCGGAATCGGGTTTTCATAAGGTGTTCGTTAAAAAATTCGGATACGAAAATTTTTACAGCGATGTTGAAGTTTTTGACGGAGAAATCACAAAAGTCGAAGTTTTTATGAATCCGGTTGATTTTAAGCTTTCTGATTTTTCTGTAGAAAAGGCTTCGTTTAATCCTGAATATAAAGGGCACGCCGGAAAATGTCAGATTCAGTTTTATGTTTCTGCGGACGGAGATGCAAAAGTTCAGATTGAATCGGAAGACGGCAAGGTCGTTTATGAATATGAATGGAAGCATTTTTCAACGTGGTTTAATGCTTTTTCGTGGGATGGAAAAGACAAAGACGGAAATTTGCTTGAAGACGGCACTTATACTGTAAGACTTGTTTCTTCAAAACTTAATGAGTCTGTATGCAGGCAGGTTAAAATTGACCGTACAATTCGTTTTCCTTTAATGAGCATTGGTAAAAATGGTGCTTCAATAGGAAGTCTTCCTGTTGTCTTTGCCGAAAATCAGGAATTTTTAATGCCTTACTTAAATGCGGCCCCGGTGCTTGGTTCTGACAGCGGATTTTATTGTGCTGATGTTTCGTTCGGGCTTCTTGCAAACGCGTACAGGCATTTTGAACTTAGCGTGGGCGGTTCGGTTTTTGCAGGAAGGGAAAACTTAAGCGTTGTGCCGGCGATGAATATAAATTTAAAGGCCTATTCATCTTTAGAAATTTCAGATTCATTTGATTTTTGTTATGGTGCAATTGTAAGGTACGGCGCTGCTTCAAATTATCTGTACGAGCCTTTGGGAACTGACCGTGGTTTTGGACTTGGTTTTGGTGGACTTTGCGGAATTGAATCTGATTTGATTTATGCAGGTTTTTCAAGTCAGTTTGCATTTGGAACAAATAACGGAGATCTACGCGACTCTCAGAATGTCTGGAAAAATGGAATCACTTTTTCTTTTAANNAACCTTTGCCTGAATACGTGGTTTGGCCTGCATTCTGCCTTTGGTGACGTTTATGAATGGCTCCGCTGCACAGATTTTGGACTTGAAGCCTGCTTTATGCCGGTTTATTCTGTAATTCAATTTAATGCACAGACAGAAGTTTCGCTTATTTTTAATTCGGGTAATTTTGAACACGCTTATACGTCCATAAGATTTGGCTTGTCTTATTTATTCTGATTTATTAAATTATAAGTTATGAAACTTTATTCAAAAGGTCAGCTTATAAAAACAGTTGTAGCCGCAGTTGTCGTTTCGGTTGTGGTTTCTTCGGTAATTTTAAAAAAAGTTTATAGTAAATCTGAATCACGTAATCAGAATAATACAGAAGTTTCTACAGAATTAGATTCTGATTCTCAATTGGAAACAGTTCAGAACGATTCAAAACCATTTGAAATTGAAGCTTTGAACCTTGAACTGAATTCTACGGCAATTAATCCTATAAATACAGGAAATGCATATTATACTCAGGATGAGCTTCAGAATATAAATGTGTATGACGCGTGTAACGAAGCCGTAGTTAACATAAATACAATGGTTACAGCTTACGACTGGTTTCTTGAGCCTTATGTTCAGGACGGTGGCAGCGGAAGTGGTTCTATAATTGATAAGCGCGGGTATATTCTTACTAACGTTCACGTTATTCAGGATGCCAGCCAGATTTATGTTTCTCTTTATGATGGTTCTCAGTACGAAGCGGAAGTTGTTGGTCAGGATTTTGATTCAGATTTAGCTGTTTTAAAATTTACGCCGCCAGCAAACCTTCAGTTAAAAACAATTTCATTTGGCGATTCTAAGGCTCTTAAAGTTGGGCAAAAAGTTATAGCAATTGGAAATCCGTTTGGTATGGAACGAACAATGACTACAGGAATTGTTTCGGGGCTTGGTCGTCCTATTCAAAATTCAAACAAGCGTATAATTCGCAATATGATTCAGACTGATGCGGCAATTAACCCTGGAAATTCCGGTGGGCCGCTTTTGGACATAAGTGGAAAGATGGTCGGCATAAACACAATGATTATTTCTTCTTCGGGAAGTTCTTCGGGTATTGGATTTGCTGTTCCTTCGGAAACTGCAGTGCGCGTTGTTGCAGATTTGATTAAATACGGAAAGGTTCAGCGCGGAACTATTGATGCTGTTCTTGTACAAAATAATTCTCGAATTGCCCGTTATGCAGGTCTTGATGTTTCGAGCGGAATGATTGTTTCTGAGCTTGCAAGAGGCGGAAAGGCTGAAGCGGCCGGTCTTTTGGGCGGAAAGGAAAGCGTTCGTTACGGTTCAAGTATTATAAAACTTGGTGGTGATGTTATTTTGAAAATTGATGATATAACTGTTTCGACACTTGCAGATTATTATTCGGCTTTGGAAAGCAAACGGCCCGGCGAAACTGTTACTGTTGTTGTGCGTCGAAACAAAAAAGATGTTACGCTTAAGATTAAGCTGGTGGAAAGTTAATGAATAAAGGTGGTTATGTCCCTTTGACAAGTTCAGGGACCGTAAGCTCAACCACCGGTGAGGTTTTATGAAAAAGTTTGAGGTGGTTTCGCCTTTTGAGCCAAGCGGAGACCAGGGGCAGGCAATCGAAAAGCTTGCCGAAGGTTTTTTGCGCGGCGACAAGTTTCAGACTCTCAAGGGTGTAACCGGCTCCGGAAAAACTTTTACAATGGCAAAAATCATTGAGCGTGTTCAGCGTCCAACTTTGATTATAAGCCATAATAAAACTTTGAGTGCCCAGCTTTACCGCGAGTTCAAATCCTTTTTTCCTCATAATGCTGTAGAATACTTTGTTTCTTATTATGATTATTATCAGCCGGAAGCTTATGTAGCGGCCCGCGACCTGTATATAGAAAAAGACTGTGACATCAACCGTGAAATTGACCAGATGCGCCTTGCTGCTACCTACAGTCTTATGGAGCGGCGTGATGTTATTGTAGTAGCAACTGTCAGCTGTATTTATGGTCTTGGTATGCCAGATGTTTATAAAGGCATGCGCGTTCATGTTGAAGTTGGACAGCCCCTGGATATCAAAAAGTTCGCAAATAAACTGATTTCCATGCAGTACAGCCGAAACGATAATGTTTTGGAACGCGGAAATTTTCGTATAAAAGGCGACGTAATTGAAGTGTTTCCGCCTTACATGGAAACCGACGAGGCTTACCGCATTTTGCTTGATTGGGAAGATATTGTCCGAATTCAGCGCTTTAATGTAATGAACCGCGATGTTACCGGCGAACTTGAAGAAACTGTTTTCTACCCTGCAAAGCACTTTGTTGTTCCGCAAGATAAATTAATTGAAGCTACAAATCGCATTCAAACTGAACTTGATGAACGTGTAGAAGAACTTCGAGCTGCCGGAAAAATGCTTGAAGCAGAGCGTCTTAAAACCCGTACAACTTATGATATTGAAATGCTCCGTGAAATGGGAACCTGCCCGGGAATCGAAAACTATTCGGGACCAATTTCGGGCCGTGCGCGAGGCGAGCCTCCGGCAACTCTTCTTCATTATTTTCCTGATGATTTTTTGTGTATGATTGATGAGGCACACGTTTCTGTTCCTCAGATTGGTGCGATGTATGAGGGCGATCGCAGCCGTAAACAGAATCTTATTGATTTTGGATTCCGTTTGCCGAGTGCTTTTGATAACCGTCCGCTCAAAAAGGCTGAGTTTGATGCCAAGATGAATCAGATAATTTACGTTACTGCTACACCACGTCCTGAAGAAATTAAACAGAGTACGCAGATTGTTGAACAGCTGATTCGTCCTACAGGACTTCTGGATCCTATTGTAGAAATCAGACCGAGCGAAGGTCAGATGGAAGATATTTACAAGGAAGTTCGTGAGAGAATTGACCGCCATGAACGTAGTCTCATTCTGACGCTGACAAAAAAAATGGCTGAGGATCTTACCCAGTATCTTACAGAACTCAAACTTAAGGTAAAATATATTCACTCAGAAATTGATACTTTTGAACGAGTTGAGATTTTGAAGTCTTTAAGAACCGGCGAAATTGATGTTCTGATTGGAATTAACCTTCTGCGAGAAGGAATTGACCTGCCGGAAGTTTCATTTATTGCAATTCTTGATGCTGATAAAATTGGATTCCTTCGTTCGGAAACGTCTCTGATTCAGATTATTGGTCGTGCTGCGCGAAATGCTGAAGGTAAGGTTGTAATGTATGCTGATCATATGAGCCCTGCAATGGAAGCGGCCATCAAAGAAACAAAGCATCGTCGCGAGGTTCAGGAAGCATACAACAAAGAACACGGAATTACACCAAAAACAATTTCAAAGGCTGTAGAAGATATTCTCGTTCACGAAAAACAGGACGCCGAAGCCGACGCCGCAATGCAGCTTGAAGTTCTTAAGAAAGAAGCAAATCTCTTTAATCCAAAAGAACGCCATAAGCTTATTAAAGCGCTCACCGCCGAAATGTCAGCCTGTGCCGACCGAATGGAATACGAGCAGGCCGCCGCCATCCGCGACCAGATTCGCGATATTCAACAACAATACGGGGATTAGAAAAACATTTGCGAATGCAAATGCTCAGCAAAGATTGACGATAGGAAAGAAAAATGAAGAAAATCAATTTTTTAATAATTACAGGACTTTTGGCAGTTCTTTTTACCGCTTGTGAAAAGACTGATTACAAGGCAGTCGTAGAAAACTTTAAGGCTGAACAAGATGCCAGATATGCAGAACTTCTTGCAGAACTCAAAATAGAATTATGTAATAATGAAAATGAGCAGGAACAGCCCAAAAAGGAGTACGAAATTAATGAACCTGATTCACTTCCCTGCATTACAGAATTTCTGTATTCAGAAATTCTTCCGCTTGGAGCAATTGTAACGGTAAAAGATGAAACGGGCTTTTATATCACTCCAAATGAATATTTTGATAAATATGACTTTAATCTTTTACCAGGTGACAAGCTCTATGTTACTTACTTTGGTATGAATAATGATAATACATTTCGTTATGGCAGAACGGATGGACATTATAACTGTGAAAATCTTTGGGTAAAAGTTTGTAACGAAAATGGTGTTGAAGGCTGGACACTTGCTAAAAATCTATTTGTTGTAAGAATGCCGGAATCAAATCCTTCTTTTAAAAAGAACTTTTCTGTTTATGGTTTTTCAAGAGCAGCCTTTAGTCCGGATGCAAAAAAAATTGCAATGAAAGAATGGCGTGCTCATAGTTTTGGACCGCTTTATGTCGTTGATGTTGAAAGTGCAAAGGCAATAGAAACTGTTCAAAATGATGATGGCGAGTCAAGTGAAGATGTCTGCTGTTTTTCTTCAGACGGAAATTTAGTTTTTTATGAATCTGATTTGTGTTTAAAATCTTTTAACATAAACGAAAGAAGAACCTCGAACTATGGAACTTTTCTTCTTGAATATGCAAGTGTAAGTGATATAAAGCTTAGTAAAGACGGAAAACAAATAGGCATTACATTTAGTGCTAATAACAATTGGGGTGTAGAAGCAGTTGTTTATGATTTAAAAAAAGACATGGCAAATGGCCTTAGCCGTTCAGAATGGCTAAAATACAAAAGAGATTTTTATTCTGAGTATGAAGATGGATTTCCAACAAAAAAAAGCTTCTGGCAGGTTACTGCTGCCGACAGCTATCATGGTTTTGCCGCTGTTCCTGAAAAAGATTTAGTTTTATATTGTGTTTCCAGAGATGATAATATTCTTTCGGGCATTTATTTCTTCAGATTGTCTACAATGGAATTATTAAAGATCGAAAATCCGTTGTATTATAACTGGAATAAAGAAGAAGACAGGTATAGAGAAATCTATAACTTTAGAGATATTGTAATAAGTAATGACAGAACTAAAGCTGCAATTATCGCCTATGGTAAAGATACAAGAATAACCAGTGCTACAGTTTATGTCTGCGATTTAAATCTTGATGAAGTAGCCGCCTTGCCGGGAAAAAGTTCAATATATGCAGAAGGTATTGATACATACGAAAAAATCGAAGCAGAAAAGGCAAAACTCTATATTAATAATGAAGTCTTTTTCAGTAAGGATGTTTTCTCTCTTGGATTTTCAAATGATGATTATTATACGGCAAGTCCTGGACGTCATGATGGCTCTTACCGTGGAACTTATTATATTACCTATAGTCCGGAAGGTTGCGTTCTTCATCTTTCAGATATTTTTACAAATAGTGAGATGAATTATTATGAACGTGAATTTAATGACAGAATTTATCCAAAGATCTGTACAATTAAACCGGAAGAAGCGAATTTTGATAATATAGGCTTGCTTTATAATGAAAGATGTGATGACTATGATTATATGGGCTATTGGTCGGGAAGGCTTAGTCCTGCCGGCCAGGTGTATACTTACAAGGGAGAGGATGTAATAAAATATCCTAAAGATCCTGATAACCTTGATGCTTCTTATTACACGACAGCCAATGNNAGAATCTCCTGATATTAATGCCAATACTGTATCAATTCCATTTTTAAATGATGATTTTCAGTCATCAACAGAGCGTACTATAATTTACAAAGATACCAGAATCAATGCCTTTGCGGAAACTGTAAAGCAGGATACAATTGACGGAATTACAGCTCCATGGATTTTGACCGAAGTGCACGATGACAGAGACGACTGGGCTGAATGTCATTATGTATGGGTCTTTGGCGGCTATGTTAGGGAAGGGCGAATAGAGAAATAATAGACATCTGTACGATATTCTGTAATGTAATCATCCGCCTTCTCCCGTTAATATTTTCTTGACAAAAAATGTTTCCTATTCCTACAATAAATATATTCTACTATTTATAGAAAGAATTTTGCTGGGAAATAGAAAAGGGAAAAAAGAGTTCTTTCTGTTGATTATACAAAGGGGACTTTTGTTATGGAATCTCGTCGCTCTGATGTATTAAGCTTTGTAGCTTTTCTTCTCGTATTTATTGTTGGTCTTGCAGTAAATGGTCTTCTTGGACTTTCCGGTTTTGAAAGTGTTTATCGCGACTCTCTTATACGGCAATACAATGTTCAGGGTGAATTTATAAAAAATCGTGTTGAATCGTCGTTAAGTCTTGGAAAAAAGCTTTACCTTATTTCGGATCAGGTTCAGTCGCTTTTTTATGAAGCTCTTGAGCGTTCTGGCGGCATTTCTCATATCTACATAACAGATAAAAATGAACAGGTTCTTTATTCAACACGTTCGGTTATGGCAAGAAATTTGCTCCCTTTTGATTGTTTTGAAAAAAACGAAGAGGTAACTGCAGATTCCATTCCAAATACTGTAACTTTTGGTGGCTCTGAATATATTTGCATTCCTTTGTACGATTCCGATTCTGTGGAAGGCTGCGTAATAATTGAATTTCCAAAGCAGCTTATAACTTCGTATACAGTGAAGATGATGCGGAAAATCATAACTATTGGACTTGTCCTGCTTGGAATTTGTTCGGTTTTCTACCTGTTGTTTTACCTCCTTCTAAAAAATCATCAATGGGGCGAAACATTTATAACGGTTTTCCTCCTTCTGGTTTCTCAGCTTGCATTCACCTGGAAAGCGTACAGCATGTACAATCATGATATATCCCTTATTTTTAATAAAAACATGACTGTTATGGCAAAATCTGTTGCCGAAGATTTACAGAAGCCTCTTGAATATATCAGCGGATATAATGAGCTTTCCCGAGTTCCGCAGTATCTTGCAGGACGAATTGCGGGTAATCCTCAATGTTCAGAAATTTATATAACCGATTCATCTTACTCTGTTCTTACAAGCAGCAAAGCAGATCCTTCTGTATGGAATACCGGCGTTCGTCTTGAAAAGGGTAATGCTGACCTTACATTCTTTCCTCTGACTGCATCCAGCAATTCAGATTATCTTGTATTCCAGTTAAACCGTCCTATGATTAATGAAATTCTTCGTGATATGGCGCTTGACTCTGCAACTATTATTATTGTTGCGCTGCTTTTCTCGTTTATTCTAAAAGATTTCTTTATTCTGATGCAAAATAAAAACAGTATTTCAAAGGTGGTTTCAGAGATGTCTGCTTTTGATGAAGCAAATGCGCTTCGACTTATAAAGGTAAGTACCTTCTTCTTTATGTTTGCCGCGTTTGAAACGCTTTCGTTTATTCCTTTGTTCATAAAAGAGGTTTTTGCAAAATCGCCGGGTATTCTTTCGGTTGTAGATTCAAATACTGCAATAAGTTTGCCAGTTAGTTCTTACATGCTTGGAATTATGACTGCAATGTTCATTACAATTTTTGCACTAAAGAATTTATCAATCAGAAAACGCTATATTCTTATGTCTCTTATGTTTATAGCCGGTTCTGTTCTGACAATTGCTTCTTCAGATATGCTTATTCTGATTATTGCAAGATTTATTGCCGGTTTTGGATTTGGCGGAGTTCTGTTAAGTACGTCATCTCTTGTTATTGCTTATACGAGCAGCCGAACCCGTAGTCAGGGATTCGGAACAAACGCAGCTGCATCGGCCTCAGCTTCAATAGCTTCAATTTCTGTCGGTGGTGTAATTTCCAGTAAGTTTAGTTACCAGACTGGTATTGGGGTTTCAATTGTTTTTGCATTGTTCTTCCTGCTTTTCTCTTTGTTCTGTATAAAAGAACAGAACGCAAAAAAAGAAAGTGCTGCAGTTCCGGCAAAAGTTCCTGTTCAAAAAACGCTTTCTGCAAAACAATTTTTCAGAGTATTCTTTTCGCGACACATTCTGTCGTATATTGTGTGCATAAACATTCCATTCCAGTTGATTTATGTAGGCCTTTTCCAGTTCTTACTGCCTTTGTACATGAGCGACACTCTTCTTCTTTCTCAAGGCAATATTGGTCGAATTCTTTGTATTTTCAGCATCGTTAGTCTTGGAGCTTCTTCGGTCAGCAAGTTTTCTGATTACTTTAAAAACGACAAGCTTCTTATTTCATTTGGAGCTATATGTGTTGGAATTGTAATGATTGCCTTTAATTTCTGGCAGGCCGGCGGTTTTATAATTTTCTTTGCATTAATGTTTGCAATGGGTATAGACAACGTATTTATAGACGCAATTGAGGAAGTCTATATTGAATCCGGACAGATTTCTGGTGTTGACGAAGAAAATATTCTGCAAAGTTATAAAACAATCGAAAAAGTTATTTCTGTTGGAATTCCAACGCTTACTGGTGTAATTATTTCTATGATGGCATTCTCCGGCAGTATGCTTGTAATTGGTTCATACTCTCTGATTGGTGCATTGCTGTTTATTGTTTTGGGAAAAAATGGACGTCAGCAGAAAACGGGAGGTCAGAAATGAAACGGATTTTCTTATTTTTGGCGGCTGCCGCTTTTTTTTGTTTAGGTTTATGTGGCTGTTCAAGAAGTCTTTCTTCTGATTTGTATTGGAGCGGTTCTGAAAAGGAAACAAAATGGGTAGAAAAGAATGTTCGTTATTCTCGTAAATATCAGAGTCAAAAAGATTTAGATTCAGAATTCAGCAAACCTTTGGAACCTATGCTTAAAAATGGCAAGGTACCGTATAAAATTGGAATTGTTATTTCCGGTGAATATTGGGAATTTTATGATAATTTTAAGGCACTTATAGACGGTTTTGTAAGCATTGGCTGGGCTCATTCAGTTCAGATTCCGTCTTCCATTACAACTACAAGCCAGCTTATTTCCTGGCTTTCGTGGCAGAATTACAGCGAATATGTTGAATTTTCAGAAGATTATTTTATAAATCTTGAATGGGGCGACGAAAAAGCAGAAGCGGAACTTAAGCAGAAATATTTTTCAAAAAAAAATCCTTCTGTTGATGCTGTAATTGTTTATGGCGGAATGGCTGCAAAAATGTTTTATGCAAATGAGTCTTATCCGCTGCCTGTTTTTGCAGATGCAATTACAGATTCCTTTGGTGCAGGTGTTACTGTCTCGGTAAATGNNGATTCTGGACGTGATTTCTTTTCCGGTAAAATTGACCCGGATATTTACAAGCAGCAGCTGCGGCTTTTTGCAAAGGCAACCGGTTTAAAATCAATTGGCATTGTTTATGGTGATGATGATTACGGTAGAATTTACAGTGCAGTAAGCGATGTTGAAGAAATTGCAAAAGAAGAAGGCTTTGAAATTATCCGCAATACAAATGTTATTGAAGATATAACAGACAAAACGGTTGAGCTTTATCTAAATGCAATAAAAGATGTTGCTTCAAAGGCTGATGCAGTGTACATTGGGGCAGGAACTGCTGTTACAGAATACGACATAATGGATAAAATTGTCGAAATTCTTGATGAAGCTAAAAAGCCGTCTTTTGCGCTTGAAGGTTCTATTCGTGTAAAGGATGGAATTCTTTACAGCCTTTCATCTTCGAGCATGACCAGTTCTGGAATTTATATGGCAACAAAGCTTACTCACGCCTTTAATGGAGTAAAGCCTCGTATGCTTCCTCAGAAATTTGAAAACACTCCGCTTATCGCACTTAATCTTTATACTGCAAAAAAAATCGGCTATAAGGTTCCGATGGATATTTTCATTAATTCTGATGAAATTTACATTGACCGAAACGGCACGCTTAAGAATTCCTTTGTTGGAGAAGCAACTTCTGCATCCGGCTTTTCTGATTTTGCAAAAATTACTGAAACTCAGATGAATGTTTATCAGCCGCATGTAAAAGAAAACGGTTCAAAATATAAAATTGGAATTGTACAGAGCGGTTCATATTGGGAATTTACCGAACATTTTCGCGCCATTTTGTTAGGTTTGCAGCAAAACGGCTGGATAAATCAAAACGTAACTATTCCAGATTCTCCGGAAAGTATAGAAGCGCTCTTAAAAATTCTTGGTGATAAGTACAGCGATTACATAAGCTTTGAGCCTTCTTACAATATAAATCTTAACTGGGGCGATAATATGAATCGCGCCGACAAACTGAAAAAAGCAACTAAAAACGATATTGACCTTCTTATTGCTTTTGGAGGTGTAGCTGCTAATTTCTTTACCAGCTATGAATCATATCCTGTGCCGGTTCTTGTAGAAGCTGTAAACGATCCTGTTGCAACAGGCATTTCTTATTCACAGACAGATTCTGGCCGCAGTTTTGTTACCTGCAGAATAGACCCAAATCAGTATCAGCGTCAGATACAGCTTTTTCATAATCTGATTGGTTTTAAAAAACTTGGAATTATTTATGGTGATGATGAATATGGAAGACTTTATAGTGCTGTAAACGATGTTGAGGTTACAGCGCTTAAAGAAGGCTTTGAAGTTATACGAAATACAAACGTAAAAGAAAAGCTTGCACCTGATACAAAAAAACTTTATCTGAATGCACTTGAAGATGTGTGCCGCCGTGCAGATGCTGTTTATATTGGTGCTTCAACTGCCGTTACCGAATACGACATTATTGATGACATTGTAAAAATCCTGAACAAATATAAGATTCCATCGTTTTCTCTTGAAGGCCAGATTCGTGTAAAAGACGGAATATTAATGGGTGTTTCATCTTTAGAAACAGAAAAAATAGGTTTGTACAATGCCGACAAAATTGCAGCAATTTTATCGGGTAAAAGACCCCGTACGCTTGAACAGGTATTTACAGGAATGCCTTCGATTGCATTAAATATTGGCACCGCAGAAACAATTGGTCTTGATATTCCTCTTGAAACACTTGCATCAATTGATTTCCTTTACTGGTAATTATTGGGGAGAGCAAAATGATTTATGAGTTAAAAAATAAAACGTTCTGGATTGATGAAGCGGTAGAAAACCTGCTTGAATACATGAAAGAACAGAAAATGGATACGGACGGGCTTATTACCTGTGCCGCAGGAATGACTCCTTCGTGTCCTATTCATTTTGGAATTCTCCGCGAAATAGCAGTCAGCTCGTTTATAGCAGACGAGCTTCGTTCACGCGGGTACAGGGTTCGGCTTGTTTACTACTGGGACGACTATGACCATTTTTGTAAGATTCCGTTTTATACGACAAAAGAAGCTGTAGAGCCTTATCTTGGAAAAACTCTTAGGGAAGTTCCCGATTTTTCCGGAAATTACAATTCTTATGGTGAGCATTACATGCATTCCTTTGAGTTGTGTTTGCATCGCTGCGGTTTTATTCCAGATTATGATTATCAGTCGGTTAAATATACTTCGGGGTATTATAAAAAATACATTGTTCATGCAATTGAAAAGCGTTTTGAAATTTTTGATATCATAAATGCTGCAAAAAAGCCGTATAGCAAAGAAGTTTTGGAGCAGCGCGAAGCTTTTTATCCGCTGGAAGTTTACTGTGCAGAATGCGGACGCGACAGTGCAAAAACTGTTTCGTTTGATAAGGAAACTACAACAATTAAGTATGTCTGCCAGAAATGCGGGCACGAAGGTTCCTATAATATTTTTTCAGGTTTTAAGGGAAAGCTTATCTGGAAGGCAAACTGGGCTTTGCGCTGGTCTGATGACTGTGTAAATTTTGAAAGCTCCGGCGAAAATCAGCTTACAGATACAGGAAGCTATTCCGTTGCTACAAAAATTGCTTCAGAAATTTTTGGCGGAAAAACTCCGTTTTCTCTTTTGTATCGTTTTATAGGAATTCCTGGAGTTTCAAAGGTTTCGCGGGCGTTGGGAAAAAGCGCCCTTGCTTCCCGTTTTTGCGATGTGCTTGAACCGCCTGTTATCCGCTGGTTACTGGTAAAAACGCCGCCTAACAAGCCAATTACAATTGATATTGAAGCCGGAATTTTCCGCATATATCATGAATGGGATATGTTCTGTAATAAAATTCACTCTGGTGAAGCATCTGATACAGAAATGCGAATTTGGAAGATTGCTGCAAATTCGGTAGCAATTTCACAGACTGTAATTCCATTTAAAATCATTACAACTGCTCTTACAATTGCAAATGGCGATAAGAAGCTTGCTTCTCAGCTTTTATATAAAATTACAGATTTTGACGGCAGTGTTGAAGACCTTAAACATCGCATTGCACCTCGTCTGGAAGCGGCGCACAACTGGTTGTATAAATACAACAATGTAAAAAATGAAGCTCAGCTTTTAACCGAATTTAATCAGATTGCGTGGGATTCTTTATCTGAAAATTGCCGTAAGACAATCTGCATTATAACCCGCGATATATTCAACTTAAAAAAAGAGTCCGAAATAAATGAACTTCTTCATAATGCACCAAAACAGGTTTTGGCAGAAAATTGTGACGATTCATTGCCAGACGAACAGGCCTTGTCCGCACTTCAAAAAGAAGTATTTGTGGGAATGTACAGACTGCTTCTTGGTTCAGACCGGGGACCAAAGCTTGCAACTTTGTTAGCATTACTAGATAAATCAATATTCAGAACACTTTTACGAGGAGCACAGTATGAGTGATACAGTTATTCAGGAAACATTACCAGAGGTTGTACAAGATGATGTTGTTGAAAAAAGAAATTCTATTAAAAGCAGGTTAAGAAGGGTTTTTCTTCTGCTTTCAACTGGAATTATTCTTTTAATCTGCGTTTTTTCTGTTGTGTATTTCTATCTTACAACGCGAGAGTCTGCCGTAGATCTTATTAGAAATAAGGTTCAGCTTGCAGAAATTTTCATGGAAAATCAGAAAACTGCAACCTATGAATTTGCAAAAAATATGGCAAATGACAAGGCGCTGCAGATTGGTCTTGATATGAAAAGTTCTTCGCGCATTTCGAGCTATCTGTATAACATGCTTGAAAAGAACAACGATTATTATGTAACTATTTTTGATTCTGACGGAAAAATTATCTCAGATGTAGGAAAGACAAAATCATCTGTGTTTACAAACCGCAAAGAGCTTTCTTCTGATGAACAGCTTTTGCTTAGAGAAGGGCAGGCCGGAACAAACAGCGTAGATACAATTAGTATTTATAATGGCATTCAGGATCCTTTCCCTTGCTACATTGCAACTGTGCCTGTGCGCCGTAATGAAGAAGTGATTGGTGTTGTTATGGTTCGCTTTATTTTTGAAGAAAACACAGACTTCTTTACAAAAATGTCTAAAGATATTGATGCTGACATTGCAGTATATGTTGACAGCGAGCCGGTTATAAAAACTACAAATCTTGAAATATCTATGGAACGCTATAACGAGGTTGCTCATCTTAATAAAAATCTTGAGGAAATAAGTTTTAGCGAATCCGGCTTAAATGAATTCCGTATTTTAAAGGATAACAAGGATAAGCTTGTCGGAATTCTTCATGTTTATGTTTCGGCTTTTCCATATCTTAAGATTTTTATTTCTGCGGTTTTAATGTATTTACTGCTTGCAGTAATTGTAATAATTATAGTTTCTATTGTTGTGCTTAAGGTTTCTGATTCAATTTTGAATCCTCTTGGCCAGCTTTTGACTGGTGTAAATAACTTTAGGGCCGGTAATCTTGAAGAAGAAGTAAGGCTTACAATAAATGATGAAATTGGACGCCTTGGCGATGCCTTTAATGAACTTCGCAATGAATTGAGCAGCAAAATTTCTACAATTGAAAAAATGAACAGCTCGCTTGAACAGACTGTTGCAGAACGTACAGAACAAATTAACACTCTTAATGAAAAAATGAAGCATTATCTTTCTCCTCAGTTATATGCTTCTATTGCAGGTGGTGACCGTGACGCAACTATTGATACTCATTATCGAAAGAAACTTACTGTGTTCTTCTCGGATGTAAAAAACTTTACGGCTACAACAGATTCTATGGAGCCGGAAGATATTTCCAACCTTCTAAACTCTTACCTTGACCGAATGGCTCAGATTGCTGAAAAATACAGAGGAACCATTGATAAGTATGTAGGTGATGCCGTAATGGTATTCTTTGGTGACCCTGAATTTACTTCTGATAAAGATCATGCAATGCGAGCTGTTATGATGGCAATGGAAATGCAGCTTTCTATGATTGAGTTCCGTGATAAATGGAAGAATAAAGGAATTGCAAATCCTTTCCATGTTCGAATGGGTATTAATACCGGTTATTGTACAATTGGTAACTTTGGTTCAGAAATGAAAATGGACTATACTATCATTGGAAATAACGTAAACCTTGCGGCCCGCTACGAAGCAGCCTGCGAACCAGATTCTATTTTGATTAGTGAAGATACTTACATGCTTATTAAAGACGAAATAGAGTGTAAGGTTGCCGGAACGTTTAATATGAAAGGTATTCCAGAACCTGTAAAGGGCTACACGCCAATAAGGGTAAAGAATAATACTTCAAAGAAGGAACTTGTAAGAATTACCGAAAACGAAGAACTTATTGTAAATAATGATTCAATCGATGTTAAAAAGCTTTCAAAAGATGAAAAGCGTTCTCTTCTTATTAATCTTAAGAATGCTTTTGATACAGTTGCCGGTAAAAAGAACAGCACCAATGATTGATATACAGAATCTATTTTAGAAAATCAGGGCTTCAACGATTGACTTTTTTATTGATTTTGTATATTCTTTCTAAACTATTGTAATTTTGTTTGGGAAAATTGTTTATAAGGAAGGATAAAGAAAATGTCTAGAATGTGTGATATTTGCGGAAAAGGCGTAATGCATGGAAATAAAGTCAGCAAGTCTTATAACCATACACGCAGAACTTGGAGACCAAATCTTCATACTGTAAAGGCTGACCTTGGAAACGGAACTGTAAGAACTATTAAAATCTGTTCACGCTGTCTTAGCGCAGGTTTTGTAAACAAGAAAGTAAGAGTTCCAAAGGCTGCAGAAGCAAAGCAGGACTAATTTTTCTGTAAATGAATGATAAAACGTCGGTTTTTTTGCCGGCGTTTTTTTTTACTCAAATTTTATCTGGACAGGCGCAATAAACTTTTTAATTTTTCTGGTGGTGATTTATGAAAAAAACTAATGCAATGAGAATTCTTGATGGACTTAAGATTCCGTATGAAGTAAGTGAATATGAAGATGACGGAGAGCATGAACTTGCAAAGGGTGCGGCTCTTAGAATGGCCGAAAAGCTTGGCGTAAAACCAGAAATGGTATTTAAAACTATTGTTATGCGTACAGAAACAAAGGAATTGTGCGTTTTTTGCCAGAGTGCAGTAAACGAAATTAACCTAAAAAAAGCGCGCCAGTCTGCGGGTTGTAAGGAAATTAATCCTGTAAAGCCTGATGAGCTGCTTGCTCTTACCGGCTATATTCGCGGTGGATGCACACCTGTTGGAATGAAACGAAAATTCAGAACGTTTATAGATGCCCAGATTATGCAGAACGAAAAGGTTTGTATAAGCGGCGGCCAGCGGGGCGTACAAATAAAAATTGCACCTGCCGACTTAATTCGTGCGGTAGATGCAACTGTTTGCGACCTTGTTCTGGAATAAAAAGCTTAGTCAAAAACTTTTTTGCGCCATTCCTTTTCCAAATTAGGAATTGAAGCTGTTGATTCTTCTTTTCCGCTTGAAAGTGACTGTTCAAGGTATGGTTTAATAACAAGGTTTGTATAACTTTCCCATCTGGCCGGTAATTTTTGCGGAACGCAAAGCATTTGGGCAGGAGGAAGGTTTGTAAGCAGCTGGTTATAGTAAAGCGGAAGAACTCTTTCTGTTATGTCGCGGAGCGAAGAAAATCCGCCTGAAATTCCGAACTGTGCAGTTTCCAGTTTAAGCTTGTCTTTCCTAAGAAGAATTTCCTGCTGGCTTTCTGCCTGAAAGAACCATTTTATAAATTCTGTTGCGCCCGCCTGATTCTGAGATTTGGTGTAAATTCCCAGTGTTTTAAATGAATCTTCTATGTAGATTTTATTGTTGCCGGCAATCCATCGGTAATCAATGTTCAGGTTTAAATCTTTTTGTGTCTTAAAAAGTGTTTCACTTGTTATGTATGCAAAAAGCGTTCTTCCGGATGTAACTTGTCTGTACGAAGGCATAAACAGATATTTAAATGCAAAATCCTGTTCCGCCTGAACTGAAGAATTTGTATTTACAATCCAGTTGTTAAGATTTTCAACAGTTGAATTCAGACCGTTTCTGTTCCACGTAATATGTGATTTTTCTTCGCGGAAGTCAGCCCCGTAAATTTTGGTCGTAAAATAAAGAAAATCATTATTTGCAAGAGGAGAAAATCCTATTCGGGTATAGGTGCCGTTTTCTCGCTTTTGATTATATTTTGCTCCGGTTTTTTCCAGCTGTTCCAGGGAAAGCGTGTAGTTTTCTGTTACGTAATCTTTATTTGTGTTGTCAAAAATTACGGCAGGTAAATTAAAGCTTACCGGCAGAAGATACTGCCTTGTTCTTATTTTTCCAGCGTCCAGAAGCTGCTTGTAAAAAAACTCGGATGAAAGAAGCTTTCGGTCAAAAAGATAGTCAAGCGGCTTAAAATATTTTTTTGTATTGCTTGAACGCAGCCAGGAACCTACAATAATGTCCGGAGTAAGCTCATCCTTTGCAGGTGGCAAAGAAAGCATCGGATTTTCCTTGTAAACAAGAATTGCATTATTTTTTGGATGCAGTTTATTAAAAAGTTCAATGTACTGGGCAAATTCACTGTTATCTGTCCAGATTACAACTTTATTCTTTGTATCAAAATTACTGACTGGCGTTTTTTTGCAGGAACAAAAGAGAATACCAGAGCATAAAAAAACGGTGGCCGTAATAATTTTGACCACCGTGCAGTTTCGTTTTTTCACGGATTACATAGCCTCAGCTACATTATATATGCGTGAATAAACTGTTTCAATCTTATCTTCGTCAATGCTTGAAAAAGCAACGCGGAGTGTGTTTTTGTCGATCTGAATAATACCGATTCCTTCTTCTTTAAGAAGTTTTTTTCTTATGTCTTCGGCATTTGAAGTTTTTACATTGAATGACATAAAGTAACCGGAATTGAATGGAAGCGGTGTAAGCACTGATGATTTGTGGCTGTTTACGAATTTTCTTACAGCATCGTAACGGCGCTTAAGCATATCGCGAAGTTCTTTTTTCTGTGCATTATGAGCAGGATCGTTCAAAGCTTTCATTACAAGAGTCTGCGATGGTGTAGAAGCGCAGGAAACTGATGAACGGATAGCTGACATAATTTTTGTTGTAAGGGCAGTATACTGTTCTTCTGTAAGATTTTTTGAAGCAAATGTAATAAAGCCGGTTCTAAAACCCCATGCAAAATCTTCTTTTGTAGGACCATCAGCCTTTATAGCAAGTACGTTTTCATGAAGATCAGCCATATAAGCAAAAAGCGACTGAGGTTCAATATCATTTTCGTAATTCAATCCAAAGTATGCGTCGTCAGAAAGCACGAGAACTTTTTTTCCAGACTCTGCAATTTCCTTTACAATTTCTACAATTCTCTTTGCAACATCTTTTGTAGGACTGTAGCCTGAAGGATTCTGAGGGAAATTAAGTATAACACGAACTGAGCCGTATTTTTTTGCATCATCTTTCATTGCTTTTTCGAGACCTGCAAGGTTAAAGTCGCCGTTTTCAAAGCATTTGAACTGATGGAATTCTGCACCGCGTCTTGCAGCCGCAATAAGTTCGTAGTTGTCCCAGCATGGATCAGGAGCAAGAAGAGGTTTTTCAGCATCAATAAAAAGATCTGCAACATAAGAAAGTGCAGCTGTAAGACCAGGAACCAGAACTGGCAGAGAAAATGATTTTCCTTTAAGAAGAGGATTTTTTTCTATGATTTTTTCTTTCCAAAGCTTTCTGAAATCAGGAATGCCGGCTGTCTTTGCATAAGCAACGGTTTCTCCTGATGTAAAATTAGGCATATTTTTTTTGTAAGAATCAAGCTCAATTGGCTTCCCGCCAGAAACCGCCATACCTATTGTTCCATTTGCCAGGGTTGCGTCTTTTGCGGCTTCTCCGCCCTGCGAAATAATTCCATTTGGAAAATAAAGGCGTTTTCCCATGTCGGACAAAAGGTCTCCGGCAACGCTTCCTTTTAAAGTTTCGTTTAGTGCTTCGGCTAATGGATTCATAACTTTTCCTCTTAAATAAAACTTCAGTTTTTTGTACTGAAAACAGGTTTTAAAATCAGTACCGTCTGATTTTAAATTTTTCGTCCGAACAAATATTATTCATATTTGACCTTATTATGTCAATGATTATGCAAATTTATAGTGATTTTTGTATATTTATGCAATTTAAATTTTGTGCTATACTCTGATTATGGAAACTAAAATTAAAAATATAATTGAATCTGTCCGTGCAGAAACCTCAAAAAGGCTTATCGGGCAGGAGCATCTTGTTGACGATATTCTTATGGCCCTTATTGCAGGCGGCCATGTAATTCTGGAAGGTGTTCCAGGACTTGCAAAAACACTCGCAATCAAAACAATTTCAGAAATTCTTGATTTAGATTTTAAGCGCATTCAGTTTACGCCAGATCTTCTTCCGGCCGACGTAACTGGAACTGTTGTTTACGAACAGGCAAAGGGCAGTTTTTCTGTACGCAAAGGTCCTGTTTTTGCAAATGTAGTTCTTGCAGATGAAGTAAACCGCGCGCCTGCTAAAGTTCAGTCGGCAATGCTCGAAGCAATGGAAGAACGTCAGATTACAATTGGCGAAGAAACCTTTAAGCTTCCACAGCCATTTTTTGTACTTGCAACACAAAACCCGGTTGAACAGGAAGGAACTTATAATTTGCCGGAAGCAGAACTTGACCGTTTTATTATGAAGCTGGTAATTAACTATCCTTCTTTTGAAGATGA
>DEEV01000102.1:0-7615 GCA_002350445.1 Treponema sp. UBA2869 | reverse complement strand
TAAATATTGTAAAAACCTGCGGAAAAGCGTCTGAAATTCCTGTAAAAAAAGTGCTTGGTTCAAAGGAACTTCTTGCAATGCGTGAAGCTGTAGACAAGGTTAATTGCGACGAAAAACTTATTGAATATATTGTTTCTATTTTGAACGTTACACGACCAAATGCCGCAAAAGCCGAAAAGAATTCAAACGGTTCAAATTCCAGTTATTTTCATACACAGGCATTTGCCGCAGAAAAAAAAGAAGATATAACGCGTTACATTCATTTTGGAGCTTCTCCACGCGCCGGAATTGCCATGCTCCAGTGTTCAAAAATTCACGCTCTTTTTGAAAACCGCGATTACGTTTTACCGGAAGACATAAAAGCTGTTGCACTGAATGTTTTGCGACACAGACTTGTTCTTTCTTACGAAGCTTCTGCAGATAGCATTACGTCTGATGACATTATAAAAAGAATTCTTGATTCTGTTCCGCTCCCGTAATTTAAATTAGTGTAAGAAAGCCGCAAAGATGAATTTTTTGTCTGATAACGAAAATCTTGTAAAAAAAGCCTCTTATCTGCGTATTATTGCACGCGACCTTGCCGAAGGAATGAAGGCTGGAAATTTCCGCTCGCTTTATAAAGGGCAGGGAATGGAATTTTCCGGTGTTCGCGATTATATTCCCGGTGATGATATACGCACGCTGGACTGGAACGTTACGGCAAGAATGAACCGCCCTTACGTAAAAATTTACGAAGAAGAACGTGAACTTCAGATTTTTTTGATTCTGGACGTTTCTTCTTCCATGTTTCTGGAAACAGGTAATAAACGGACAAAGTATGAATCTGCTTCGGAAGCGGCTGCGCTTATTTCCATTGCGGCAGAATTAAATAACTGTCCTGTTGGTGCAGTATTTTTTGACGGAGAAGTGTTTTTTTCGTGTAAGCCGGAACTAGGCCGCGAAAGAACAATGCTTTTACTTACAAGGTTAGACAGACTTTCAGAAAATCATTCTGAAGGCTCGGCACTTTCTAATGCATTGAATGGAGCCGGAAGCCTTTTAAAAAAACGTTCGCTTGTTTTTGTTATTTCAGATTTTAAGACCGATGACTATGAAAAGCCTTTAATTTCACTTGCACAGAAAAATGATGTTATTGCGCTTCGTGTCCATGATACTTTTGATGATGAACTTCCGTCTATTGGAACTGTGCTTTTTGAAGATGCAGAAAGTCACAAAAAAATGATGCTGCCATCTTCTTCGCAAAGCTTAAAAAAAGAGTGGCGCAGTTATTCAAAAGCTCTGGAAACCCGCTGGAATGACTGCTGCGTAAAGCATGGAATTCTTCCGGTCATAATGGATACTAAAAAAGAACCTTTCCATGTTCTTAACGGCATTTTTGGGGCAAAAAGATGAAAATATCGCCACAGCAGGTTTTAATTCCAAAAAAAGTATATATAGGCGACCCTGCAGAGCTTCGCTGTACATTCAACTCAAACGTAAAAAATCTTGTTGAAGCAGGTTTTTCTTCACAGACAGAATCTAGTGATTATGAAATTCGTGATATAAAGCTTCTTCATTCCGGAACAGATTTTTATCAGCTTTCTATAACTTTTGTTCCGTGGAAAACCGGAGATCTGTTTTTTCCGAATTACAGGCTTGTTTCTGAAGCAAATCCGGAAACTTCCGTAGAGATTTCTTTTAGCGCGGTAAACATACAGTCAGTTTCAGAACAGGTTTCTGCGTCAACCTTACGAGACGTAAATCCTCCGCTGCTTTTGCCGGGCACGGCATACAAACTTTATGCAATTCTGCTTGTTTTTCTTGCAGTTTCAATTCTGCTTATAAACCTCATTATCAAGCGAAAAAAAGTTGGTTTGTTTTTTAAAGAAAGAAAACTGCGTCGAAAATACAAAAAAAACGAACGGCTTACAAAAAAGCTGCTCAAAAATCTTTTAAAAACCGACAAAAATTCTAAAAAAATAAAAAAATCTGCGGGCGGTGCGGGAAATTCGGAATTACAGGCAGAAGAAGCCTACCTGGATTCAACAACCTGGGAAACGGAAGTTGCGACTCAGATTCAAAAAATCATGCGAAATTATCTTGAAATTCGTTTTGATTTGCCTTTTACAAAAATTACTTCGCCGGACATGAAAATTAATCTGAACCTTTCTCAGAAAAAACAGGAAGCGTTTAATAAAATAACAGATATTTTTACTTTTACCGACAAAGTTCGTTATTGCAAAAATTTTGTTTTTTCAGCTAACGAGCAGGAACTTTTTATAATGACGCTTTTAGATTCCATTACAGCTATAGAAGAAATTGAAAAAGCGGAAGAAAATCAGGAGGCTGTTTGATGCTTGAATTTCAGAATCCTGCAGGCTTTTTGCTTTTACTGTTAATTCCGCTGCTTTATATTTTGCGGCATTTAAAAATTTTCAATCAGATTTCTTTTACGGCGGTTTTTTTCAACTGGAACGGAAAAGCTTTTGAATATAAGGGAAAGGCGCACAGATTTTTTTCAGCGTTTGCAAATCTTTTGATAATAATTGCATTTATTTTTTGTGCTGCGGCTTTTTCAAGTCCTGTAATTTTGACTCGTGAAAAAGTTTATTCTTCGCTTGGAACGGACATTTTTTTCGTAGTAGATACAAGTCCTTCTATGGCGGCAAAAGATGTTGACGGACTTACCCGCCTTGAGGCTGCAAAAAATTCAATCAAAAATCTTACAATAGAGCACGATGGCTGTCGTTTTGGGATTGTTGCGCTTGGCAGTTCGGCGAGCGTGCTTGTTCCTCCTACAGCTGATCGTTCTGTTTTTAACACAAGAATGGACGAACTTAAGGTCGGAATTTTAGGAAACGGTTCTGCAATTGGAGACGGACTTAGCACGGCGGTGTGTCATCTTGTTTCGTCTTCGGCGCCAAAAAAATGTATAATTCTGCTTACCGACGGAGAAAATAATGCCGGAGAAATTCATCCCGAAACATCTGCAAAAATTGCAAGTGAAAATTCCATTGCACTTTATGTTGTTGGCGTAGGCTCAAAGGGAAATGTTCCAATTGAATACACAGATCCTGTTACCGGCAAGCTTTATTCAGGTTATCTTGATTCTGATTTTAATTCTGCGTCGCTCAGGAAAATTGCTGCCATTGCAAACGGTCAATATTTTGAAGTACGGACAATAAACGAACTTGTAGCAAGTCTTATGGCTGTTGCAAAAAATGAATCTGTTTCTCAGACTTATTCTTACAGAAATGTGAATAAATTTTATTATCAGAAACTTTTGCGTGTTGCAATTATTCTTTTTATTGCGGCGTGGATAATAAAGCGGATTTTCCTGCGTGAAATGATTTGTTTCAGATTAAAAAAAATCCTTTACGTGCGCTCAGCATTTTTAGTGCTGGCTTTTATACTGCTTCTTACGGCACATTCGGGAATTGCATGGGGAACGTATTTTGTTCCGGTACAGAAAAGCGAAGCAGCGGTTTCTTTTGTTTTTGATATTTCAAACAGTATGCTTGCCGAAGACGGACCTGGCGGAATGACTCGTCTGGAATCTGTCGGCGTTTATGCAAAAAAGCTTTTGAAAAATATGAATGGAACAAATGTTTCGGTTGTACTTGCAAAGGGCGAAGGTATTGCTGCAATTCCGCTTACCGAAGATACTTCCATTATTGAATCGCTGATTGAAGTTATGAATCCAAATCTTATGACAGCGCCGGGCACAAGCCTTGGAAAGGGAATATTATGTGCAAAGGAAAGTTTTCCTCAAAACTATTCCGCTGCCGGTCGGATCTGGGTTTTTACAGATGGAGAAGAAACTGATCGTCAGCTTGTTAATGCCTGTGTTGAATGTATAAAAAGCGGAATTCCTTTAACAATTGTTGGTTTTGGCAAAGAAACAGAAACAGAAATTCTTGCAGGAGATAAAAAAACAAAAGTTCAGTCTGCTTTGCGTACAAAGCAAATTGAAGCGGCAATTTCCGAAGCAAACGGCAAAATGAGTTTTTATAAAAACAAGGCTGGCGTAAGTTATGTAAATTCAACGCAGCGGGGTTCTGCAATGCAGCTATTAAATCAGCTTACACTGGAAAACGGCGGAATAACTTCTTATGAAGCAAAAACAATCCCGCGCTACCGATTTTTCCTTCTGGCATCAATTTTCGCGTTCGCGCTAAGCTTTTTCTTTACAGAAGCTGACTTAAAAAAGTTTTCACGGAATATTAAAAAAACTTTAGGAGCGTCGCTTGTTGTGCTTGCTGTTTTAAATTTAAGCGGCTGTTCCGGAAATACTGCGAAAATTCTTGATGGCACATATTCGTGGCATAAAAAACAGTATCGGCATTCGGTAAGTCAGTTTAAAAAAGCGGCAGAAGAGGCTTTGCAGACAGAAAATCAGGATGAACTTGCCTATTGCTATTATAATCTTGGAACGGCTTATTCAATGCTTGATGAAAATGAATCTGCACTGGAAAATTTTTCGGCAGTTTCTGCTACCGCTCCAGATAACGTAAGGTTTGCGGCGTATTATAATGCTGGAATTATCGAACATAAAAATGCAAATTATGAACAGGCAAGGGAATTTTTTAGAAAAGCCCTGGAAATAGATAATACGAAAATTAATGCAAAAATAAATCTGGAACTTTCCCTTCAGATGATAAACGTTAATGCAAAACAGAACGAAAGCCGGCTAACGCCTGCAAGTGATGAAAAATCAGATTTGAACGACTTGGAAAATGCAGTGTTCCGTCATATAAAGGAGAATGATAAAAATCAATGGAAAAACAGCGAATCAAACCAGCCTCAAAATTTGGAAAACGACTATTAATTGCGCTGGCGTTTGTATTTTTATTTTACGCAAATGCATATTCACAAAATTCGTACACTTTTGAGCCGGAAGCAGGTCAGAATTTTTACGTAAATGACAATATAAAATTTACAGTGATAATTCCGAATGTGCGTGCATCGCAGGTGCAGGTGAATGTTCCGGCTTTTAAAGAAAATATAAATTTTAAGAACATGAATAAATCAGAAAATCTTGGAGAAGAAGGTGGAACAAAAATTGAAATCTGGTATTCGTTTTCTAAAAAAGGTTATTATCAGATTCCGCGGCTTCCGCTTACAATTCAGGGAAAATCACGTTCGGCAGTTTTCCCGCGAATCCGCATAAAAGATAATCCGGCAAATATGAGCCCTCGCGCAGTAATTGTTTTTTCAAACGGCAAAGAATTTTTCTCCGACGAGCCTGCCGATTTTAATCTGAATGTAAAAACCGGTGAAAAGCTTATATTTACAATTTACCTTCAATACGCAACACAGCTTATAAATTTCAACTGGGAAATTCCAAAGGAATCTATTTTTAAGCAGACAAAGGTTTACGAAATTACGGAAATTCGCTACCGCGAAAAGCAGTACACAGACAGTTATATTCCGGTTTCAACTTTTGAATGGTTTACGCTTGCAGAGGGAAAAATTGCATTTCCTAAAATCAGAATTACGGCAACAAGTTATGATGGCTATAAAACCGACATACTCTTCCCGGAATTTTTTATAAACAGTCAGAAAGGCTTTGCGGCAAATGAATCTCAAAGTCAGGACAAGGCGTTTGCCCAGGCGTTTGAAAAAACTGACGAAGCAAGGCTTACTGCTAAAGAGGTTGTGGTTACTTACGATGACTGCGTAGAAATTTCGCGGCTAAGGTCAAAAGAAAAGTCTACGATATCGGGTTATTCAAAAATAAAAAAGGAACGTAAAGCCGAAGAAGAAAGGCTGAATCTTCCGTCAGATAAAAATGAATTTTCAAAAGGAATTTTATATTTGTATGCAGTGCTGCTTTTTGCAAGCCTTCTGATTCTTTTTATTGCAATTAGAAAAAAACAGATGCTGCCTGTAATGATTTTTGCGCTTGTTTCCGTTGGTCTTGCAACTCAGCTTTTGTATTCTGCAGTTCAGTTTAAAAAGAAATACGGAATTTTTACCGGCGGAACATTAAAATCTATTCCAGAAGAAAAAGCGTCAGGTCTTACAGAACTTCCTGCAGGCAGTCGCGTTCAAATTTCGGAAGAAACTGCCGGGTGGTATTTTGTTGAACTTAGCGAACAGAGCGGCTGGTGCCTTAAAGATAATGTAATTTTGATAAATGGAGAGTAATTCAAAATGAATATGGAAGATATCTTAAATCAGTGGGATGCAATTCAGTCAGAAAAAAAGAAAAAAAGCCCGGCTGAAAATAAAAATCAAGTTTCGCATAAAAAGGCAAATGCGCCAACAAAAGAAGAAAAGGAGCTTGCGGCGGAACGTGATTTTGAAGAAAGAATCAGGCAGCAGAATTCCAGAAAAATAAACCCTATGGAAATGTGGCTTAGACGTTACGGAACTGTTGATAAAGATAAAATGGCCGAAGAGGCAGAAGAACGCAGCCGCTTAAACGACAGAAACTATCTCTTAAATATGAATCCAGAGGCTTTTATAGATTTGCATGGTCTTCATCAGGATGAAGCTGAGGAACGCCTTAATTATTTTATTGGTGACTGTATGCGCCGTGGGCTTCATAAAGTTATGATTATTCACGGAAAAGGAATTCATACCAAGGGAAGTGANNAACTTGTGCGCAGGTTTATTGAACGTGATAAAAGATGCGGGGCTTCGGGGCATCCAAAAACAAAGCAGGACGGCGGAAACGGAGCAACCTGGGTTTTGCTAAAAAATTTGTAAAAAATTTAAAAAAAGTGGTCAAATTTGATTTTCTCTGCACTATTTAACTGTAAGCGGCTGTAAGTAAATTGGCGGCACTTAAGAGGTGTATATGAAAATTTCAAAAGGCTATTTAAAAAAAATATTCATTGGTTTTCCTGTAATTTCGGCAATTTTCTTTCTGTGTTTTTCCTGTTCGATAAAAAAAGAAAAAGATATTTCGTTTTGCACTTGGAATTTACAGACTTTTTTTGATTCAACCTTAAATGGAACTGAATATGCTGAATTTAAAAAGCCCGGGGTATGGACAGAAGAAAAATATATTCAAAGGCTTAAGCGGCTGTCAAAATCTATGCTGGAATTAAATTCTGATATTTTTGTATTTGAAGAAATTGAAAACGAAGCTGTAGTTCAGGATATTGCAAATTTCCTTGCCGTATCTTCCTGGAAAATTAAATGGCGGTATGCCTGCTTTGCAACAAATCCTGGTTCGGCAACCGGCTGCGCTGTTTTTTCAAAATTTCCTTTGTCAGATGTAAAAGTTCATTCACTTGATGTACGAACACAAAAATCAATTCAGCCTCCTATGCGTCCTTTGCTTTGTGTTTGCGTTCATTCCGACCATTCTGATTTTTTCGTTTTTGCAAATCACTGGAAGTCAAAATCCGGCGGTCAAAATAAATCAGAAATATGGCGCGACTGGCAGGAACTTGTGCTTGCGTATAATTTAAATGAAAAACTGCTGGTTCAGCCGGAATCAAAAATCTTAATATGCGGAGATTTTAATCGTGATGCATCTGATTTTGTAACAGCCTTTAAAACTGATTATGAAAATACATTTTTGAGAGGAATTTTGCTTGATAAAACTTCTCCGCAGGTGATTAGCGGGAAAAATACAGGTGTATATTCTCCGTGGTTTTTACAGAATGGGAGTTTTGCTTTT
>DEEV01000087.1:3038-3394 GCA_002350445.1 Treponema sp. UBA2869 | reverse complement strand
TTGAACAAGGCTCCTGCAGTTTTCGATTACAAAAAGCTTGAATATTTTAACTCAAATTATATCCGCCAGTTGAGCACTGAAGATCTTTACAAATGGACACTTCCATTTATTACTGGTACAGGCGATGCAACTTTGGAAATTAATCCTGAGAACCCACAGCCAAAACCAAATGTTGGTCCAGAGTTCTCTGGTGTTGCACTTGGTGAAGATGGCCGTCCATACTGTGTTGATAAGTCAATGAATATGAGCACAGAAGATGTTGAAAAAACATTAATGGGACTTATGCCACTTATCCAGGAACGTCTTAAGTTCCTTACAGAAGCTGCAGAAATGGTTCACTTTATGTTTACTGAGCC
>DEEV01000087.1:0-2954 GCA_002350445.1 Treponema sp. UBA2869 | reverse complement strand
TTTGGCAAAGACAAAGGCAGAAGCGCTTGGAATTAAGCTTGGCGATTTCATGATGCCAATTCGTATGGCTGTAACTGGTAGCCGTGTTTCTCCACCGCTCATCGGTTCTATCTTAGTTCTTGGCGAAGAAAAATCTCTGGCAAGAATTGAAAAAGCAATTGCAACTTTGTAGGATTAGGTGATTTTATGACGCTCACCACGCGAGAGCGTGGCTGTCTTATAAATTTCCTATAAGCGCCCGACCTGCTTGTCAGGTCGGATGCCAATACGAATGGCCGTTACTGGAAGTCGTGTAAGCCCTCCGTTAATTGGTTCAATTCTTGTATTGGGTGTTGAAAAATCTATAGAACGAGTAAAAAGAGCAATTGCAACTTTGTAAATTCCGATCTGAAACAGGCAAGGGGGCGGAAAGGTGGCGAAGCCAGTCTGCTGCGAAGCGGCAGACCGCGCGTTAGCAAGCCTTGAAGCACCCGACCGTGCGGGTTTTCGGAGAAAACCTGCACGGTTGCCCCCTGAAAATTTTCTATATTAAAAATCACAGAAATTATTTTTAAAAGACTTAATATAACTAAAAAGTGTGGTATAATATAAACTATGCGGAAGTGTATTCTTCTAGTTATATTTTTGTCTTCTCTAATTTTCGCCGGTTGTAAAAAGGATTATGAACCAAAATTTTATCTGGACGAGACGTTTTTCTGGACAAAAACAACGGCAGATTCGACTCCGGAAGATGCTGAAAGAATCCGCAGTTTTAAAAAGCTTAATAATATGGGCTACAGAAATCTGGAAAAGCTTGTTGGCATTGACGGTTCGTATCTCTGGCTTAAGTCTGAATTTTTTATTCCAGCAGAATTGCGAGACTGTGAACTTGGCCTTGTGATTCCGTACATTCACATGGCAGACGAGGTTTATATAAACGGAGTTTTTGTTGGCAGTCATGGAAACTTTCCGCCTAATGAACGTGCCCTGCAGTTTACAAACTGCTTTTATCATCTTTCAAAATCATGTATAAATCAGAGCGAAAAAAATACGCTTTATATTAAAGTTTGGGCGCATGGGCGTTCTTCCATTGCAAATGGCGTTTACATTGGTGAATATGAACCATCCAGACGTGAATCCGATAAAAAGACTTTTTTAACTTCTACCATTTACATGCTTTTTGTCGGCGGCTGTTTTATGTCGTGGATTCTTTTTGCAATTCTGTACATAACGCGAAAACAGGAAAAGGAATATATGATTTTTTCGAATCTTTCCTGTACGTCGCTTTTTCTGCTTTCGTTCTTCTATGGCCCTATAACTCCGTGGTTTTACAGTATTCCGTATCTGCTTTATACAAAGGTTTGTCTGTGCATAAGTTTCTATATTATTTCGTTCCTTCTTGGAAAACTTGCTGTAGAAATTGTTGATACAGTGCGTTCTTTCCCTGTTATTGTTACAATGCAGGTTATTTTGTGGGTTTCTATTATTTATACTCTGGTTATTCCGGATTATGCACTGCTTATAAAATCTTGCCCGTTCCTGCTTGCCGTTTCGCTGGCTCAAATTTTAATCGGCTACTATTATGTAATCAGGAATTTCCGTTTTCTTGAATACAAAAAAATGTGTCTTATAGTTCTTATTGGCTATTTGCCGATGGAAATTACAATGTTTGTGGATGTTGTTTTGCGACACGTTATGCAGGTTATTGATTATCCTTACTTTGTAGTTTTTGGCTGGAACCTGACACTCATAATGTTTATGATTATGTTCGGTGTTCGATATTCCCGCATTCACAAAAGTTATGACCTTGTTGTAAATGATCTTGAAAAACAGGTTGAAATAAAAACTTCCGGACTTATTACTGCAAACGAAGAACTTGAAAAAGAAATTACACGTTCTAAAAAAGATTTGGAAATGGCGGCGGCGGTTCAGAAAAAATTCTTTATGATGCCGGAAACAAATTTCCGCGGCTGGGATGTTGCAACCAGTTACGAAGCGCTTTCATCGGTTTCGGGCGATCTGTATGAATATTTTTATAAGGAAGAAAAACTCGAAGGTCTTGCGCTTTTTGATGCATCAGGACACGGTATTGCGGCCGGTCTTATTACAATGCTTGCAAAAAACATTATTCAGCAGTCGTTTGAATATGCATACCGCTACAATGTTCCAATGTCCGAAGCCCTGGAAGAAATTAACTATCTGGTTATAGAAGCAAAGGGAAATGTAGACAATTATCTTACCGGACTTTTGCTCCAGTTCTATGATTTTGATAAGAAGGGAAACTGCCGTGTTTCAATGACGAGTGGCGGACATCCTTACCCGATTTTTTATTCTGATAAACGCGGTGATTTTGTTGAGCTTCATCTGGGCGAAAATCAGAAGCAGTTTGGCGCAATTGGAATAAGCAATATAGAAGTTTCGTTCCCATCAATAGAATTCGAAATGGAAGAAGATGATATTCTTGTTTGTTTTACCGACGGACTTATTGAAGCAATGTCTGTAAACCGCGAAGAATTTGGCCGTGAGCGAGTTATGGAAATTATTCGAAAGCATCACGAAAAAGATGCCCAGCAGATTTTGCGAAATATAATGGCCTCGTTGAATCAGCATGTGCAAGGTTCTGCCCGCGAAGATGATGTAACAGTTATTGTTTTGAAGCGTGAAAAACCAGATTTGAATATTGAAGAGATTTAGATTTTAGGAAGGAAAGGAAGGCGGAGCCCCGCCTTACGGCCGCACTTCGTTGCGGCCTATCCCACCCAGCGGGCCTCAGGCGCCGGCCCGCAACGCCCGCTGAATAATGTGCTAAGCTTGGAGGGCGGTAATACGCTCGCCTGACGGCGAGCTTTTCGCATTTTTGCTGCGCAAAAAGTGCGCGTAGGTTAAGCCTGCAATGCTGTAACTGCCACCGTTGCAATTACGTCTTCTACAGAACATCCGCGGCTCAAGTCGTTGAGAGGCTTTGCAAAGCCCTG
>DEEV01000096.1:11452-11601 GCA_002350445.1 Treponema sp. UBA2869 | reverse complement strand
ATGATTGCTTCTGCCTGCGGTTCTCTTGCTATGATGACTTCAGTTTTGGTTAGCCCTGACGGAAATTTTGAATATGAAGCAAGCCATGGTACAGTTCAGAAACACTATTACCGCTACCTCAAAGGCGAAAAAACTTCTACAAACCCTGT
>DEEV01000096.1:10920-11325 GCA_002350445.1 Treponema sp. UBA2869 | reverse complement strand
TACATGACAGGCGACATTGCCCGCATTGCAGAGCCTGCAGCAAAAGAAACTCTTGATTCATGGAAATTTATTGCAGCAATTAAAGAAAGACTGTAATTCCGAATCACATAACAAAGGAAAAAATATGGAAATATCTGGATCACAAATTGTAATTGAATGTTTAATTGAACAGGGCGTAGACACTGTTTTTGGCTACCCGGGAGGAGCCATTTTAAACATTTACGATGAACTTTATAAAAACTCTAACAGAATCCGCCACATTCTTACTGCACATGAGCAGGGTGCGAGTCACGCAGCTGACGGCTATGCCCGTTCAACTGGAAAAGTTGGCGTATGTATGGCAACAAGCGGTCCTGGTGCAACAAATCTGGTAACAGGAATTGCAACTGCCTATATGGATTCTAT
>DEEV01000096.1:0-10844 GCA_002350445.1 Treponema sp. UBA2869 | reverse complement strand
CTTCCAGGAAATTGACATTACCGGCGTTACAATGCCTATCACAAAGCATAATTTTATTGTTCACGATGTAAAGGACCTTGCAAACGTTATACGCGAAGCCTTTCTTATTGCAAAAGAAGGAAGACCAGGACCGGTTTTAATTGACATTCCAAAAGATGTAACTGCAGCAAAAACAGAATTTACTCCGGTTGATGTTTCAAAACTTAAACCACAGCATCCATCGAAAGTAAACTTCCCTAAAAAGGAACAGATTCAAAAAGTTGCTGAACTTATTAATAAGTCTGAACGACCATTTATTTATGCCGGCGGCGGAGTAATCCCTTCTGAAGCTTACAAGGAACTTAAGGAACTTGCCGAAAAGGCAAATATTCCAGTTGCAATGTCTTTGATGGGTAAAGCTGCATTCCCTAACAAGCACAAACTTTCGTGCGGAATGATTGGTATGCACGGAACTTATGCGGCAAACACAGCCTGCGATAAGAGCGACCTTCTTCTTGCAATCGGCTGCCGCTTTTCTGACCGGGTAATTGGCGATCCTTCCCGCTTTGCTGAAAATTCAACTATTATTCAGTTTGATATTGATCCTGCTGAAATCAATAAAATGATTGATGTTGACAACGCCTTGATTGGAAATATAAAGGACGTTCTAAAGGAACTTCTTCCGCTTGTAAACAAAAAGAAGGAGTCTGAATGGAATAAACAGGTTGAAGAATGGAAAAAAACTGTTCCTCAGGCTTACAGTGTAAAACGGGATCTTACTCCAAAGTTTATTTTTGAATGTGTAAATTCAAAGGTAAAAGAAGATACAATTGTTACAACCGAAGTTGGACAGCATCAGATGTGGACAGCTCAGTTCTATGATTTTACAGAACCAAGAACTTTCCTTACTTCCGGCGGTCTTGGAACAATGGGATACGGAACAGGTGCTGCTATTGGCGCTCAGTTTGCTAATCCTAAAAAAACTGTTGTTCACTTTGCAGGTGACGGCTCCTTTAGAATGAACTGCAACGAACTTGCAACAATTCAGCATTATGAACTTCCAATTATCATTGTTGTTCTCGATAACCACGCCCTTGGAAATGTTAGAATGTGGCAGACTTTGTTCTATGAAAAGCGATATTCAAACACAACTCTTGATTTTGGACCAGAATGGACAACGCTTGCTTCTGCATATGGAATTAAGGGCTATCATGTTAAAAATGAAAAGGAATTTGAAGCTGCATTTGACGAAGCCTTAAAATCAGGAAAACCAGCTGTAATTGATGCAGAAATCTTTCTTGACGAAATGGTTCTGCCAATGATTCCACCTGGAAAGCCAATTGACTTTATGATGCTCGACATAAAGGATTAATAAACAAATTTTCTGCGAAGTGCTGCTTTATTAGTGCTTCGCAGTTTTTTTTAACTAAAATCTAACACCTATGCAGACAAAAGGACTTGCATAGCCTGTAGGCATATCATTAATTGCTATATGCCTGAACTCTCCACCAGCTTCTATTACAAGATGTTTTGCAGGTATCCAGAATACTGACAATGCCCCGCCAAAAGATATATATGAATAAATTCCGTCTACAGGACTCTTAGAAACAACACTTGAAGTATAACCTACTTTTGTTTTTATAAAGAAAATACCTGCATCAGCCTTAAGATTCAAATAAAGTGTTGAAGGGACAAGTTCTTTCTGAACAAGAACACCAAGTTGCGGCCAAAGCGCGAGCATTTCCATTTCATAATATTCATTATCTGTTTTCTGAACCTGCATTCCGTCAACTTCCAGTTCTGCACCAAAACGCCAGCCCGGAATCTTTACAGGAAGCCACGATACCTTAAGCTTTATTTCAGGGTAAAAATCTTCTGACTTAAAATGATGGAGCTGCCCGTCATAGAAGTTAAAATTCATTCCGGCACCAGCAAGAATATTCAAATCAAGCGCATTGTTCTTTTTCTTATTTTTAAAATTATTTTTAGCCAGTTTTTTTTCTTCCTCAAACTCAGCTTCGTCTTTGGTCATTCCTTTATAAGGATTTTCCTCTTCATAATTACGCTGCCGCTCTTCCTGCTCCTGACGCTCTTTCTGTTCCTGTGCCAGACGCTCTTCTTCTATGCGACGCTTTTCCTGTTCTTCTTTTTCACGGGCAATACGCTCTTCTTCCTGTTTCTTTTTAGCTTCAAGTTCCTCTTCTTTACGGTGTTTTTCTTCCGCAAGCTGTTTTTCGCGCTCAAGTTTTTCTTTCTGTTCCTGTTCAATGCGCTGCTTTTCTGCCTGTTCCTTTGCGATTCGCTGTTTTTCAGCTTGTTCCTCGGCAGCCCTTTTTGCAAGAACGGCGGCTTCATCTTCAACTTCAATCAAAGATGATTCTGTACTAAGCCCACTCGGATTTGTAACTTTTACAACCCATTCACCTTCCGAAACTTTTGGAAATTCTACAGAAGCTGATGAAACAGTTTCTCCTGTTTTTACAGTGTTAAGCTTTCCTTTTACAGATTTTCCTGTAGCTTTATTAATAAGTTCAACCTTTGAATCTTCTTCAATATTCTGAACATCAACAGGAATTGAAAAATTTTCGCCGGATTTTTGAGGAACAGAAACTTTTTGTGGTGTTTTTACAACCGGCTCCACAGCCTTAGTAATTTTAAAACTTTGCCATTCACTTACAGATGATTCATGACCAAGAACATCATAAGCAGTAACACGGTATTTATAACTGCCGGCCGGCATAGAAAAAGAAACAAAATTTTCACTGGTAGTAAAATATGTTGATTTTCCACCGTCAGCAGGAATAATTTCAACCTTGTACTCAGAGGCATTTGGTTCTGTTTCCCAGTAAACTTTCTGTTTAAAACCTTCCGAAAATACAATCTGGCTGCAGAATACAAAAAAGAGGAAAATAAAAATGTACCGTAACAAAACAGTTTTTTTATTCACCATACTGCCTGCCAGGTTCTATAGTTTGAACTTTTCCGGGTTTTGTTATTTCTATAGTAAATACCNNAATACCGAAGAAGTTTCGGGACTCCTCTGCTCTTCAAAATTGTCTCGTGCATGAGCATAAGCAGTTACCTGCCACTGAAATTCCCCGTTTGCAAGGATTTTCAAATCACGCAGTTTTATTTCAGTATCACGCACTTTATTGCGCTCAAAAACCTTTTTAAGACCACCGCCGGAAAGTTTTTGATAAAGAACAAAATTATAATCTGTCGCACCGCTTACGGCATTCCATTTAAAAATAAGATTTTTATTTGACTTAAAATATTCTGTGCCAAGAACAGAACTGGCAGCAGGAAGTGTTTGAACCGGCTTAGAAAGCGGCGGAACTTCCGTTACAACAAAAGAACCGTTTTCTTCAGGTTCAATAACAACACCATCTGTAAACACAGAAGAAACAGACCATTTATATGTTCCAGGCGCAAGACGTTTAAGGCTAACCTGCTTTTTTGCATTAGAAAAACGTTCTACAGTTTTATAACTTCCGTTCGAAAGACGTTTTTTAAGAACAAGCTCTGCATTATTTATTTTTTCTTCTGACGACCAGCTTAGCACAACCGGCTGACGCAAAGCGTTAAGACCGTTAATTTTGACACCATTTAAAGGCGACAAAAGCTTAAGTGGAAGCGGCTGCCGTACTTCAAAAGCACATTCAGAAACAGGCCCAATTCTGAGCGCAGAAACTTCTGTTTCATCAGAAAATGCCTGCACAGTACATTTAAGTGATTTTTTCTTTCCTACTGCGGCAAAAGAATCAGACGGAATTACAAGCAAAGATTCAGTTTTCTTTGTTGAAGGAACTTCGCATAAAACCCTCTCAGATTCTGCATCCAGAACTTTAAGTTTATAGTAATTGGCTCCTTTTACTTCAGACCAGGCAAAGGTTACTGAATTTGAACCGTTTACCGTAATAAGCTGAGAGGCGGCAGGTTTATTGATTTTTGGAGCTTCAAGCCGACCAAGAACATTAATTGCCCTATACGGTGTAAATGATTCAGCAAGCGAAGTCTTAGGATTTTCAACGCCAATTCTCCAGTAATTTTTGCCGGAAGGCACATTGATATTGCGAATTTCGCAGTTTTCGGTTTTTATTTCTGTTACGTTGCGCGAAAAATCAGGTACAGGAGAAATCTGGAATACAGAAACTGTATCTTTTCCAATAAATTCGTCTGCAAGTTTCCAGGTAAAGCCAACATTAGAAACTTTTGCCTGTTCAACAGAATAATTTACAGGCGGATACACAAGCTTTGTTTCACCCGGAATGTAAAGGGCCACATCAAAACTAAGAGGTTCAGAAGTAACCGGATTCAAATCTTCAGCGGAAGAACGGGTAACGCGCCAGTAATATTTTCCGTCAGGCAAATTTGAATGATTATAGGGCATAGTCATTCTTGTAGAATTAGTGGTTTCAGATGCCCATAAAATCTCAGAAAAATCTTCAGTCGCAGAAAGTTCCAGCTTAAAATCAGCCTTTTTTACAGCTGATTTCCACATAAAGGCAAGTTCCGAATCTTTAGAATAAGACGGAATTTTTGCCTTTGCATAAGGAACCAGCAGCACAGGAGGCTGTAAATCAGAATTAAGGCTAACCTTAAAACTTAAAGCATCAGAAGGTTCTGAATATCCTTCATCTATAATTTTATAATACGGTGTTACCCGCCAGAAATAAGTTCCTTCGGCAAGAGATTTACATACATACTGAGGTTCGTTTACAACATCCTGAACTGCAAACGAAGAAAAATTCGAATCTGGAGAAATTTCAATTTTGTAATTAACGGCATATTCATTTCCGGTCCAGGTAAACATTATTCTAGGAAGGTCATATTCATTTCTATACGCAAAAACTGCCTTTTGAGCCGGAGAAACAGGCACAACAGGAGAAAGTGAAGCAACTGATATTCGGCCCCGAACAGGATCTTCTTTTTCCTTTGCAGGATAAACACGCCAGTAAAGCTTTCCCTTTGAAGAATCAACAGTAACAGAATCGGCTCCAGTACGTTCAAAGCTCTGCTCAATTTTATCGAATTTCTGACTGTAAGATGTTTCTACTATAATTTTTTCATTTTTATAATCATCTGCTACATTCCATTTTATAACAACTGGTATAGTCTCTTCATCGTAAGTAATAAGCTTTTCATCACGCTTAATCGAAGTTACAGAAATAGAATGATGCTTTAAGCCACCGTCTTCACTAAGTTCAATACCTTCACCCTGCACAATAGAAGCCTGTTCTCCATTCTTTGTCTGAATTAACGCATTACCGTCTTTAAGCTGAAAATTTGCAGAACCGTCATCTGCCGCATTCGCAGTAAGCCTGGAACCTGTATCCAGATGAACAACAGAACCATCGCCAAGAGAAACAGAAACCTTTTTACCGGAATCTGTCGTATCGACATCTACATTACCGCCAGAAATATTAATATTTACGCCGCCATCAGAATAAAAAATCTGGAGCATTGTATTTTCGTGAATATCAAGAGTTGTACCATCATTAAAATAAATTGTTGCATCAGAATCATCAGCAGTTCTGATTGTATCTGCATTATAGAGAGTTGATTTTTGCTGTAAACGTTCCCATACTACCCTGTCCGAAAATTTACGCTGAGCAAGTCTTCTTTTGAATTCAATTACGGCAACAGAGTCTTTATCTGACCTTGAAGAAGTAGAATTCAATTCTTTCCAGAACATATAAAGACTTCCTGCGAAGACACAAAGACAAAGTACAGCAAAAAGAAACTCAGGAAATCTTAATTTTGTTTTCTTCTTCATCAAGATTTACTCCGCTAAAGTCTGGAATAGGAATACCAAGCATATTTCTAACTTCATTTAATGTTTTAGGACCTTTTGGACCAATAGCCTTTTCACAATCAGGATCCAATTTAAAATCAGGGTCACTTTTCTTAAAGAATTCTTCTATGTCAAAATTAGGCATATTTACAACACCGTAAAAATGCTGCTTTCCCTTACCTTTTACTTCGAACATAACCGGAATTACTTCTACAATAATTTCGTTAGGTTCACATTCCGGCCGTATTGTATAATTATTTTCCGGGCATCTTATAAAATCCCTTAAAAGCCTGTATGTATCTTCTGTAATAAGCATATCGGTTCCACAAGGCTTGTTAGAAGCTTCTGTTCGGCTTGCAAGGTTTACTGCATCTCCAATAGAAGTAAATTCCATTTTGTCGTAAGACCCCATAAAACCTACCGTTGCACGACCACTGTTAAGCCCCGAACCAATTCTGATAGGCGGCTTATATTTTGCCTTGGGCTCATTTTCGTGAGCTTTTGTAAAAGCCGCAGCTTCCTTATTGTAAAGCATAAGTGCATAACGCATTGCAAGAGTTCCTCGCACGGCATTTAAGGCATCTCGTTTTATATGAATCATATGTCTGCGTCTTAGTTCTTTTTTTCTAGGATCTGAATCAGGAAGTTTTTCAAAATCAAGATTTTCATCTCTAAGAACGCCCCAGCAGGCCATAATTGCATCACCTTCAAACTTATCAACTGTTCCGCCTGAAATTGTTATACAGTTTACCATGCGGCTCATATAATCATTTAAGAAGTTAATAATTTCTCCGGCAGATTTTTCACCAAATCGTTTATTAAAACCGTCCGAAATTGCAGTAAAACCGCGGATATCACTAAAGAAAATAGTTATATCTTTTAAGTGCGGATCAAAATCAATTTCCTTACGTACAATAGCCTTTGTAACACCTTTATTTGTAAGGCGTGTAAATGTATTTAAAATATCCTGTTCGGCTTTTGTACTGTGAATAAGAACACCAACTTCATCCCGTCGTTTAGTTGTAAGCTGATCCAAAAGATCCGTTTCAAAATTTCCGGAATTGATTTCGTTTGCAACTTCAGTAAGATTTTTTAACGGAGTACTTAAAGACCGGGCAAAAATCCAGATAATTAAAATTGCAAAAGAAAGAATTGCCAGCGTAAGGTAAATATTCTGTCTGGTTGTTTTATTAACTGCTTCAAGAACTATTGCTGTCTGAACTTCTGTTATTACACCGCAATTTCCAAAAGGAATCTTTGAATAGGCTCCAATATATTCAATGCCGTCCTTGTCCGTAAAGCTGACCTGCTTGCTTGTATTTGAAGACGAAAGCATTTCCTGAACAAGTACATGCTCACTAAAATCAGCTGCAGACTTCTGCAAATCAACATCCGGATGAAGAACAATTTTTCCTTCCTCATCTACAAGAAACGAAGAATTAAGAGAACCTGTACCAAAAGTTTCTGAAAGCGATTCCGCACTAAAAAGAACTCCTGCTTCCTCATTAGAACCACTGTTATAAAGCGGATAAAACAGAGCAATAACAGGTTGACCAAAATAAGGCATTGCATTTCTGATACGATATTCACTTCCGACAAATTCTTCTTCCTGAACAAAATAATTTCTAACTGCAACTGATTCAATTTCGTTCGCAATAAGGAATTTTTTGTTTACAAACGGCTCTTCCCTATCTTTAAAATAAACTGCAATAACATCTGAATTTCGTTCAAAGAACATCGATGCGTTTTTGTTTATTTCGTTTTCATCATTGTTTGCAGAATCAACCAGATCATAAAACATACCTACAGAGGAAATTATGGAATTGATGCGGTTAGAGCAGTCAGATGATGTACGCTTATTAATTACAAAATTGTTGTTTTCGGCATTTACGCGAGTGTCTGCTGAAATGTAGTAAGAAACAAGAAAAGTAATAAGTCCAAGAGAAATTATTACTATTGCCGAAATAATAGAAATAAGCTTTATGCCAATTGAATATTTTACATTAAAGCGCTTGTCGTTTTTATTTTTTAACGCTTTTTTTGAATCAATTCTTTTTGATTTTGCCTTACCACTAATCTTTTTCTGACTAGCAATAACTTTAGCCTCTGTTTTTTCAGAAGGAATCTTATTCACTGTTTTTTGTGGCACCAGAGTTTTCTGATTAAGATTTTCTTTACTTTTCGGATTCAGATTACTTTTCTTATGTTCATTCTGTTTTATATTTCCAGAACGGTCTACAAAATTGCCGTATTCAAATTCAGTATTACTCACGCACATATTTTACTATATATGGAAGTTTTTCTCAATAAAGTTTTGTTAATTAATGTATTGACAATAATTGAGATATATTGCATTTTATGACTTATAAAGACACTTAAAAACGACCCAGACAAATAGCTAAGTTTTTTATACAAAATGTTTTTTTTGCTGTGCGTATGCGCGGCTTATCATTTTTTAGATTGAGGTTTCTTGAATGAACGGAAGTCAGGTAACCATTGATCATGTATCCAAAAGATTTGGCGACTTTGTTGCTTTGGATGACATCAACTTTTCAATTAAACCGGGAGAATTTTTCTCTCTTCTAGGACCTTCTGGCTGTGGAAAAACAACTCTTCTGCGCATTATAGCAGGTTTTGAATTCCCTGATGATGGAGCAGTTCTTTTTGACGACACAAATGTTGTTCCTCTTTCTCCAGACAAACGACATTCAAACACAGTTTTTCAGACATATGCACTTTTCCCTCACATGAGTGTTTATGATAATGTTGCGTTCCCTTTAAAATTAAAAAAACTTCAAAAAGCTGAAATAGACAAAAAAGTTCGCGAATATGTTCACCTTGTTCAGCTGGATGAACATATTTACAAAAAGCCGAATCAGCTTTCTGGAGGACAAAAGCAGCGCGTTGCAATTGCAAGAGCCCTAATAAATGAACCTAAAGTTCTTCTTCTTGATGAACCACTTTCAGCTCTTGATGCAAAACTCAGGGCAAATCTTTTAATTGACCTTGACCGTCTTCACGACCAGATTGGAATTACATTTATTTATGTAACTCATGATCAGGCAGAAGCTCTTTCTGTTTCAGACAGGATTGCCGTAATGAATCACGGGCATGTGCTTCAGATTGGAACACCTTACGAAATTTACGAAAGTCCGGCTACACAGTTTGTTGCGCAGTTTATTGGTGAAACAAATCTTTTTGATGCCGAAGTTGTTGACTGCATTCCTCATAAAGATGCAAAAGGTCAGGATGACTTTATGGCAACACTTTCTGTTCCTGAACTTGGAAAACAGGCTCCGCTTGCAACTGACACCGCAGCAGAAGCCGCTCTTGACCGCTACATGCAGGTTACAGATTACGAACATACAGATAAGGGGCAAAAGGTTGCATTCACAATCCGCCCTGAAAAAATCCGCATTACACTTGAACCTCCTGAAACAAGAGGTCGAACAGACATCAACGTATTCAGTGGTATTGTTGAGGAACCAATTTATTCCGGCTTCCAGTCAAAATTCTATGTAAAACTGGAAACTGGAAAAATCATTAAGGTTTTTAAACAGCACACAGATTACATGGATGACGGTCCTGTAATTCAGTGGAAAGACAAGGTTTATGTTTCTTGGTCTGCAGAAGACGCATACATCGTAGAAGACATAAATAAATAACTGTGGAAAAATTTGTTATGAGTAAAGATACTACAGAAAAACAGATGAATTTTCTTCTGCGCCTTGCAAATAAAGCACGTTCACAAAAATATAAAAAACTAAATCCGGGACCGGCATACGCATGGCCAATGGGTTTATGGTTTACAGTTTTCTTTATTGTCCCTATTTTGATAATTATCTGTTACTCGTTTATGAGAAAGGACATACACGGTGGTGTAATTCATGAATTTACACTTGATGCCTACAAGCAGATGTTTTCAAAGGCTTACGGAGCAATTTTTCTTAGAACGCTTTGGATGACAGTAATTGCGACCTTTATTTCCATTGCAATTGCCATTCCCTGCGGTTATGCGATTGCTCGAAGTAAACATCAGACAGTTCTTTTGATTCTGGTAATTATTCCGTTCCTCACAAATTCACTTATCCGCGTTTTTGCATGGATGTCTATTTTAAGCCAGAACGGACTTTTAAATTGGCTTTATGAATTATTATTTAAGGCTGTACACTTTTTTACAAAGGACGGCGCAACTTTTACACCTCACAAATTTATGTACACAAAAACAGCTGTTGTACTTGTAAGCGTGTATATGTACCTTCCCTATGCAATACTTCCAGTTTTTACAGCCGTTGACCGTTTTGATTTTTCACTTCTTGAAGCAGCAAGAGATCTTGGCGCAACAAAATCACAGTCTATGATAAAAGTTCTTATTCCAGGAATAAAATCAGGAATATTAAGTGCACTTATTTTTACATTCATTCCGATTTTTGGAAACTACGCAGTACCAAAACTTGTAGGTTCTACAGAAAGCTACATGCTTGGAAACATAATTATGGATCAGATAAATAATGCAAGAAATCTTCCTCTGGCATCTGCATTCAGCGTTGTACTTACAACAATAACAATGATTGCAATTCTTCTTATGCTTACATCTGACAAAAAAGAAAAATCATTAAAAAAATCTTCTGCAAAAGAAGATTCCGGCGTACCTGAAACAAACCTTTACGCCAGAAACGTAAAATAAGGCGATTTTTAAGGAGAACTTATGGATTTTTTGATTTCCCTTATTCTGGCACTCTTAAAAAAGACTCACATAGCAAAATCTGAAAACCACAGGCATGCAAAACGTTCCTGGAAAAAACGTGCAAAGGTTCTTGGTTTTTCACATACTGTTCTTTTTCTGTCTATTCTTTTTCTCTTTATACCGCTTTTTGTAATAATAGTTTATTCATTCAATGATTCTAAAGGCGCAACATTTACAAGAATTTCATTCCGCTGGTACGAAGATTTAATTTTTAATTCGGGAAGACTCTGGCTTTCTTTATTCTACAGTTTTATTGTTGCAATCTGCTCTGCCCTTATTGCAACAGTCCTAGGCAGTCTTGCGGCAATAGGAATAAGCTGGTAC
>DEEV01000124.1:38120-39340 GCA_002350445.1 Treponema sp. UBA2869 | reverse complement strand
ATCGAAGCATTACGTCAAAGATTCTGAGGAGCAGCATGATCAGGTGGTGAAATACTCCAGCAGGATGTTCAAAGAGTGATGCCACTTTGCTTTTTAAAAAATCCATCGCAAGGCTCATAATCGAAGACAATTCAATTGTGACATCGCCTTCCCAGAGAAGACCTTTCACGCGATTCTTCTTCCTTTCGCAGAAAAGAAACAGAGTTCCTTCATCAAACGGATCAAGCTGGAATACACACTCAACCTGCTGTGCAAGACCATCAATGCCGAATCGGAGGTCCGTATACCCGCATGCAAGATAAATCTTCTTATAAGCCGATGGGTCCTTAAACATGGGATGCCGCCCTGAGAATCTTCAGAAGAAGTTCTTCGCTGATATCATCTTTCGAAACCCTGACAAAATCTGGAGAAGGAACTCCGGCTTTTTTAAAACAGTCACGCATCTGTGTTTTTATACTTGCATTAAGGGCTGCTTCAAAGGAATGTGCACAAAGACCTGTTTTTTCGCAGACATAACTGACACTTGCCGAAAAATCAGTGCCAGCTGTAAATACAGCAGCAAGACCACCGTTTTCAGTTTTTTTTAGAAAATCTGCATATTTAAAGATTCCATCTTTATCTTTTAAATCAATCTGTTTAAATTCATCAGCAAGAGGAACGCAAACTGCTTTAGAATCAGCATCAACAACACAAACTTTGTAACCAAGCTCTCTGGCAGATAAAATGGCAGGTTTCTGCATAAGCCCTGCCCCAAGTATCAGTATATTCATTTTTAATAAGACTAAATCTTTTTGCAATAAATTTCCACAGTATCACCTAGTTTTTTTCTTCGGCTTAACTGATCTGTCAGCTTCCACTGAATGCTGTCTCTTTGAGCACCACTCTTTTTAATGGCAGGAAAACGTTCCGGGTGATGTCCGGTAGAGACAATTTTTTCAACCGAAAAACCGAATTTGCGTAAAATTTTAGCGGCGTTTTTAGGTTCCCAAATTGTAAAATGATCTGAAGGACTGTTAAGACAGAAATTATCCATGCTTGTTACAGCTGAAATTCCAGAACCTGAAGGCGTTGAAAAAGCAAAGATTCCGCCGGTCTTTAATATTGAATTAACCTTTTTAAGAACAGTTCCAAGATTTTTAAAATGTTCAATTACAAACCACATAGTAACTGCATCGAACTGCATAATTCCAAAATCTTCCATTGCATTAAATTCCGGAAAA
>DEEV01000124.1:36848-38055 GCA_002350445.1 Treponema sp. UBA2869 | reverse complement strand
CAGTTCCAAATGCATTGTATGAAGATTCAGAGGCAGCGGCTAAAAAAGGTCCATAGGCACAGCCAATATCAAGAACATTACAATCGGAAGGTTTCTTTGTTATTCCAAAAATTGATTTTATAACCTCAACACGACGTAAACACTGTTTTTTTATAGATTCAAAATCCTCTTCGTAGGTTTTTCCATACTGTTTTTTATATTCTTCAAAAAAATACGATTTTTGATAAACTTTGTCTTTAATTGAAGAAAAGCCCATATAAATTATTCCGCAGTTTCTGCAGCGACGGTATGTTCTTGTATAATTACGGGAAACAACAGTATCCGGCTTTGCAGGAGAAGTTTCGCACACAGGGCAGACATTTTTTTTACCCGAGGAAATTAATTTAATTTCATCACAAAGTAAGCCAGACTGATTTTCTTTAGAAATTTGAGGATGAATATTTTCTGATTTACACGCAATTTTAAGGGTTTCTTCTGTAATTTTTTTTGAAATGCATGCAAAATTGTATTTTTCTGCAAGTTTTCTATGAAGTCGTGATGTTGGAAGCAAAACTACGGCACAACCTGCATAAGCTGATTCATAGGCTGTAAGTCCGTAATGAGTTATAACTAAATCAAACTTATAAAGCTGTTCCTTTAAATTTGGAATTGATTTTTCTATAGCAATATTCTGTACCTGATCAAAATCTTTTGCAGCAGAAGTAATTGCCGTAATTTTTGCAGCTGGAAAGGCTTTACGACATGCATTAACAGCTTTTCCTGTAAGATTTGCAGGATCTTCACCACCAAGGCAAACAAGAATATTTTTGAAATCATCATTTTGAGAGTTTTTTACAATAACAGGCTTTTCTATAAATGAGGAATTAAAATTATTAGGTTTTCTTGTAATTCCGGCAGAAGGAATTATGTCCAGAAGATAGTCTGAATATTCATCAAAAGAAGAACCTTCGTCAATTGAAACAATAAATTTACTGTTTTTAAATTCTGAAAGCTGTTCTTTTTTTAGCATAAAACTGTCAGTTACAATCACAGGAGAAAAAGTTTCGTCCGGCAGTTTTGATATAATCTGATTCTTTTTTAAGCCTTTTTTAATGTATTCTTCAATAATTGAATCAGCTTCTTCAAGTGTTTTATCATTTGGAATATAAATGAAAAAATTATTATTCAAGGCTGTCTTAAGGCAGCGGTGCAAATGTCCGGTTCCCTG
>DEEV01000124.1:22196-36781 GCA_002350445.1 Treponema sp. UBA2869 | reverse complement strand
AAGAAAAATCTTCTATATTTTTGGAAAAATATTCTGATGCAAGATTTGCACGCAAAAAATCTGAATAAGTGTCTATTGTTGTTCTAATTTTTGGATAAAAATAACTCTGAGGAGCTTCTATAAATTCACATTTATATTTATCTTTATGATTATAAAGCGCAGGTCCAACATGCTCGTGGTCGTATGCGGAATCAGTTTCCAAAGCAGCCTTTAAAAGTGATTTTGCAGAAAAAATTTCAATTCCACTTCCATGAGGAAGCCCGGAATAAGTAAGATAATCACAGGAATTTCCGTCNNTCCGTCTTTATTTTTTTCTTCAAAGACTTTTACAGAATCACTAGCCGCTTCATAAAACAAAAACGGATTATCTGCTGTTGCCCTGATTACAGTTTTTACATTAATTGTAGAAAGCAAATCACAAAAGCGTTTTAAGACATCTTCAAGACTTCCCGCAAAACATTCAAAACCATGCTGCTCGCAAACCGGCTTAATTTTTTCAAAAGAATCTTTATCTGTTGCAACAAAATACCGGTCTGCACGGACTTTATGCATTGAATTAAGCACCCACGCAAGCACAGGCTTTCCACCCAAATCTAAAAGTGCTTTTCCGGGCAATCTTGTAGAAGATAATCTGCATTGAACAATAACGGCTCTATTAGTTTTCATTATTCACCTTTATTCCAGGTTTCAATAAATGTCTGTAAATCCATCTTAAACCGGTACTTATTTTTTGAAACCCAGTTTCTTGCCTCTTTAAACTGGCGGCGGGCTTCTATATAACCGCACGATGAACGTCCATAAAAAACAAAAAAGGAAGAAGATTTTATTATGCCGGTTTCCATTTTAAGTTTTGGAAGCTCATTTTTAAGATAATATCGAAGATAATCAAGATTTATAGTTTTATCTTCAATAGGAAGTTCATCCTGATATGCAAACTGAAGTATTGATGTAAGTTTTGTCTGTTCACCCCAAAGCCATGAACGCAATGCTAAATCAAGTGTCTGCCAGTATGAAGATTTTATAGTCCAGTCAAAACCACCAAGCGAAATAAATTTCTGCCGGTTGTAAATTGCAATATTGTCGTACGGATAAAGCGTTTTTGCTCCATCTGTAATAACGGAAGATGAATCAATTACAAAACGAGTTTTTTCTGCTCCCGGCGTAAACTGGCACAAAAGTCCAGACTTTGAAGAATCAACAAGGCGCGGAACCAGGCAAAAAATATTTTCTTTTGTAAGACGTTCTGCAAAATGTGGAAGAATTATTCCGGACGGAATATAAAGACTGTCTCTTAAAACAAGAACAAATTCCGACGAAACTTCGCTCATTGCAATATTTATAAGTTCCCCATCCGTCGTTTTTTCTAAAGGCACAATAAATTTTATCTCCGGGAATTTTGACGCCATATCATCTATAGAAAAATTCTTTGCATCATGCTCAACGGAAACAATTGAATCAAAATTGCAGGCAAGAAGATTTTCGAACACATTCTGTTTAAACTGAGTTCCGCGGCTATTCAGGAGAATTACCGAAATATTAAGCGCATTGGCAGAATCATTTTTCTTTCCGCCTATTACGGTTCGGTTTATCTGATGTTCATCAAAAGTTATAGGTATAGTATTCATCACATTTCCTGCATTTTTCACAATAGTTTTCACTAATATGATGATTTAATGCATCATCCATATTCTGCCAGATTTCTTCAAGAGAATTTTCAAAAGCATTACCTTTTATTTCTTCAAACAAACAGGTTTTGCAAAGCGTTACATCTCCATTCAAAAGTATGTTCATATCGCGTCTAAGATGCCAGCACACGTTGCGTTCCAAAGGGGATAAATCCGCGGGCTTACATTCCGGCAAAAGTCCTGCAAAATCATCATATTTCTGAATTATAAGATTTCCACCGGAAGCATTTGATTTTTCATTCCAATATCTGAAAAAGCCTTCAAGTTCATCTTCATTCTGATTCATTCTTACAAACTGAGGGTAAACATTTGCACCAATTGCTCCGCAAAGTTTTGAAACAGAAGCAACTGCGGCACCAAAAGCATCATCCCTGCAGTTTTTATGAATTGATTTGTAAACTGCATCAGAAAATGCATCAATTTGAACTGCAATCATTATTTTTGCCCAGCCGTTTGTCCTTTCTTCTGCTTTATTCTGAATATTTTGAAGTTCTGCACAAAAATCATCCGTAACAAAAAGGCCGTCGGTTTCTATAAACACAGAGAGTCCTTTATACGAAAGGACTTTTTCAATCATTTTAAGGCAGTCCGGGTTAGATAAAGCTTCGCCCCACAGCGATAGTCCAATTACTGCATTTTCACTGAAATTTGCAGCCTTATCTACGAGCATTGCAAACTTGTCATAAGGCATAAAGTTTTTTGATTTTAATGCATCAAGATTATATTTTTTTGAATACTCTGCACAATAAGGCGAGTAAATACAATCAGAAGAAACAAAATCGGAAATCTGGATATTGTAAAAAGCCGGAACAGTTTTAAGAATTCCGCTTGCTTTTGAAGCAATTTTTGAAATTTCATTTACGCTAAGTTTTTCTTTGCCGGCCAGAAGCGGAAGAAGATTTTTACATGCTGTAAAATGTTCTTTTGAACCGCAATCAAAACTGAACCTGAAAAGGCGCCAGTCATCATCGGCAATTACGGTTTCAACTTCGAAAGAATTTATATCCTGTTTTATAAAATTATAAAGGCTTTCCCGGCAAACTTTTTTCTTTCCTTCTTCACTGAAATTTGCTTTTGAAAGTTCGTAAAGGATTTTAAGAACGCCTGCATCAATAATTTCCGGCGCAAATCCATATGGATAACCGTCTGCAAAAGTATATTCAGCTTTATATTCAAGATGAGTATTTATAAGCTCTTGTGTAAGGGCTTCGTTTAAAAATGGAAGATCGTTCCATGCAAAAACAGCAAAATCAGCAGATTCTTCTATACAAAGAGAACTCATTTTGCCAAAAAGTTCGCTCACAGAATCAGCGCCAGAAATGGTAACTGCTTTAGAAACCAGTCCTTTTTTGCACAAATTTTCTGCCCATACGACAGATTCTTCCAGCGCAGATTTTCCATTAAAAATCTTTTCGTTTTTATATTTCGGATTTTTATCGTCAAAAAAAATTACAATACTTTTCATCACTTTGTTTATCGGCAACAGATTGAATAAGTTAATAAATTTAATTAGACTTCATAATCATCTTCTGATACAGGATTAAAAATTGCAACCAGAATTATTTTCATCGGACACAATTTTTTCAGTTTCACAAATCACAGACTTAATCAAAGAAATTCTGGAAGGCGCATTCCGCACAATAACAATCGAAGGTGAAATTTCAAACTGGCGTCCAAGTACAGCCGGACATATTTATTTTACTCTAAAAGACAGTACAGCCCAGATAAAAGCCGTTCTTTTCCGCGGTTCTGCAATGCATCTTACATTTCGTCCAAAGGACGGAGACAAGGTACGCTGTACAGGTTCTATTTCGGTTTATGCCCCGCAAGGAAATTATCAGATAATAGTAAATAAAATGGAAATGGCAGGAAGCGGAAACATTCTTCAAATGCTCGAAGAAAGAAAACGACGTCTTGCCGCGGAAGGACTTTTTGATTCCGATCGAAAAAAAGAACTTCCGTTTTTTCCACGCACCGTCGGAGTTGTTACTGCCCCGTCAGGTGCAGCCATTCGGGACATAATTAACGTTACAAAACGCAGAAACCCGGCTGTAAACGTAATTGTATTGCCTGCAGTGGTTCAAGGCGAAGGTGCAGCTTCAACAATCATAAAAATGATTGAAATTGCAAATTTCTATGAATTATGTGACGTTTTGATTGTTGGACGCGGAGGCGGTTCTCTTGAAGATTTGCTTCCGTTTAGCGAAGAAGCTGTAGTAAGAGCAGTTGCCTCTTCTAAAATTCCTGTAATTTCGGCTGTAGGTCACGAAATTGACTGGGCAATCTGCGATTACGCCGCAGATAAACGCGCACCAACTCCATCAGCAGCGGCAGAACTTGCCGTGCCTCTACTTTCAGATTTGCAGTCGGCACTTATAAATTACAATCAGAATTTTTACAGCGAAATTAAACAGAAAATTGAAAAAGCAAGACTTATTATAAAAAGCTTTGATCCTTCGTCCCTTGAACTTAGATTCAGAAGTATTCAGCAGCCGCTTTTAAACCGCTTTTCAATGGTACAGGAAGATTTGGTTTTAAATTTTCAGGAACGAATCAAAAATTTAAAACAGAAAATTCAGGACTGCAAAATTATCCTTGAAAATGCCAGCCCGCAGACAATATTAAACCGCGGATATTCAATGGTTACAGACAAAGACGGAAAAGTCATAAGAAGTGCAAAAGACGCTTTGAATGGCGAAGAAATAATAGTAAAACCGGCAGAAGGCTCTTTTACTGCCGTTGTAAAACAATAAAACCTGTAAGGAAGGAAACATATGGATTCATTTGAAAAAAATCTTGAAAAACTTGAAAAACTTACCTCAGATATAAAACGAAGTGACATATCTCTCGAAGACGCACTTAAAGATTTTGAAGAAGGAATAAAACTTGCTTCTGGTATGGAAAAACAGCTGAATGAAATTGAAGGAAAAGTTCAGATTCTTATGAATGAACCAAATCCTATGACAAAAGAAAATCCTCCGCAGACAGAACTTTTTTCTGAAAACAGCGAAGTAAACGGAACAAGAAAGTGAGCGTAAAAAATCCTGTAAGACCGCTTGCGGCAGAAGTTGCACGAAAAATAGCAGCAGGAGAAGTTATTGATCGTCCAAACGCTATAATTCGCGAACTTATGGACAACTCAATTGACTCTGGAGCAACAGCCATAACTGTCGAAATTACAGGCGGTGGCATAGAAAAAATCCGCATAATTGACAACGGCTGCGGAATGACAAAGGAAGACCTTCAAAACTGTGCAAGGCCTCACGCAACCAGCAAAATTTCCACCGAAGTTGATTTAATGAATCTTTCAACGCTCGGATTCCGCGGTGAAGCACTGGCTTCAATAGCGGCAGTTGCAAGACTTTCCATAATAAGTGGCGGCTGGAAAATGCGTGCAAGCATCACAGAAGATCATATTCTTGAAGCTACTGCAAATTCGGAAGGCACTATTGTAATGTCGGAAGGACTTTTTGAAAATTTTCCTGCAAGACGTCAGTTTTTAAAACGACCTGCAACCGAAGCCCTTATGTGCAAAAATACCTTTATAGAAAAAGCTATGGCCAGGCCTGACATTGCATTTAAATTTGTAGCAGACGGAGAAACTAAAATAAATCTTCCTGCAAATCAGAGCCTTAAAGACCGCTTTATTATGGCAAATTCTTACAGGGAACCAGAAGCTCTTTTTTACGAACTTTCAAACAACGACGGCAAAACAGAACCGGAATGGAGCTTTTCTGTAGTAATCGGAGAACCGGCCGTTTCCCGTTCTAACAAAAAAGAAATTTTCATTTACGCAAATGGCAGACGAATTCAGGAATATTCGCTTATTCAGGCTGTCGAATACGGAGCTCAGGGATTTTTCCCTAACGGAACATACCCGGTTGCAGCAGTTTTTGCACAGGTAAAATCAGATAAAATTGACTTTAACATTCATCCTGCAAAAAAAGAAGCCAGATTTTATGACATTTCTGAACTTCATCATGGATTAAGTTCCACAATCAAAAATTTCTTTTATCAGTACACAAAAACAAATTTTAATTCAGATAAACCCGCTGATGAAAAAAATGAAGATTTTAAAATTCCTCAATTAGATTTTGACAATCTGGAAAAACCTTCAACCAGTTCTTTTGTACCGCATATAACTTACAAACAGTCAGAAACAAACTATAAATCTCTTTCCGACGTACGTTCAAAATATCTTGGAATAAGAGGAACCTCCAGTTCAGCAAATACGGCAGCTTTAAGCTATCAAAAAAATAATTTTTCACAACCTGATAACAGAATCTCTTATGAAACATCTGTTTCTTCTCTGGCTGGACAGGCTCTTTTGAAAGAGCAAGACCTTTCACAAAATACAAAACCTGAAAAGAGCGTAAAATTTCTGGCTTCGTGTCTTGGAACTTTTCTTCTTGCAGAAAAAAATGACTGTCTGTACATAATAGATCAGCACGCTGTTCACGAACGACTAATTTTTGACAAACTTATGTCTTCACAAGGAAAAAAACAGCAGCTTCTTCTTCCATATAAAATACGAACTGAATCAAAAACGCAGGATAATCAGCTGGAAAAACTAAAAGAACGGTTATGCCAGATTGGATTTGAAATTAACAAAGTTGCTGAAGGCAGCTGGGAAATCACAACTATTCCGGAACGCTGGACAGGCACAGAATATGAACTTCAGACAATGCTTTTTGTGAAGCAGGTTGCGCCGGAAGAAATAATACGTTCAATTGCCGCTATGACAGCCTGCAAAGCTGCCGTTAAAGACGGTTATGTTCTTGACGACCAGACAGCAGCTGAACTTGCAGAACAAGCTTTTACACTTAATGACCCGCACTGCCCTCACGGACGCCCGGTTTACACAGTCATAAGCAGGGAAAAACTTTTTGAACTTGTAAAAAGAACCTAGCCTTCTATTTCAGCGAGAAGACTTTCAACTTCCTGTGACTTAAAATCGGGTGCTTTTGAATGCAGGTAAAGAAGATATTTTTCTGCGCCCTCAACGTCTCCGGAGCCCAGACACACCTTTGCAAGTTCAAGGAACAAGCTCCAGTTTTCAGGTTCTGTTTTTATAAGTGATGAATAAAAATCTTTTGCCTTTGCATAATTTTTACTTCCTGCATAAGCCTTTGCAAGATTTTTCTTTAATTCAATATTTTCCTGACTCAAGCTGTAAGCTTTTTCAAAACACGAAACAGCCTTTGCATATTCTTCCTTAATGAGCCATGCACTTCCCAAATTATTTGCCGCTTCAAAATTATCAGGAACAAGTTTCTGCGCCGCTTCCAGCAGTACAACAGCTTCGTCAGTTTCCGGCGGATTTTTTGCAAGCAGTATTGCACCAAGATTAATTTCAGACTTAAAATGCCGCGGATTAATTTTTATAGCTTCCCGATAGCATTGCTCGGCAAGGGCTTTTTTTCCATTTTTTTCGCTTACAAACGCATAGTTATAGATAACATTTGACCTTATTGCCGAATCAGAAATAGCTTCACTCATAGTATAAGAACTAAGCGCGTAATCAGCAGCCTGCTCATACTTATTCTGCGCAAGAAGTACAGCAGAAAGATTGTATTTTGTAATTACAATATCTTCCGTCTTTTTAATTTTATCCAGCGCTACGCGATACAACTCTTCTGCATGCACATAATCCTTTGATTCGGCGTAAAGTGAAGCAAGTTCCTGCGTTGCAAAAGAATTATTCGGGAAAAGCTGAATTATTTTTTCGTAAACTTCAACAGCCTGTTCATTTTTTTTCTGTTTTACAAGAACGCGAGCTTTCTGAAGATACGCTTTTTCATACATATTATTAATTTCAATTGCAATATTATAATTTAAAATTGCATCGTTATAGCGTTCAATTTTTTCGTTTGAAAAACCAAGATTATAATAACTTGGTTCAAACATATTGTTCAAACTGCAGGACTTTTCAAAATCAGAAATTGCATGGTCATAATTTTTCTTAAGAAAATAAAGTTTTCCGCGATCGTACCAGTAAAGATAATTTTCAGCATTCAGTTCAATCGCGCGGTCAAGTTCTTTTATTGCTTCATCAATTTTTTTTGTTTTTGTAAGCAGCGATGATTTTAAATAATGAGCAAGTTCATTTTCATCATCTTCCTGAAGAATTTTATTTAAAAGCTCAAGAGCTTCATCAACTTTTTCTGATTTTATAAGTTCTTCAACAGCCTTTAATTGTTCGTCTGTTTTTGATTTTTTATTCTCAGATTTTTTTTCTTCAATATTTTTGCTTTCAGTCGTTTTTAATGCTTCAGCTTCATTTTCTTTATTATCTGATTTTTTTTCGTCTGATTTTTTACGCGTTTCAGATTCATTTTTTTTATTCTGATTTTCAACCTTATCTTTTTTATCTTTTTTCTTATCTGATAACGATTCAGTTTTCTTTTCTTTTTTTTCTGAAATTTTATCATCTTCCAGTTTTGTTTTATCATCAGAAATCTGCTTTTCTTCTGAATTTTCGGCAGATTCTTTTTCCTGCCCCGAAGAATCCTCTTTATCATCAGGATTTACTTCATTCCATTCATTCTGATTTTCTGATTGCATTCTTTCAAATTCAAATATTTTCTTCCCAGAATGACTCTGCGCACAGTTTTTTACAAGAAGCAGAATTAACACAATAAGAATACCAGCCGCAATCCGGGCAACTTTTTTTAATTTATCTTTGTTTTTTTCAGTTTTCATAAAATCCTGCTAGTCAAGTTCACCTTCAGCTGAATAATCAATTGTTTCTTCCGCATTTGATGACATATTTGATGTATCCTGCTGAAGAGAATTTGCAACATCTTCAAGAAGTTTTTTACGACGTTCAACTTCGGCCTTTATTGCATTTTCCTCTGCCTTTTGTTTTGCAAGCTTTTCTTCAAGTTTTTTACGTTCAGCTTCTGCCTTTGCAGCAGCCTGTTCAGTTTCAAGACGTTTGCGCTCAAGTTCGTTAAGCCTTGCCTGTTCGGCACGAACTTCTTCTTCAACTTTTTTAAGTTCCTTCTGCTCATCATCAGAAAGGCCTTTCCAGTCAGCCTTTTCAGCAAGTGAGTTTTCAGGAACTTCCTTTATTGCTGTATTTTCAACGTGTTCCCAGTCTTCTGTCTTCTGATTTTCATCATCTAAAGCAAGCTGATTTTTATCTGTTGAAGATTCTGGTTTATCTGCGGCAAACTCTTCCCAGTTTTTTTTATCTCCTGCAAAACGATCTTCAAGGTTTTCTGTTTCAATTTTTTCCCATTGATTTCCATCATTTCCGCTGTAAGCCGAAAAATCATCGTCTACAAGTTCCCACATTGCAGCCTGTTCTGCAAGCAGTCTGAGACGTTCTTCTTCCCGTCGTGCAATTTCTTCTTTCAATGCTTCAATCAGCGAAGAAATCTGTTCTTTTTGTTCATTTTCAGGGGCTTTTGTAAGATAAAGTTCATAATCTTCCAGAGAATTTGTAAGCTGACCTGCCATAAGCAAGGCATTTGCACGGTTTAATATAGCACTTGAAAATTCTGGATCCTGAGCAATTGCAACTGAATAACTGTTTGCAGCCTTTTCATAATCAGCAAGTGCATAATATGAATTTCCCTGATTAAAAGCCAGAATTTTTGTACTGGATGATGGAGTCTGCAAGCCTTTTTCAAAAACTTTTACAGATTTTTCATATTCTTCCATCTGGTAATAACTTAAACCAAGATAATTATAAATTTCCGCAGATGCATTTCCTTCTGCAATTTCTTGTTCAAGAAGCGGAATTGCATCTTTAGGATAATTTGCCTTAAAAAGCTTTACACCTTCAGATTCTGCATACAACGCAGAAATTAAAATAAAAAATAAAGAAATTAGAAGTGTTTTCTTCATTATCTAAAACCTTTTTCCTATATTCACATTATACCATAAAATTGACATATTCAATTAAATTCAATACTCTTATTATCGAGAACAAATAATCTTTCTTTATAAGGATGTACGGAGTTAAATGGGTTTCTTAATCGTAATAATCTTTTTTGGTCTACTCATAGGGTTTCTCGGAGTATTTATTTTCAAGAACATTCTTTCACCTAAAAAACTGGATGCCGTNNGTACCACGTCTTATAAAACAGGGCAAAACTCAAAATGCAATTAAAATTACAAAACAGCTTTTACAAAAAGATCCTAAAAATTACTACGGACATTATCTTTTAGGAAAAGCTTATATAAAAGAAAACAAAAACGAGCTTGCACTTATGGAATACAAAACCGTAAATGAAAATGCTCTTTTTGGAAACGAAATTAATGAACTTGCATTTAGAAAGGAATATTCTCAACTGCTTTTAAAATACAATCAGCAGAATGAAGCATTAAAGCATTTTCTTCTGCTTACAAAACTTGAACCAACCTGTGCCGACAACTTTTTTCAGGTAGGAAAAATCTACGAAGCTCAGAACCGATATGACATAGCACTGGGCTTTATGCAGAAAGCGGCAGCAATAGACAAAAAACATGCAAAGGCTCATGCAGAAATAGGCCTTATGCTTTACAGAACAAAGCAGTTCAACGAGGCAAAACGCGAAATTGATCTTGCCATAAAGCTTAGTCCGGAAAACTATTTTTCTTACTATTATCTTGGAAAAATTCTTAAGGACGCTAAAGACTTAAACGGAGCAATAAAAGCCTTTGAAAAAGCGCAGCGTGATCCTGAAGTAAAACAAAAATCAATAATTGAACACGGTTCGTGCTATATGATTGCAAACCGTTTTGACAATGCTTCTCTGGATTTCCAGCGTGCGATAGACCTTGATAAAGCAAATTCAAATCCAGAAACCCTTTTTGCAAGATATTTTCTTGCAGCATGCTACGAAAAAGCACGTAAAATAGACAAAGCTATTGAACAATGGGAACTGATTTACAAAAAAAATAAAGGCTTCCGCGACGTTGCATCAAAACTTACAGAATATAAAGACCTTCAGGCAAATGACTATCTCAAAGATTTTCTTACCTGCGGAAACGATGAATTTGCAGTTATCTGCAAAAATGCGGCGGTAAAAGCGCTTAATCTACAGGTGCTTTCCTGCGACTCAAAAAAATGGGGTTGTCAGATTACAGGCGTAAACAAAGGCGACGATTCCTGGATGTCGGTAAGAAAACAGGTTGTAATGCTACGTTTTTATCGTGATCCAGAAGCCGTTGAAGAGCCGGAAATTCACGAATCACTGGACACAATGAAGTCAAATAATATTGTAAAAGGATATCTTTTCTCAAGTTCAGGTTTTTCAGTTGCCGCAAAACGTTTTGCGGACGGACGTCCTGTAGAGCTTATAGAAAAACAAAAACTTGAAGAAGTTCTTTCAAAAGCCGGTGCCTGATGAAAATTTTATGCGTCTCAGATTATGTAGATCCGTTAATTTATAATCAAAATGTTAAAGAAACATTTTCTGACGTAGATCTTATTCTTTGCGCGGGCGATCTTCCGATGGATTACATTGACTTTATAGTCACAGTACTTAACAAGCCTACATATTTTATTTTCGGAAATCACAATCTTAAAGAATTTCACTTTTACCATTCAGATGTTCGCATACCGGCAAATCAGCTTACAAAAGTTCAGTCAGATAATTCATGCAACCACGGAGCAGTTTATGCAGGTTTCCGTACTTTTAGAATTAATGACTTGAACTTTACCGATCCAAAAACTAAAAAAAAGCGACCTCTGCTTCTTGCCGGTGTTTCAGGCTCAAAAAGATACAATAACGGTCTTTGCCAGTACACAGAAGCACAGATGAAATTTAAACTTTTTACCCTTGTACCACGCCTTATTTTTAATAAAATAAAGTATGGCACGTTTCTGGATATTTTCATGACACACGCTTCTCCAAGGCACATACACGACCACGAAGATCCATGCCATATAGGCTTTGAATGCTTCAACTGGTTTTTGGAAAAGTTTAAACCAACATATATGATTCATGGTCACATACACCTTTATGACATGAGAGAAGAAAGAGCCGGGCACTATTACGACACTCAGGTCGTGAATGCCTATGCACATATTGTAATAGATTTTCCAATAGCTGAAATTTCTGACAGCTAGAAATATATTTTTACGGGAGCAGCATATTTATGGATATTTTTACACCGCAGATTCAAGAAGATTTTATCCGTGCAAAAAACAAAGCATTTTTTAATGAAATTCAACATTTGCTTTCGCCGGAAGAAGCATCTTTAATCTCACTGAACGACGTAAAACAGATGATTAAACCTACAGCAGAAACCTATATAGGAATGCAGGTGATTCCAATAGAGAAAATTGTAGGCAGCGAAGGCCGTTACAACGATTTCGACAACAATTTTTTCCCAAAAAGTTCACATTTAAAAAACCGCTGGGAAAGTGTAGATAAAGCCGCATATCAGGAAATAGACCTTCCACCTATAAAGGTTTACGAAATTGCAGGATTATATTTTGTACGCGACGGAAATCACAGGGTTTCTGTTGCAAAATCACGCGGAGTAGAATTTATTGATGCAGAAGTTGTTTCTCTTCAAAGCGAAATAGTTCTTAAAAGACCTGACAACATAAATGATATTGTAAAGCAGATTATAAACTACGAAAAACGGCTTTTTTATGCAGAAACAGGCTTTGGCGACATTACCGATTACTGGTGTCTGGACTTTTCGAGAACAGGACGCTACGACGTAATATACAATCACATTATAACGCACAAATACTTTATAAATTTAACCAGCAACACAGAAATTCCTATGGAAGATGCCATAATGTCATGGTTTACAAAAGTTTATTTACCGCTTGTAACTGCAATCAGAAAACTAAAAATTCTTAAGAGTTTTCCTGGCAGAACGCTTGCCGATATGTATGTTTGGGTAATCCGCTATTGGGATGATTTAAAGAAAAAATTCGGAAACGAAATTCCTTTGGAAGATGCAATCAATGATTTTAAGAAAAAATACAAAATTCCGTTTTCAAGGAAAATCAAAAATTTTATAAACAGAATTATTTTGCGTAAAAAGATTTTTAATTCTGCATCAGACTCTATAAGCAGCTAGCTTTTATTTTATCTGTCGGATTTTTTACAAGCAGAATTTTTAGCAGCCTTACAAACGGATTTTACATGGTTTAAAAACTTGACTGCTGAAAATTTCGATGTTAAAATTAATAAATAATACCGATGATGTGTATTATAATTTAAAAAGGAGATTTCTGTGACCTCTATTGATTCTTTTATTGGTACTCCATTGCTTATTTCGTCAGTTTTAGGTGTACTGCTTTTTCTCTTTCTCTTAGTAATCAGGCTTAGAAACACATTCAAAGTAAGCATTATCTTCTTTCTAATGACAGGAATTTTAGTTGCAGGTTCAATTTATTCTTATGTCAGCCAGCACTATATATATTTTGCATTCACTCTGATTCTTTCACAGTTTGTAGTTCTGCCTTTTCTTGTTGTAAAGGCGTTTGATAATCCAGAAAAAAGGGAAGAAAAGCGTGCCGCAAAAAAGGCAGCTGAACTTGCCGCTGAACGCGATTCAGACACAGTAAGCAAAGAAGTTATTGCAGAAATAGAAGAAAAACATCAAAAGCTTTTAAGCATAAATAAAGAACTTGTATTAAAACTTTCAACTTTTTTCAATGCAGAAAACAGTATGGAAAATTTCCTTGAATACTGTAATGATATGCTTACTCAAAAAGTTTCTGCAGATGGTTGTGTTATTCTGATTGCAGATGATTACGACAATACCCTTGCAGTAAAATCATTTAAAGGTTCTTTTCCTCCTCCATACAAGCTGCCGGAAGATTTGCCGCATAAACCAATTCGTGTAGAAACAAACCTTCGTTTTGCTCAATTTCCTACTTCTGAAAATATTTTTGGTGAAATTTACACAGGCGGAGAACCTGCATTTATTCCGGATTCTGTAAAAGATCCTCGTGTTTATCAGAACGGTCCAGAAGAATTCCTTCAGTGTGGAAGTTACATTTTCGTTCCGCTTAAACAGGCAGATACATCTGTTGGTGTTGTTGCACTTTCACGAGACCCTGGAAAAGATAAGTTTACTAAAGACGACTTTGATAATGCTGTTATACTTTCTGATGCAATTTCTACAACCTTAAAACCGCTTTACAGCTTCCTTGATTATGCTGAACACACAGAATTAAATGCCGGTGGAACAATTGCTTCCAAATACCAGAAAGAACTTTTACCACAAAAACTTCCGGTTCTTCCTGCAATCTCACTTGGATGTTATTCAAATCCACTGGAAGGCGTATGCGGAGACTTCTTTGACATTATGGTATCAAGAAAGGATAAAGTTTCTTTTGTAATGGCAGATGTAGCCGGAAAAGGAATGGCGTCTTTGATTGTTATGATTATGATTAGAGCTATTCTTCGACTTGCAGTTAATACAAATCAAACAGCATCTACAATCCTTTCATGGGCAAACAGAGGCATCTGTTTTGAAACAGCAAAAATTGATCACTTTGCAAGTGTTGCATTGATAAATCTTAATACAACAACAAGGGAGGCAGAAATAGCGACCTGCGGAAATAATCCTGTGTTTATTTTTACTGCTTCGGATAAATCTTTTAAACAGATTTCTACACCAACAGAACCGATGGGAGTAACAAAAGACACTGTATACGCAGATCAAAAATTTACATTAGAAAAAGGAGACATCATTGTTACTTGTACCGACGGTTTACTTGAATCTCTTAATGAAAATGGTGTACAATATTCAATTGATAGTCTGAAAAAAGTGATTACCAAAAACAGCGCATCTAACGGTAAGGACATTTCAAACCGTGTAAAAGAAGATTTGAAAAAATACTGCGGTGCTGCACAACAATACGATGACCAAAGTCTTCTGGTTGTTAAAATACAATAGAAAAGGAGCTTCTTATGGAACTTAAAATACGTAAAA
>DEEV01000124.1:21790-22092 GCA_002350445.1 Treponema sp. UBA2869 | reverse complement strand
GACTATATTGACTCTTCTGGAATTGGTGCTCTTATTTACATTTGTTCTACAATTAAAAAGATGAATTTAAATCTTGCAATTGCAAACATTCATGGTTCAGTTAAAAAAGTAATTGAACTTACAAAGTTAATGGGCTACTTCCCTATTGCAAACAGTATAGAAGAAGCTCTCCTTATGGTAAAAGAGTAAGCTAAAGTTCAGGAGGAAAATATGGTACAGGAATTTAAAGAACTTAGATCAGATGAAAATGATCCATTGTTTGACAAAACAAACATGCTTAAGAAGGAATTTCCTTCAGACTT
>DEEV01000124.1:21320-21488 GCA_002350445.1 Treponema sp. UBA2869 | reverse complement strand
GCTTTGTTTGCTGCGTTGGAATATTGGAACGGTGGCTTTGTTTACAACGGAAAAAAGAACGGCGTTGCAATGCTTAAAAAATTCCAGCAGAAAGGTCATGCTGGACATGACGGCGAATAATCCTTTTGATTATATTTCAAGTTTCAAAAATGCTTCGTTTTTCAACGA
>DEEV01000124.1:19585-21227 GCA_002350445.1 Treponema sp. UBA2869 | reverse complement strand
TCCAACGTGCGAGTTTTGCCGAAGGCAAAACTCGTTAAATAAAAATAACTTCAGCTGAGCTGAAGTTATTTTTATTTGGAGGTGGGGAGAATTGAACTCCCGTCCGAAAAAGTAAACCAGGTACATCTACAAGTTTAGTTATGCGAGGTAGTTGTCGGGAGACGGTAGCAGCATAACAAGCGTCGCCTCCGTATTCTGATTAAGAGTCCTATGCAAAGACCAGACACAATGCACAGCAAGTCCCGATAAGGTAAAAGAATTTCAGACAACGCGGAACAGGGCCGCCTGAATTCCTGCACGGCTACTTACGCAGCGAGTGCTTCTGCTTCGAAAGAAGCTTCGTCAGCTTCTTCTTCTTTTCTTGCGAAAATTGCAGTTATTGTTTCGTCAGTTTAAGGGACCTTCACCCCTACCTGCAGTACAAGATTTCCCAATTCCGTCGAAACCGGGACACCCCCTAGCGGTATTAAATATAATATCGGAACAAATTTTCGTCAAGAAAAAACAAATTTTATATATAAAAAAATTATTTAGAAAATTTTATCAAATGGAATTTTATAAATGCTGCCGCAGTTTTCACATTTTACTTCAAGCGGCTGCATAGAATCATTTTTTATCTGTTCAAGTTGTTCCTTTGGAAGATGTTTTACATAAGAAATAAAGTCTTCTTCTTTGCAAGGACAATCAAATTTAATATCACGTTTTAATGTAATAACAGGCTTAAATTCACGAAACAAACCTATAATTATATCTTCAGAATCAACCTGTTTCTCACTATACAAAAGACCAAGACTAGGACAGGCCCTAAATGCGTTTTCAACACGACATAAAAGCTTTTCTTCATCAGAATCTTCTTCAATATGGCTGTCTACCTGAGAACCAAGTTTTGCTGTTCCTCCAGTTTTAGGCATTACCTGAATGTACATTGCAGCAGCACCCGTTACCCTGCCCTGTTTATCAAATTGAATACCAGAATTAAATGCAGTATTAATCTGTTCAGACTGTGCAAAATAGGTTGCAAAATCTTTTGCAATGTTTTCGCCATCAACATCTACTGTAGAACGCTGCGGAAATTTATCATCCTTATGAATTCTGGAAAAAGTAATATTTCCTACTCCAAGAAACGGCTTTAAATTCCAGTTTTCCAAAGGCTTTGAAAGAGGAATTTTATCGTTTAAAAGATAACCTCTGACATATCCGGTAGAGTCAGCTTCTACAGAATAACCTTCCGCAGAGCCAGTTCCTTCGAAAAGCACACCTGTATGCTCCAGATCTTTCATCATTGGAATGGTAAGCGCTGAACAAAGGCAAGCCTGCCCAAGAATATATGTTTCAAGAATTCCAAGCTTATGTTGAGCGCGCATCTGATTTACAAACCTTGTGCCGTGAAAAAGAGCACCACGCACACGACCATCTGCCATAGTAAAAATCCGAAGTTTATCTTCTTCAAGTGAATCCAAATGTAAAAGCAATTCTTTATCTTCAATCTGAGCCTTAATCATATGTATAAATATACACAATTTATTGAATACTTACAATTAAAGCGATATAATAGCAGAATTAAGTTCATACATGAACTTAAAATAAGGAAAAATCGGTTTTCAAAATGAAAACAACTTGATTGGGAGACTAAAAAAATGGC
>DEEV01000124.1:17447-19548 GCA_002350445.1 Treponema sp. UBA2869 | reverse complement strand
CAATCAGGCACAGTTGTGCACACGTTATGGCTCAGGCTGTAATCAAACTTTATCCGGGAACAAAACTTGCAATAGGTCCATCTGTAGACAACGGATTCTATTATGATTTTGATTTTCCAAAAGGCACCAAATTCACCGAAACCGATTTTCCTACCGTTGAAAAAGAAATGAGAAGAATTCTTGCGGGTAATCATGATTTTGTACGCAAGGAAGTTTCGAAAAAAGAAGCACTTGAGCTTTTTAAGGATGAACCATATAAAGTTGAATTAATTAATGATTTGCCGGAAGGTGAAACAATTTCAACATATCAGCAGGATTCATTTATTGACCTTTGTAGAGGTCCTCACGTTGCAAATACAAAAGAGATAAACGGACAGGCTTTTAAGCTAGATAAAATTGCCGGAGCTTACTGGCGTGGTGATTCAAACCGTCCTATGCTTACACGCGTTTATGCACTCTGCTTTGAAAAACCAAATGATTTAAAAGATTATCTTAAGATGATCGAGGAAGCTGAAAAACGAGACCACAGAAAACTTGGCGTAGAAATGGATTTATTCCATCTTGATCCTGAAGATCCAGGACAAATTTTCTGGCATCCAAACGGATGGACAACTTACACTGTAATTCAGGACTACATGCGAAAAATGGTTCGCCGCGACGGTTACCTTGAAGTAAATACTCCTGCAATTATGCCTAGGAGCCTTTGGGAACGCTCTGGTCACTGGGGTCATTATCAGGCAAATATGTTTATTACTGAAAGTGAAAAACGCATGTTTGCAATTAAACCAATGAATTGTCCAGGTGCTTTGGAAATTTTTAAGTCGAAACAGCGTTCTTACAAAGATTTGCCTTTACGTCTTGCAGAATTTGGACATGATGTAAGAAACGAACCAAGCGGAACTTTGCATGGAATTATGCGTGTACGCGGTTTTGTACAAGATGATGCACATATTATCTGTACTGAAGATCAGGTTGCATCTGAAGTTGCAAGATTCTGTAAGCTTTTAAAGCAGGTTTATCATGATTTTGGTTTTGATGAACTTGTTGTAAAATTTTCTACAATGCCGGAAGACCACGTTGGAGACCTTGCAACATGGGAACGTGCTGAAAAAGCTCTTGCTGATGCATGCCATGAAGCTGGGCTTGAATATGAAATCCAGCCTGGAGAAGGTGCATTCTACGGACCAAAACTTGAATTTAAGCTTTATGACTGCTTAGGACGTGAATGGCAGTGTGGAACAATTCAGGCAGATTTCCAGTTACCAAGTGCTGAACGCCTTGATGCAACATACATTGGTTCAGACAACCAGAAGCATCATCCGGTAATGCTCCATAGAGCAATTCTTGGTTCTATAGAGCGTTTTCTTGGAATCCTCATAGAAAACTTTGCAGGAGCCTTCCCTACATGGCTTGCATTTGAACAGGTTGCAGTTGTTCCTGTATCAAGTGAATTTGACGAATATGCAAAGAAAGTAAATGACGTACTTCTTTCAGCAGATATCCGCTCAAACGTATATCTTGACGATTCAAACATGAAGGCAAAAATTAAACAGGTTTCAATGGAACACAGAACTCCGTACATTCTTGTAGTTGGACAGAAAGAACAGGATGAAAACGCTGTTTGCGTTCGCTACAGATTCTCAAGCGGAAAACCTCAGGAAACAATGAAACTTGATGACTTTGTAAAATACGTTCAGGATAAAGTTGAAACTCATTTTATAGGAATTTAATAAATTTTATAAAAAATGAGGTTAAACCTCTTGAATAAAGCGTGATAATAATATATATTATTAATCACGCAACGGGCAATAGCGCAGCTGGTAGCGCGTCTGGTTTGGGACCAGGATGTCGGGGGTTCAAATCCCTCTTGCCCGATATAAAAGGAACTTACAATTATGTAAGTTCCTTTTTTGTTTTAAACTAAATGCACTCTATTTGACATAGGGATTTGAAGCGTAATGAGCGCTGAAAAATTGCGAGCAGTGCGCAGCAATTTTTCAGAAAAGCGTACAGGATGTACGCATCAGCGAATGAAGACGGCGTGGAACGAGCAGACACGAGGTCTGCGAGTGTAACGCCAAATCCCTCTTGCCCGATATAA
>DEEV01000124.1:9696-17346 GCA_002350445.1 Treponema sp. UBA2869 | reverse complement strand
GTTCCTTTTTTGTTTTAAACTAATCAATCCATAAAAAAAGACATCCTGCAAAAAATGCAAGATGTCTTTTAATAAATCAATAAATATTAATCAATCAGTAAACTTCAGCGCTTGAAATAAAGCAGCCTACGCCTTCTGTCGGGTAAAGACGACGCATGTCTGTAACAATTTTCTTTATAGTTTCAGCATCACTTTCGGAACAATAAATAATGAACATTATATTCAGCTGTGGCCAGATTGCATCTCCCAAATGAGGATTACTAAATCCTGCCCCCATTACAGGATTAATTTTTGTAAAATGGGCTGCAACCTTATATTTTTTAAAGGCTTCCGTAAAATCTTCATCCAAAGCCTGAGTTGTAATAATTTCTACTCTAACTAATGATTTTGAGCTCATTTTGATTCCTCCTTTGCAATATCATTTTCAATCATACGCTTTTCTTCTTTTAATTCTTTTTTCATCTGCTTTTTTGCAGCTTTCTTAAAGCGTCGTGAATTAATAAAGTGATATATTGCCGGCATAAGGAAAAGCGTCATCAAAGAACCGAATGTCATACCACCAAATACTGTAAGTGCAATCGGCTGCATCATTTTTGAAGCTTCATCCGGGAAGAATGCCATTGGCATAAGCGAAATAACTGTTGTGAGTGTACTCATCAAAATAGGACGCAGACGGCTTCTAGCAGCCTCTACACAGGCATTATCAAGTGTATAACCGCGCTTTCGCAAAAGGTTTGTATAATCAACAAGTACAATACCGTTATTAACGATTGTTCCTACAAGAATCAAGAAACCCATAAAGGTCATAACGTTGATTGGCTGCCACGTACATACATAAATTGCAACTACACCAATAAACGAAAGTGGAATTGTAAGAATGATAATAAATGGATCTGCAAACGATTCAAACTGAGCAGCCATTACAGTAAATACAAGAATTGCAGCCATAAAGATAATCAGTGCAAAGTTTTTACCCATTTTTGCAAGATCTTCAAAATCACCGGAGAATGAAATTTGAACAGAATCATCAGCCGGAATATTATCATTTATAAGCTTAAGAATATTTCTTTGTACAACATCAATTTTCTGACCTGGCAAAGGCTTTACGGTAACTTCAATATAGCGCGACTGATTTGAACGAGTAATAGAAACCGGGCTCAGCGTTTGCTCATAATGTGCAAAACTAGAAAGTGGAATACGATTTCCAGAACTGTTCAATACAGATATCTGATCCAAATCAGCAAGCTTTGTTTTGTCTTTTTCTGCAAGTTTTACAACCACATCAATATCTGTACCATTTTTAGTAAATTTACTTGCAGTAGTTCCGTTTATTGCAGCAGAAATTTCTGAACCAATATTTGCAATATTAAGACCAAGTTCATACATTCTGCTTCGATCTACAACAATTTGAACCTGAGGCAAACCGTCTGAAAGGTTGCTTGTTACTTCCTGAATAAAATCACTACCCTTTTCCTTCAACATGTTTTCCATCTTGCGACCGGTAGAACGAAGCAAATCAAGATCTTCGCTGGCAACTTTAATCGTAACACCAGAGCCCCCCATTCCGCTGCCACCACTACCGAAGCTGATTTTTGCACCTGGATAATCATTAAACATTTTGTAAAGTTTAGCTTTTGCAGATTCTGCATTATCCCAGCCAGGTTTACGAGACTTAGAATCATGCATAATATAATAAACTGTTCCAGTATTACTTGAATCTGCAGAATAACCTCCGGTTGTACCTGCAAGAATTACTGTGTTTTTTACACCTTTTAACGTAGAAGCCGCCTTAGTTGTAAAATCTGTAAGCAGTTCATCAGTTTTTTCAAGAGGAGTTCCATTTGGAAGTTCAAAACTTACACCAAAATAATCTTCTGATGATGAAGGCATAAATATAAAACCAACAACCTTAATTGAAATAATAGATAATACAAAAAGTCCAATCAAAGATAATAGAACAAGTTTTTTATGATAAAGAACAAATCCTACCCCCTTTGCATAAGCGTTATCAAGTTTCTGGAAGAATAAATCTATACCACGATTAAGATTATGAGTAAAACCAGGTTTATTATCAATTTCGATCTTATCAATTTTAAGCCAAGAAGAACACAAAACAGGAACAAGGGCTATAGCAACAACAAGAGAACATACAAGAGAAAAGATAATTGTATATGCAAGGTTATCAAAATACTGTCCAAGCATTTCCAGCTTTGATTTGAAAATAACCATAGGAAGGAAAATACAAATAGACGTAAAGGTAGAAGACGAAATTGAAGCAATCATTTCCTGAGAACCAAGAACAGCAGCAACTGTCGGTTTAGCATCTCTCTGTCTGTATGAATAAATATTTTCCAATATTACAATAGAGTTATCTACAAGCATACCAATACCAAGCAAAAGTCCGCTCATAGAAATAACGTTGATTGTAATACCCTTAAGGTACATAAGGAACAATGTAATAANNAAATACAGAAACCGGAATTGCAAGACCAATAATAATCGTTGATTTTAGAAAACGAAGGAATATTAAAAGAATTGCAATAGCAAGAAGCGCACCAATAACTACAGAACTTACAACACCAGAAACAGCGTTTTCGATATAATCTGTTGTAGCCATAATTTCGATAATATCAATATCTTTTGGCTTTTCTGCACGAATTTTATTAAGAACTTTTCTTACATTTGCAGCAGTTTCAACATCATTTTTATCACTCTGCTTTTGAATCATCATGTAAACACAAGATTCACCGTTTACAGCAACTTTAGAAGTAACATTCTTAAAACCTTCATAAACATCTGCAATATCACGCAAACGAAGACTTACAACTTCCGGATTACTAAGCCCATCCGAAGCTCGAACTTTATAAGAAATTACAGTATTTTTAAGATCTTCTATACTCTTGTATTTTCCGTCTGTTTTAATTGTGTAATTTTTTTCATCGCTTGTAATTGTACCGCCGGAAGTCTGAAGATTCTGAGCTCCAATCATCTGTGCAACCTGTGTAATTGAAAGCCCATAAGCTTCTAGTCTGTCACGAGGAATTTCAACATTAATCGACTGTTCACGGCCACCTCCAATAGAAGCAGAAGCTACACCATCAATCTGTTCAAGTCTTGGCTGAAGAATCTTTTCAGCATATTCATGAAGCTCCTCTGGAGAACGCTGACCGTTTACAGCAAGCTGCATAATAGGCATATACGAAGAAAGGTCAATCTTCATAATCATAGGAGTTTCTACATCTTTTGGAAGATAAGAACGCACTCTGTCTATTTTATCGCGAATTTCATTAGTTGCAGTATCAAGATTTGTTTCATAATTAAGAGATAAACCAATCTGACTGTTTCCATAACTTGAAGTTGAGGTCAGTTTTTTTAATCCGCCTACACTGGAAAGTGTACTTTCAAGAAGTTTTGTTACACTCTGCTCTACTTCTTCCGGACCTGCATTTGGATATGTCGTAATAACATAGATTGTCGGAAATGTAATTTTTGGCATCAAAGATACCGGCAAATCAAACGCAGAAAATATACCAAGACCTATAACCATTAAAAATACTAACAATGTAGTTACAGGCTTTTTTACTAATTTTTCTGTAATTGTCATAAAAGTTAATCCTTAAAAATTATTCATTCATAAAAATATTTACTTTATCGCCATCACTAAGCGAAGTCTGTCCTTTTGTTACGACTGTATCACCAGCTTCAATACCTGCCGTAATTTCAGATTTATCATCGACAACATGTCCGACAGTAACAGAAACCAGCTTTACAGTTGCCGCACTTTCTTCTGTCTTTTCAGAGGCAACAACAAACGCAATTGTTTTTTCATTTCGTTTTACAACTGCCGCAGAAGGAACAATTACAACAGATTCATAAGTATCTGTAATAAGTTTTACACGCGCGTACATTCCAACTTTAATTTTGTTGTCACGCTGTGTAATTCTGATTTTTATCTGCATAGTTCGTGTTGTTGTATCAAGAATAGGAGAAACTTCTGAAACATGAGCTTCAAACTGTTCACCAGGATAAGCATCGAATGTAAGAACGGCATTCTGATTAAGCTTAATGCGGCTTACAAAGCGTTCTGCAACATTTACTTTTATTTCAAGTTCTTCTGTATTACTGATTTTTGCAACCGGCGTAGCCTGCGAAACCTGAGTTCCTATAGAAGGTGAAATTGCCGTGATTCGGCCTGCAATTGGCGCTTTTACCGGGCTTTCACTGTAATCATAACCAGGACGGCTGGCATCGACATAGGCAAGAATCTGATTTTTTTCTACAGTCTGACCTACAGAAACATTTATTCTTACAATTTTTCCGGCAACATCCGGCATTACATTTACTTCATTTACAGAAGCAACATCACCGCCAAATTCAAGATAATCATCCATATTTCCAGATACAGCTTTTACAGCCTGAACCGCAAATACAGTTTCTTCTTTAACCTCTTCTTTTTTTCCGCAGCCTGTAAGTAAAAGACTTGCAAAAGCAACGCACGTTACAGCTGTAACAATTTTTTTAATTTTCATTTAGTTTGTCTCCTCTGTATTTTTTGTATAACTATCAACAAGATTAATGCTCAATGTATTTTCCAAATCAAGCAATGCAGAAATATAATTGAATTTCTGATTTTCAAGGGCAAGTTTTGCCTGGTCAAGCTGAGCCTGAGCGTCCTTTAATGCAAGATATTCTGTTGTACCGCTGCGGTAACTGCGCACCGTCATATCATAAGAACGCTGTGCAACCGTTACATTACGACGCATTGCTTCTATCTGTTCTTTCGACTGTGTAAGTGTGTCGATATTTTTACGAACATTCATTTTCTGATTTTCAGAAAGCTGCTGTTTCTGAATTTCAAGTTTTTTGATATTATCCCGCAAATCCTGTGCATTCTGACGGTTCTTTGACCATGGAAGCATATTTGTAAGGTTCCATGCTAATGTAAAAGAAAGCTTTCCATTTTCCATCCATTTTTCAGAACCAATATCACTGAACATATCAGATGCATTTCCTAAATGAACCGGCTGAAGACCATAGCTCAAAGAAAGTGCTGGTGTATAGCTCTGGAAATTGATTGCATTCAGGTTTGACTTAAGAATTTCAAGATTCTTATCCAGAGTTTTTGAATCTATACTCTGAGATGAATAACGTTCTATAAGAACATCGCCGTCAACATCAACAAAAGTCGGCTCAATTTCGCCTGTAATATCAAGATTTGAATCCATAGGGAAACCAATCACAAAAGCAAACATATCAAGCTGCTGTTTATAAGTACGTTCAAGCTGTTCAACTTCCGGTTTTTTATTCTGATAAGCAACCTGTGCCTGCAAAAGCTGAATTTCAGGAATAACACCGTTTTTGTAGTTAGCATCAGCCTGAATATATCGGTTTTTCAAGTTTTCAAGAGATGTATGCTGAATTTCCAGCGATTTTTTCTGAAGAAGAAGTCCGTAAAATAACTTGCGTACATTTACAATTGTTTCATTCTGAACTTTTTCCCATGAAATTTCCTGCAATTCATACTGCTTGTAAGCCGCAGAAATTGTAGAAATATATGCAAGGCTAAGATTAAGACTTGCAGAAATTGAAGCGACAATATTTCCCTGCTGACTCCAATGAGCTTCCTCATTAGCATCATAATCTGGAACAACACCTGTCATAGTCTGCTTATAAACTTTATTAGAACGTCCTACTGTTGCCATCGCAGAAACATCCGGCAAAAAAACATTCCATGAATTATTCTTTGCGCGGCGCTTCATATCCAGATCAATATCGTTAGACTTAAGCGTTGAACTGTGTTCCAGCGCATATTTCACAGCGTCATCAATTGTAAGAGTTACAGTCAAATCAACAGGACTGCTTTTCCCTGTTTTATTCTGGGCGAACGCAGTAAATCCTGCAATCAAAAACATAGCCAGACAACACTTTTTAGTAATACCCCTCATTTATACCTCCGTATACAAATCAAATTAATATTAAATTCAGCAGATGCCTTTTATAAGCATAAAGAAAATATCTTTTAAGCTTGCCTGCATTACAGCTTCTGAATAATCATTCATCCAGGAACTTGTAATAAGAATTACCGGAATACTGAAAATCCATGAATCTATTAACGCTGAATCTTTTATAGAAATTCCAAGGTCAAAATCCTTGAAAAAATCAATCTTTGAAAAGAAATTAGAAAACTTCGCATTCATTCCTGCACCAAACGAAGATGACTCTCCATCTGCAAGATGCTGAAGCTGCATCCATTTAAAAACCGGGAAACACTGTCTGTGCTTAATAAAATAAAGCAGGATTGTTTCCATCATCGCATAAACTTTTTTTACAATATTATCCTCTTCAGAAATATTCTGAAGTATTATCTTACCAAGCTGACACATTTCGTCTTTTGCAAGCGTATGAAGCATTTCTGCCTTATTATCGAACCAGCAGTAAAGGCTGCTTTTTGCCATTCCAAGCTGATTTGCAACTGACTCAACGGTAACATTAGGAAGTCCGTCCTGTTTTATTACTGCAGCTATAGCCTGAAGAATGCGAGGAACTTCAGGAATATCAGCAACTGATTTACGGCACTTTTCATCTATAAGTGACATTTGTGTAAGCGTAATGCTTTGAGCATCAAGCCTTAAACCACATTTCAAAAGATTTACAAGACTCTGAGCAAAAAAAGCTGAATCTTTTACCCTGTCCGGCGCACATTCCATAACCTTAAAACGGCAAACAATAAAAACAAGCATTGATGCACCAATAAAAAGCGCCCGGTTATAAAGATAAGCATCTTTCACTGAACCATCAGGATTAAAAGCATCATCCAGAAAGCGAATTCCTTTATTTTTAAAGCGCAAATACAAATCACTTGAATTAAAATCAGGAACTGTTGACATAAAATAAAAGATTTCGTTACGTTTTCCGCACAAATAAATTATTATGTCGGAAAGCATGTCATATTCTGGATTTTCATCGGTCTTGTGCTGAATTGAATACAGAAAATCGCAGACATCATTGTAAAAGATATCGTGCATTTCCTGCTCCAAAGCTTCCTTACTCTCAAAATGGCGGTAAATTGCAGTCTTTGAAATTCCAACAGTTTTTGCAATACTTGACAAAGAAATTTTCCTGCCAAGATTCTGTCCGTAAAGAGCAAATGCCGCATTGAGAATTTTAATTTTCGTAGATTCTGTATCTGACATATAAAAACAACCATAATGTTACCGAACAATCGGTAACATATACAGAATATAACTGAAACTTTAAGGATTGGTCAATACATTTGGCATTTTTTTTTAATTTTTTTTTTCTGAAAAGAAGTTATTTAACAAAAACAGCAGAAGCTTCTGTTTCGCCGCCTTTTAGTATACGGTCTTCAAGAGGTTTTTGAATTTTAAGACAGACACATTTACCAGTTTCCAGCATTTTATCTGAAATTACTTCGCAATGAATAAAATTATCTGTAACTGCGTGATAAACAAAAGCATCTTTCGCAATAACTGCAGCAGGACGGCGTACTGTTTCAAGAACAGCATTAAGCTCCTGTCCCGCAAATAAGTTTATATAACTGATTTTTGATGCAGCCGCAAGCTCAAGAAGCCTGGACGCCCTTTCACCGGAAACTGACTGGGGAACCTTATTTTTTAGCGTACATGCCAA
>DEEV01000124.1:0-9673 GCA_002350445.1 Treponema sp. UBA2869 | reverse complement strand
AAAATGGAAATGCGTGAATCCAGACAAAGCCACATTTTTTACAAAGCTCCACAGTCTGATTAAAATCATCATCAGTTTCCCCCGGAAAACCTGTTATAATATCACATGCAACAAAAGGATTCTTTTTAGCAGCCCGTATTTTCTGAACCGCATTAAAAACATCTTCTGCCTTATAAATTCGATTCATAAGAGAAAGGACACGATTACTTCCACTTTGAACAGAAATATGAAAATGGGGTCTTACACGCTCAGTAGCAATCAAGCGGCAAAAATCATCATCTACAGCTTCCGGGTAAAGGCTTGAAATTCTAAAAGAAATTCTGGAAGTTCCGTTTAATAAAATTTCCAGGAGCCGCGAAAAATTACAAGGCTGTCCGTTATATTCGCTTTTGTACTGTGCAATATTTACAGCTGTTATAACTACTTCTTCATACCCCTGCTCTTCCAGAAATTTTACACGTTCGAGAGCTGTTGAAGCATCTATTGAAACGCTTTTGCCGCGCGCAATGTGAATTGCACAAAACGAACAGTTATTATTACATCCGTCCTGAATTTTAAGGCTTGCCCTTGAATGAGCCAGAAAACTTGTTGCCGCAAGTTTAAACGAGTGTTCTGCAACACCTTTTTTTTCAACAGGAGGCGTAACAATTTCTTTATTTAAAGCCTCAACAACTTTACAGGAATTCCACGGATTTACAGAAAAATCAGCATAAGACTCAAAGCTTAAAAGAATTTGTGGAACCTGAGAAATACGGCTTTTTATCTGACCGCCAATAACGCAAATACGACTGTCCATTTGTGAAATTTCAGATTCAGCCAGTTGTGCATAGCAGCCGGTAACAATTATGACAGCATTAGGATATTTTTTTATCAGGAGCCTTATAAGACGCCTGGCTTTCTGTTCTGATTTTTGAGTAACTGTGCATGTATTTATTAAAGCTGCACAAACATTTTCATCAGAGGCGGTCTTTGCAGTTGTTCCGCCCATAGATACATCAAAACCATCATCAATAAAAAAACGAGCCAGAGATTCGCTTTCTATCTGATTAAGTCTGCAGCCGAGAGTTTCTATTATAATTCTGTTCAATTTTATCTTATTTTTGCGTTTGAACGCTCACGACCACGTGACGCATCTACAGAAGACGGATTAAGGCGCAGAGCTTCGTCATACGCACTTACAGATTCGCTGTAATTTCCAGCCATTTCGCGTGCATATCCCAGTCGTGTCCACCATGTATCAAGCTGAGGTTCTTTTTTTACAGCAGATGAAAGGGCAATATCGGCATGCTGATAGCGAGCCTGACGAATATAAATTTCTCCCATGTAGTAATAAGAAACACCCATTCTCGAGCCATTTTCCGGAGCACTGGCAACATAACGCTGAAAATAAGTCATTGCCTCTGCATTTTTTCCAAGGTAATACTTTGCTTCACCAAGAACTTCTATGAGACGCAAATCATAAGGGCTTATATCAAGACCTTCCTGAGCACGCATTTCTGCTTCGGCATACTGTTTATTTCGAACCAAAGCCCAGCACATTACAACATACGATTCAATACGGTTTGGATTTTCCTTAATTTCCTGCTCACAAACAAGAACAGCTTCGCGGTACTTTCCACCATGATAAAGCACCAGAGCATCCTGTTTTGCAGCCTGAGAAAAAACAGAGCTAACAGAAAAAAATCCTAGAAATAATACAGCTAAAAAAAGAGATTTATTTTTCATTTTCACTTCTTACCATTGAACATTTGCCTGTAAAAACACATCCAGGCTCCATAACAACCTTTGCAGTAGTAATATCGCCGTCAACATAGCCTGACGAAGTCACAAAAATCAGCTTATTACCGATTACGTTTCCTGTAACCTTTCCGCGAATCAAAACCCTTTCTGCAGAAATATCTGCATTTACTACAGCGTCAGAATCAACAACAAGGTCGCTGGAAGAATCAATTTTTCCGTTAATTTTTCCACGAACCATAAATGTTTTTTTAATTCTGATATTACCGGAAAAAGTAATGTCGTTTTCTATGATTGTATCAAATGCTTCGTCTTCAAGATCAAAGAAGTCCGTATCTTTTACATCAAACATATCAGTTAATTTTAACCGTTAGGAATGATTTGTTCAAGATGTGCGGGAAGCGGTATTTCAAAAACTTTGTTATCGCCGTCAAGAGGAACGGTAAGCCGCACTGCCGCAAGAAGGAGCTTTTTTATGCCTAAAGCTTTACGAAGAATTTTATTCAGCTTAAAATTTCCGTGCTGATCATCACCTGCAATAGGACACCCGTTTTTTGCAAGATGAATTCTTATCTGATGCATTCGGCCGGTTTCAAGAATAAGGCGAACCAGACTCATTTTTATATGTTCATCTTCAAAATCGCAATTCCACTCTTTTTCTACATTGTAATGAGTTACAGCAGAAAGAGTTTTGCCGTGCTGCTCGATTGTTTCGCTTATAACGCCGTTTTTTCTATTAAGATTTCCGGCACAGACAGCAAGATATTCTTTTTTTACTGCCTTTGAAGAAATAAGTTTAGTCCATTTGTTTGCGGCTGCAGGATTTTTTGCAACAATCATAATGCCTGCAGTGTCCTTATCGAGCCGGTGAACAAGGTAAACTTTCTGTCCTGTCTGTTTTGCAAATTCTTCATCAAGAGGATGCATAATTTTTTCGCCTCCTTGAACAGGCAGACCTTCCCTTTTGTAAATTACAAAAATCTCGTCATTCTCATATAAAACCGGAATAGAATTCATCCGAAATATAATAATGGAGGCATTTTAAAATGACAAGAAGCACATTGCGGGCACGTCTTTTCTGCACGGTATTTTTTTTATTTACAGTATTTTTTGCAAATGCAGAAATCATAAAGGATAATGATTTTCAATTTACACTTGATATTCCGGAAGGCTACAACGTTGCAGAACAAAGCATTGACGGAATGAGTTTTCACTTCAGACACCCGAACATTCCGGTTCAACTGGTTATGAAAATTACAGAAGAACCTCAAGCGCCATCTGCAGCGGATGTTTTAAAGAAAAACCTGAATAAACTGAATGCAAAAAGTGAAATTGTATATTTTAACTGGAATGATACTCCATGCGGAATAAGTAATTTTACAATGACTCTTGCAAACGAAGATTGTTTTGGATGGGCCGTTGCAGCACCTTTAAAAATTGACGGCTTTTATGTTGTACTTGTGTGCTTCGCCCCTCAAACTCAAAAAGGATGCGAACAGTTTATCATTTCTACAGTAAATTCACTTTGTATTGATTATGATTATATGAATACGCCGGGGATAATTACCAGCTATGCGTTTCCTTCAGAAGGCAAAAAAAACATTTCTCTGAATATAGGCGGGAAACAGGTAAAAACTTCGCTCGATAAAATTGATGAAGAAGCCGCAAAATTTGTTATTGATCTTGAATATTCAGTTTTAAAGCTTTATGCAAATCACAAAATGTGGAAAGAAGCCTGGCAGCGCTATTACAGAATGATTTATCGCGATAATGCAGGCCGGCTTTCAAAAACAGCAGAAGACATTTATAACACTCTTTACCCTGAATTAAAAAAGGCAAATCATCAGAATGCAGATATTAAATATGCTCAGACACTTTTAAGCTGGGTACAAACTTTCAGCTATGAACGTGCAAAAACAACTACAGAATCTGATTTTACAAGCCTACCAGCAGCCATAAGCGGAAAAGGGAACGACTGCGACAGCCGAAGCATGCTTATAAGCGTACTTTTAAACTATACAGGAATTGATACCGCAATGCTGATTTCACGCGAATATTCCCATGCAATTGCTGTAACAGATATAGCAGCCCCCGGTCAAACCTTTACAATGAAAAATGGACGTGAATATCTTTTTGGGGAAACAACTGCAAAAGTCACCTGGGGAATGATTGCTCAAGATCATGCTGACCGCTCAAAATGGATTGAAGTAAATTTTAATGAATACTAAAAAAAAGAAAGTGCCGTCCAGGCGGAATGAATTACTGTAAAAAAAATCCTGGACAGCACCTTTAACGTTGGAATATTTTTCTAAGGAGACAGGAGGAAACTCCTTATAAATACCTGAATATAATTAGGTTCGCATCAAAAGATCGTAAACTTCGTTTTCGTCAGAAGCAAGAAGAATTGCAGTACGCAAGTCTTTATCCTTAAGCTTTGAACTGAAATGAGAAATTGTCTTAAGATAATATGAATGCTGGTTATAAGAAGCAGCAATCATAAACAAAAGATTTACAGGTTCATCATCAATTGCCTGAAAATCAGAAATAGGTTTACGACATACACCTACAGCCATAACAAGGTCTGTAACAGATGCAAGACGTACGTGAGGAATTGCAATGCCTCTTCCAATAGCAGTAGACATAAGTTCTTCTCTCTTAAGAATTTCCTGAGTAAGCTCCGATGCATTTTTAACCTGAGGAGCCTTAGCAAGCACATCAGCAAGTTCTACAAGCGCATCGTGCTTTGTTGTCTGGGTAATAAACTTAATGCGGTCAGGAGAAAGAATATTTCTTACCTGTACAGAAATTTCAGCTTGTTTTGAAGCGTCTGTAGAAAGCTTTGCATTAACCCAGTTTTCAACTTCAGTTTTCTTAAAACGCCATACAGTTCCTATTTTTCCGGCAGGAATCTCGCCTTTCTGAGCCCAGTCATAAACTGTTCTATCTGAAACCCTAAGGTATTTTGCAACCTCTTCAATTGTAAGAATATCTTCTTCCATAAGACAACACTCCTGAACACTTTTTAGCAGTTTGTTTGAAATCTATGTAATATTTTGCATCCTTTGACATTATTTGTCAATAGGTCTCAATTGAATTTTACGAGATAATGATATACATTTATAGTATGAAAACAAAAAGCGTAAACATTTCTTTTTACATATTAACCGGAATAATCATTACAGTCTTATATCTTTTTCTTGCCGCAAAGCCGCTTACAAAGGAATATCATTTTACTCCTGAATGGAAAATTAATACTACAAGTCCGGAAACAGAAAATCCTGATCCGGAACAAAAGATCCTTCACTTCCGTTTGGGACAAACGCTTGGCTATTTTACAGAAAATGGAATTCTTACGCTTTGCAGAACTTTTCCAACAAAAGCATCTGTTTCTGATTCATATTTTGCAACTTACAGTACAAATGCCGGTGGAACAAAATTTTTTACAAGCACAGGTGAACAGGCCGGAACAATAAAAGAATTCGGTTTTCCTTATTTTTCAGGAAACCAGATTTTTGTTTTTCTGCCGGGTGGAAATTCTTTTGCAGCCTGCAGCAGCGACGGTTCTACAAAATGGGTTTACGAAGGTACAACACCGCTCACAGCTTTTAATTCAAAAGAAAAATTTACAGCCGCAGGTTTTGCTGACGGTACAATAAGAATTTTTGACAACGAAACAGGAAATGACGAAATGGCTTTTGCACCGGGAGGCAGCGATAGTTCTGTAATTTTTGGAGCAGATATTTCTCCCGACGGACAGTACATTGCATGCATCAGCGGACAAAAACAACAGCGCTTTGCTTTATTTCATCGCGAAGAAAATCATTCTAAATGCATTTTCCATAATTTTCTTACAAATGAAGTAAATTATCAGACAATCGTTCACTTTACAAAAGACGGAAAAAGAATCCTTTACAACAGCAAAGATTCGCTTGGCATTTACGATTTAAACAAAAAGCAGAATACTTTTATTCCGCTCGAAAGCCGAATCATTTCTGTAAAAGAAACATCTGACCTTGTATTCCTGCTTGGAAAAAACGCAGATATTTATACCGTTTACGTTATCGAAAAAACAAATACCCTGGAAGGAAAATTCAGTTTTAAGGCAGAAACGGCATTTATAAACACAACAGAAGACAGTCTTTTTATAGGCAAAGATAGTACAATTTCTAAAATTTCCTTAACAAGAAATTAACGGAGACGAAAAAATGAAAAAACTTTCAGCAATTTTAATTATCCTTGCAGCGTTTGTAAATCTTTATGCTTTTGAATGGCCGCAGGAAAACACAGACAAAGAAGCCTTTGAATCATATTTTGCACAGGAAAGAGGAAACCGAATAAGTACTTCTGTAATTTTTAAGGAACCGGAAGAAATTAAAACCGCAGAAGACGGAAAAATTTTGATTGTTCTTACCGCTCTTAATGATGAATCTGATTTTTTTCCTTCTGCATTGGGCACAACCGTAATTATGGAACACAAGGATGACCTTATTTCGGTATATGGGAACCTTGAATCAGAATCGCTTGAAACTGAAGAACTTACCGGAAAAACAGTTGCAAGTGGCACAAAAATTGCAAGAACAGGAAACACCGGCTGGCAAAAGGATATAAGTGCGCTGGAATTTCAGATAATTGATACAAAAAAATCTTCCGCAATAAACCCCAAAATTTTGATGCCACGCACAGACAAAGAAATTGAACTTAACCTTACAGGCATTACAATTCAAGATAAAAACGGTGAATTTTATGATTTGAATGTATATAAAAATTTTTCTTCAGGACTTTACCGGGTATTCCAGAAAAAAAATTCAGTTGCAGCTCCGCTAAAAACAACTGTAAGCGTAAACGGCACAGAAGTTGATAAAATTTCTTACGATACAATTTCGCAGTATGAAGAAAAGGTTTCTGTAACAGGGAAACACAAATATACTTCAAGCGAGATTTACCCTACTACAAAACTTCATCTGGTTGGAGAAGCCGTATTTACGCCGGGCAAGGTTATGCTTGGAATAACAGAAACAGATGTATCCGGAACGGTAAAAACAATCACTTACAATATAAACATAAGATAAAAAGCAGAATCTAAAATTTAAAATTAAAAAAGCACTTTGAAAATCAAAATCAGATTGATTCCAAAGTGCTTTTTTTAATTTAATGGCAAAATGCCATTGAATTAGAATACAGGAACTACTTCGCCATTAGGATATGTTTTAGAAATATAATCCTTTACTTTCTGGCTCTTAAGTGCTTTTGCAACTGCAAGAATTGCTTCGTCATTTTCGCGACCAGCTTTTACTGTAAGAATATTTACATAAGGAGATTCTGCACCTTCAACAAGAAGTCCGTCCTTAGAAGCAACAAGACCAGCCGGAATAGCATAGTTTCCATTGATTACAGCAGCATCTGTATCTGCGAGAACGCGTGGTAAAGAAGCGGCTTCAATTTCCTGGAATTTAAACTTTTTAGGATTTGAAGTGATATCAACAGGAAGTGCTGTAAGGCCAGAATTTGGATCAAGTTCAATGAGACCTGCAGACTGGAGAAGAAGAAGTGCACGACCTTCGTTTGTTGAATCGTTTGGAATTGCAATAATTGCTCCAGTTGGAAGAGAATCAAGTGTTTTATATTTTTTTGAATAAAGAGCAAGTGGTTCAACGTGAATTCCTGCAACGCTTACAAGATGGAATCCGTGTTCTGTATTAAATGAATTCATATATGGAACATGCTGGAAGAAATTTGCATCAATTTCGCCTGATTCAACAGCTTCGTTTGGAGTTACATAATCTGTAAATTCCTGAACCTTCAATGTGTAGCCCTGCTCTGCAAGATCATCAACAATAAGATTAAGCAATGCCGCATGTGGCTCCGGTGTTGCACCTACTGTAATAACCTTTGCATCTTTTTTTCCGCCGCAACCTGTAAGAACTGCCATTGCAGCAGCTGCAGCTAAAATAACCAACTTTTTCATTTTTGCCTCCTGTAAAAAAAAGTCATGATGTGTAATCCCTACTAATGCAGTAGGTTATTAACTTTTACAATGAATATGATTATTAGTCAATACTTTTGGCAAAAATTTGTTAAAAATTTCTTAATATGCTAAACTTATAGTATGAAACTTAACATGATTTTATCTGCATCCGGCTGGCGCAAGGTTTTTGCAGAATCTGGAAACGAACAGGATTCTACAGCTTCTATTACAAACGATGATTATAATATTGCAATTACAGCAGCCGACACTTTTCTTGAATATCTTATAAATAAAACAGAACAGGATACTCCGGTTATAGCAATAGGAATGGACACAAGGCCAACAGGTCCAAAAATTGCAGATGCAATGGTCAGAATTCTGCTGGCAAAAAACGCAGTAATTCAATATCTTGGCGTAACCGCTGCGCCAGAAATTATGGCATACGCAAAAAAACTTGACGGTTTTATCTATATTTCTGCAAGTCACAATCCAATAGGACACAACGGAATAAAATTTGGCTTAAATGACGGCGGAGTATTAAATGCGCAGGAAAATGCAATTCTTACAGAAGAATTTAAAAAGCGAATTGCAAACGAAGACTATCTTGCATCAATAAAATATCTTACAGATAACTGCAGCACAAGCAAGGTTCGCGAAATTGAATCAGAATTCAAAAGCTCAAAACATAACGCACTAAAAGCATATCACGAGTTTATGAACGAAACCATTACGGGCGAAAAAGACGTAAACAGACAGAATCAGTTTTTTAGTACCCTGCTGCAGGCTAACACAGAAAAACCGGTTGGAATTGTATGCGATTTTAACGGTTCAGCAAGAACTGTTTCCATAGACCGTGAATATTTTGCTCAGCACAAAATTAATTTTTACACAATAAATGATAAACCGGGGCAAATTGTTCACGAAATTATACCTGAAGCAGAAAACCTTGTTTACGTTGCCCAGGAAATGGAAAAGCTTCACCACGAAGGTCATGATGAAGTTATTCTTGGCTATATGCCGGACTGTGACGGAGACCGAGGAAACATTGTTTATTGGGATGAAACAGCAAAAAAGGCAGTTATTTTAAAAGCTCAGGAAGTTTTCAGTCTTTCTGTTCTTGCAGAGCTTTCTTACAGTATCTGGCAAAACCGTGACAATAAAGATTTCAGACCGGCTGTTGCCGTAAACTGCCCTACTTCAATGCGAATTGAAGAAATTGCGCATGCTTTGGGAGCAGAAGTTTTCCGTGCAGAAGTTGGAGAAGCAAATGTTGTAAACCTTGCGCGCGAAAAACGAGAACAGGGCTACACTGTAAGAATTCTTGGAGAAGGCTCAAACGGTGGAACAATTACATATCCGTCAAGCGTGCGTGACCCGTTAAATACAATCTTTGCGCTTGTAAAACTTCTTTCCATGAAAAATGATGGACTGTTTGAATTATGGTGCAAAGCACTTAGAATTCAATACAAAAGAGACTTTACACTGAATGATATAATCAAAACACTTCCAGTTTACACAACAACTGGAGTTTCTGAACCCTGTGCTATTCTTCATATAAAAAACACTGATCACGCAGACTTAAAAAGGAAATTCCAGAAACATTTTGAAGAAGAATGGAATGAAAAAAAGGACTTTCTTAAAAAGGAATATAACATTTATTCTTATGAAGCAGTTATCACTAACGGAACAAAGGAAACCTGCGGCATAACAGACTATTCTCTTTCTAAAAAAGGCGGCTTAAAAATCGTATTTAAGGATCAGAATTTTAATCCTGTGGCATTTATGTGGATGCGCGGAAGCGGAACAGAACCTGTATTCCGTATAATGTGTGATGTAAAAGGCGACTGCCGCTTCTTGGAACGAATGCTCATTGAATGGGAAACAAGTCTTCTTCAAAAAGCAGATAAATAATCAGATACAGGGCAAACACATCTATAATGCAGTTGCCCTGTAATTAGATAAATCTCTTTA
>DEEV01000062.1:57123-59013 GCA_002350445.1 Treponema sp. UBA2869 | reverse complement strand
ACTGGGGCCCAAGGAAGAAAATGAAAAAGTTATTATCAGAATTATATATTCTTATATTTTTAGGTACAGTAATCTTTGCAGAAACAGGAACTGTTTTGGATGATAGGGTACGTGTGAGATCTGCACCGTCCTTGAAATATTCTTCTGTCGTTGGAGTAGTAAACAAAGGTGACAAATTAGAAGTCGATGCTAAAACTGAAGAATTTGATAACATTGACGGTTTTTCAGAACCTTGGTACAGGGTTGAATTCAATAATAATGAATGCTGGATTTACGGAGGATATTTTTCTGTAGATTCAAATAATGAATATTTATCAGAATTGTCAAAATCTCGTGCCATGAGCAACGCCTTGTTTAACTATAATGTAAAATTTGTCGCGGATTGCGGCGACTACTTAAGAAAAGGAAAAAATGTAAAAAAAACTTACGAATCCTTTAAGGTTGAAGGCGGTTATGAAATAAACGCCACTTGTTATAATTTTGAGTATGGCTCGGTTATAATTGATTGTTATACAAGTGATGATAAATATTTTACATGGGTTTGCACATCAATTATCAAGGATGGTGAAACTCCACTTAATATCAAACTTAATATGACAATAGAAGAAGTGAAAGCAATATTTGGAGATTTTGATTACATTGAAGCAAATAAAGCTTTTATATATGGCGGTGGTATCCGTGCTGAATTCATTTTTGAAAAAAACAGGCTTGAAAAAATAAATCTGGTAGTGGATGGCTGTTAAATTAATATTAAACTATAAAGGATTAGAAATTAAAGTCTGAGATGACTCTGGCGAATACTACGACTTGGAAAGTTGCTCAGACACTTTTTTTAATACAAATCGTTCTGTGTTAAACGAAGCTATAGTCGATGCGTTTAATTATTCTTTGGACAATCCAGATTCTTGTTTTGCCGAACTAAATGAAGAATTAATTTCTCAAATTTCAAAAACAGAATTACGAATTATATAAAATGAATCTTTATGATAGAATATAAAGCATAACATGCTCATGGAGAAAAAAATGAAAAAAAATATATTAGTAATTGTCTTGTTATTAAATGTCTTTTTTGCCTATTCACAGGAATTCCAAAAGACTGAACTTGCCAGGGCAATTGATAAAATCGTTTCGTTCAATTCAAACATGAACGGGGCTTCCTATATCTGGACGGACGGAAGAAGTTCTGCTCTGGTCGAGGAAAATCAGCCTGCCGATAAATATGAAATTACAAAAATCAATGACGGCGATTATTCAACTGCATGGGTTGAAGGCAAGCCTGATGACGGCATAAATGAATGGGTAATCATTCCGGTAACAGATGAAGAAGATGATGATTGGAATAGAGCCTGCGATAAATATAGTGCTGGAAAAATCGACAAGTTTACCGTTGAGCTTCTGGTCAACAATGGTTATCAGGCAAGTGAAGAATTATATAAAAAGAACAATCGTGTAAAGGATGCAAAGGTTTCAATCTATGCAGTTCCGTACACTATGGGAATGAATTCTGCACGCCTTACTGCAAACCCTGATTTGGTTTGTGAAAAAACAGTTACTTTTTCTGATGAAATAATATTCAATCCGATTTATATCAATTCTTCCAGTTTTGAATTTTCATTTGAATTGCCGGAAAAATATAAGACTAACGATGACTACCGCTTTTACGAATTTTATTTAAAGATTGAAATAAAATCCGTTTACAAAGGCACAAAGTATAGTGATACATGTATTTCAGAAATGAAAGCCAAAACGGTTCATTGATTTTCAAAGAAAATATAAATCACATAACCTGCGCTTAAAATTGGACAAACCAATTAATCTGTTTCGCGGTTTAAGTATATACTTATGTTTTTGCCAGCATTTCGCCGTCAGACCGCGACGGAAAACCAATAA
>DEEV01000062.1:51217-57112 GCA_002350445.1 Treponema sp. UBA2869 | reverse complement strand
TTATCTTGAATGAGCATGCAAATAACTGTACACTGAAGCGCTTTGGAGTAATAGAAATGAAAAGATTTGTTATTTTTTTAATTTGCATTTTTATCCGCTTTTACCGTTATTTTTCCGCAAACGGAAAGGTGTTTTTTTGTCCAGACTGCGCAAAGAGAAGCCGCACCGGATTGTTTTAATGTGTTGTTTTTTTGCGTAAAACTAAGACTTGTGTCTGCTGTGAATTTGGGATTTTTATTAAACGAAGCTGATGCTGAAAATTTTTCTGTTGTTGTAAGATTTTGATAGTTTTTGTCCGGGTTTACTGTAAATGATGCGGTAAGTCCTGTAGTAATTTTTTGACAATAGAGCGTGTTTTTAATTGTAAGTGCTGCTGAATCAAAATCAAAACTTTGTATTTGTTGATTGCTGTTTGTAAAATCAAAATTTGCGGTTGTGTAAACTGATAATGACATAAGTGCGGAAGTTCCCTGAAAGCCAGCAGACAATTTTGCCTGATGCTCTTTTTTTTCAAGATTAAAATTTACATATGAATTTATGCCGGCCTTATAAAAAATAGGAAGGTGTTTGCCGCCGCGGAACTGGTACTGCAGACTGTTTTTAAGCTGGACGCACGGGTCAATTATTTTTTGTGAACTTGTCATTACGTTCTGGTATGGATTGTATAGCACAGAACTTCCAAGCGTAAAATTTGCAATGCGCACTTTGTTTTCGGTTTTGTAAATGTGAGTAAAGTTTGCATCCGGCTGTTCATAGCTTGCAACGGAAATTAATGTCGAAAACTTGCCGTAAGTATAAGCTGCCTGATTTAATGTGCAAAGGTGTTTTCCTGCATGGTAAAAATTCTGGTCAGAAAACCAGCTGGACGAACATTTGCTTTCGTAATCAAAAAATCCGAATGTGGAAGCACAGGTTAGTGATGAATTTCCACTCAAACAAAAATCTGTAAGAAGCGAAATTGCCGGCTCAGAATTTTCACTTGAGCTCCATAAATTCGCCACTACCTTTTTTATGTAAAATTCTCTCTGTCTGCTAGAACCGGAAAGCGATAAAGCCCGCGGAAAAATCGAAATCTGCCCAAACGCTGAAAGAGGTTTTGAAAATGCTGAATAACCTGGCAGCGAAGCCGTTATGTTTGACGCAGAGGTTCCTGCGCTCGTAAATGGACTTATCGAAGTGCTTAAAAGCGGATTATTCAGTTTGGAAAGGCTTCCGCCGGGGCTTAAGTTTCCCACTTTAATTGTAAGCGGCACAGATTTTATAAAATTCCCGGTAAAGATTTCGTAGCCGGTATTGTAATTTTTATTGTTTGTGTAAAAGCGAAATTGCGAAAACGGGCTTATAAATTTTGCACCCCATGTGTCCGATTTATGTTCAAAATTCTGAAATGTGCTGCCAGAATAAAAATCAATTTTAAAATTTTTAAGCGGGTCATTTTTTGAATCTGCCCCGCAAACACTTTTTATACAAGCTGTCAGAAAAAACAAAATTTCTGCTGTCTTTTTTACCGATTTTTTTGTAAAAATTTCCATACATATTATATTGCGTTGATTATGCAGTTTCGGAATTTTTCCAGAGATTTTTTTTGCGTTTAATTCATTTTTTGCGGCGGATATGAAAAGTTTAATTTTTAAGGAAAAGGTTAAAATGAAAAGGAGCCGCCGTAAAAGACAGCTCCTTCAGGAGAAATATTTGATAGAACTTAGATGCAGCGTTAGTTTGTGGTGCTTGTTACATAGCTTTCTGCTTTTGCAAAATCACTGATTTTTAAGATTCGTGATTTCCAGTATTCAGCCTCACTTTTTGTTGTGTAAGGTCCAACTCTTACACGGTAGAACAGCTTGTCTTTGTTGTCTTTGTAAGTAAAAATATCAGAGGTAATTTTGTTTGAATCAAGTGCAGTTCGTGCTGTTTCTGCCATTTTCTTATTTGAATAAGCTGCAACCTGAACCCAATACTGTGTGATTTTTTTAGGTTCACTTGCTGTTTTTACTGAAGCTGGTTTTGATTCTGTTTTTGCAGGTTTTACGCTTACGCTCTGTTTAACAGGTTTTACAGTTTCTACGGCATTAGCTTTAGGTGCTTCTGTCTTTGTGATTTTTGGCTCTGTTACGTTGAATTCTGCAGGAGCGGCTACAAATGCGTCTGCTTTTTTGTCATCGCTTACATTAACTGTAATGTTAATGTTCTGATTCTGAGCAGGTTCGCTTACAGAAGGATTCTTAAGTGAATTCAAATCGATTGTTGTGCCGTTATTTGATGCAGAAGCGTAAGTGTTATCGGAATAAATTGTTGCATTGTCTGTAAAAATTTTAAGTTCGTTTCCTGGTGGTAATGGAAGCGGAGCCTGATCAGCCATGGCAATGTTTGTGTCTGGCTGTGCAGCCGGGTCACTTATCCAGCCGCTTTTTGCAACAGGTTTTTCAACAGGAGAAATGCTGTTTTTTGCAGAAAAGTTTCGGTCTGAACTCTGATTAAAAGAAATGAGCGGTCCGAGTAAAACGACGAGTAAAAACACACCCGTAGCCGCAATAATCCATAATGTTTTTTTCTGTTCCATAATTTCCTCTTTGCACCGGCAATTTAACCGGCCACCTTATTAAACTTATCGGAAACAGAAAAAAAAGGTTTAGCATTTTTTTATTTATTTTTTATGATTAAAAGCGGAATGCCTGTTTTTTTGTATTCTTTTAGAAGGTTCCGCTGTGCTTTAAAGCGGCGTAATATCTGGCGGTAAGAAAGGTTGTCGCGGCGACGTGCACGGCGCAAGCGGGTTAAAAGCGGTGCTGTTACAAAAAGAATTTTCTGGCAGTGCTGCATAAGTTCGGGCGTTTTAAAAAGCACTGTCGCATTTATGAGTGTTTTTTCGTTTTCTTCTATAAAATCGTTAATCANNCATTTTTATGATTTTTGGATAAACAATTGATTCCTGGCGTGAAAGAAGTTCCTTGTGCGTAAAAACCAGCCGGCCAAGTTCGCGGCGGTTGATTGTGCCGTCTGCGTTTTTAAGGTTAATTCCTTCTTTTTCTGCAGGTTCGCTAAAAGCTTCAAGTATTTCGTTTGTGCTCTGATTAATTGCTTCGTGAACCAAAAGGTCGGCGTCCACAGAAGTCCATCCTTCTTTTTCCAGGAGCGAACAGATGTAGTTTTTTCCGGCAGCCATAGGTCCTGTTACGGCAATTATATTTTTTCCGTTAGCGNNAAGCAACTTTTTGTCACTAAAAATGCATTTTAGTATTGAAAGGTCACTGTTTATGCCATAACTTAAGTTAAGTGACACAACGTTATCAAACCTGCGTTAGCGCTGGGAGCCCCTTGCCGACCGCAGGCTGAACTTGTTTCAGCCGAGGACGGTGAGCGTTAGCGAAGGGCGGACATAGCGACCCGAACGAAGAGAGGGGAACGGCATATCAGTGGAATTCTCCCCAAGCTTTACCATATTCGATGCTCGTGCGAAGCGGAACGTTCAGCTTTACGGCGTTTTCCATTTTGTTGCGGATGAGATCGATTGTTTTTTTAATTGTTGCTTCATCGTCGGGACATTCAAAAATCAGTTCGTCGTGAACCTGAAGAAGCAGTTGAGCAGGGCTGTTGGTTTCTTTGAGAGCTTTAGAAACTGAAAGCATAGCTTTTTTTACGATATCGGCGGCGGAACCCTGGACCGGAGTGTTTACTGCAATGCGTTCGGCAGCAGATTTTTCGACTTTGTTACGGCTGTTAATTCCAAGAATAGGGCGGCGGCGTCCAAAAATTGTTTCGACCCAGCCAGTCTGTTCGGCGTTCTGAATTGTCTGGTTTATAAAGTTGTTAACGTTTGCATATTTTGCAAAATAACTTTCTATAAACTGGGCAGCCTGGGTGCGGCTGATGCCAAGATCCTGTGCAAGGCGGAAAGCAGACATTCCATAAATTACGCCAAAGTTGATTGTTTTTGCGGTGCGTCGCATTTCCGGGGTAACCTGCTCCGGCGCAACTGAATAAATTAGCGCGGCGGTTGCTTTGTGTACGTCTGTGCCGTTTATAAAGGCAGAGCACATTGCCGGGTCTGCACTGAGGTGCGCAAGAACTACAAGTTCAATCTGAGAATAGTCGGCAGAAATAAGCACTTTGCCTTGTGGCGCTGTAAACGCCGAGCGGATTCGGCGGCCGGCTTCGCTGCGTACCGGAATATTCTGAAGGTTCGGTTCACGGCAGGAAAGACGGCCTGTTGCGGTTCCTGTCTGAACAAAGTCGGTGTGAATGCGGTCCTGCGGGTCGGTCATTTTTGGGAGAGTTTCTACGTAAGTTGACTGAAGTTTTGCCATTTCGCGGTATTCAAGAATCATGCGCGGAACCGGGTCAAGTGCGGCTAATTCTTCGAGAACGGATGTGTCTGTAGAATAGCCTGTTTTTGTTTTTTTGCCGGCTTTAAGGTGGCGTTCTTCAAAAAGGACTGTCTGAAGTTGTTTTGGTGAAGCAATGTTGAATTCGTGGCCAACTTCCTTGTAAATTGTTTGTTCCCAAAGCTCAATTCCTTTGGTAAGTTCTTCGTTGTAGCCGTTCAATAAGCCGCTGTCCAGATGAATTCCAGTAAGCTCCATTTTTGCAAGAACCGGAAGAACCTGCATTTCGAGCGCAAAAAGTTCGGCAAGAGGCTTTAGTTCGTTGTCGTTTGCTGAAGTGGCCGGGCTGTCGTTGGAAGCGGTCATTTTGGCAGATTCATTGATCTGGTTTTTATACAGCTTGAAAGTAAAATCGGCATCTTCGGCTGCGTAAGGAGCGGCTTTTTCGAGCGGAACGTCTGCAAAGGTTTGTCCTTTTTTTACCAGCTCTGAAAATTCTATACCTTTTAAGCCAAGTACGGTTTCGCCAAGAAATTCCAGTGAATAGCCGTTTTTGCCTGTTCGTTCAGGATTTTTCAACCATGCAAAAATCATTGTGTCGTGGAGCTTTGCTGAAAGAACTTTTTCTATGATTTTGTCTGAATTTGCAAAACCCGCTTTTTTTATGTTTGATGCAAGAACTTTTAAGTCGAATTTTGCGTTATGCATTGTAAGCGTAAGGTCTGGAGCATCAAAAATACGCAGAAGCTGTGTCAGGGCGTCTTTAAGTTCAATTCCTTCTGATTGAGAAAAAAGGTCTCCTGTATTGCGGGCAACCGGCACGTAAACGGCTTTACCTTCTTCAAAGCAAAGTGAAAAGCCAAGTATATTTGCTGTGATTGTGTCCAGTCCGTCGGTTTCGCTGTCGTAGGCTACGACTTTTTCTTTTACGGCGCGATCGATGTAAGCGGTAAGTTCGGAGAGGGTTGTGAGGGCGCGGTAGCCGGAAGTGTTGTTTTGGGTAAGTGTCAAAGATGAAGTGATTTCTGACAGTTCATTGTAAGCCGCGGGGGATTTTAAGGGGGTGTCCCCCTTAGGAGAAGGGGTAGATGAAGACGGTAGCGATTTATCGCGTACGGCTGAATCGAGGGGAAGGCTTTCCCCTTCAATAGATTGACCTCTTTCAACACCAAGTGCGGCATAGCTTTTAGCAACCGCCGGTGTTCCAAATTTCATAAGCAGGTCTGCGGCTGCCTGATAATTATAATTTATTGCTTCAGAATTTATTGCCTTTTCAATTTCAGGACACGGAACTGTGCTGCAAAGACGAACTAAATCCCTGCTAAAATATGCGTTCTGCTTTCCGTCAATCAGTTTTTTCTGCATTGCGCCTTTTATTTGCTCAATATGCGCGTAAATGCCGTCAAGGTCACCGTATTCGCTAATCAATTTTGATGCAGTTTTTACTCCAACGCCCTGAACGCCCGGAATATTATCTGCTGTGTCTCCGTAAAGCGAAAGCAGGTCCAAAAGCTGGGCTGGCTTTACGCCCCATTCGGCTTGAACGCCTTCTATGCCGGTTATTTTCCAGGTT
>DEEV01000062.1:47367-51178 GCA_002350445.1 Treponema sp. UBA2869 | reverse complement strand
ATAAGGTCTTTATCGCCGCTTAAGATTCGGCAATTGCGGCCTGAATCCTCGCAGATTTTTGCAACTGTAGCAATTATGTCGTCGGCTTCGTAACCGTCGCACTGTAAAACCGGAATACCCAGCGCTTTAAGTATATCGCAAATCCACGGAATTTGAGCGTGCAGATCTTCGGGAGTTTTGTTTCGTGTTGCCTTGTACTGGTCGTACATTTCGTGGCGAAAAGTTTTTGTTTTTGAATCCATTGCGGCAAAAATATGGCCGGGTTTGTAATGGTTTAATATGAAATGAAGATTTCTGAAAAAGCCAAAAAGTGCAGAAATGTTTTCGCCCTGCGGATTTGTAAGCGGGCGCGAAATAAAGGCAAAATAACAGCGGAAAATCAGTCCGTAGCTGTCCAGAATGTAGATTGTATTTTCGTCAAAAGTAGCCATACAGTCAGTATAGCATTAAAAAGCCTCGCCGCAAAGCGAGGCGTGGGGCTTTTTTTGATTTGAATTTATAAATGCCAATTACATAGACAATTTATTTCGAAACCAGCTCGTTTGCGCGGGCAAGGGCTGCAGAAATGTTGTCAAATATGTTTTCGCGTCCAATTTTATCTGCCATTCCTGTTTTTTCGCACAGCATGTATGGCTGGGTATGAATGCCCGAAAGGATAATTGTTATGCCTTTTTTGTCGCAGGCTGCTTTGCACTGTTCAAGCGCGCGGATTCCGCCGGCGTCAAGGTAAAGTGTGTTGCGCATTCTAAGAATCAGAACTTTGTAGTTTAAGCCGGCCTGTTCTGTTGCAACTTCAAATTTGCGAACAGTTCCAAAAAAGAGCGGACCGTCAATTTCATAAACCATAACGTCTTTTGGAAGTTCAATCTGTTCTGTATGACCATCACCAAGAATACCTGTTACAACAGTTCTGTTACCGCTCTGAACTTCAGAAAGTTCAGTCATCTTCTTAATAAAGAAGAAGGCAGCCATAATCAAACCAATTCCGATTGCGTAAGTTAGATCTACAAAAACTGTAATCAAGAAAGTTGCCGTAAGAACGCAGATATCAGATTTTTGACCTTTAAGCAGTTCTTTTATAGAAGGAATTCCCGCCATGTTCCATGCAACGCTTATAAGTACAGCCGCAAGTGCTGCCATAGGAATATATTCAACGTATTTTCCAAAGAGAAGCATTATCAAAAGAAGAACAATTGCGTGCACAATTCCTGCAACTGGAGAGCGTCCGCCGTTTTTAATGTTTGTAGCTGTTCTTGCAATTGCGCCTGTTGCCGGAAGTCCGCCAAAAAGAGGACTTACAATGTTTGCAATTCCCTGACCAATAAGTTCTGAATTTGAATCATGCTTTGTACCAATCATACCGTCTGCAACAACAGCCGAAAGAAGTGATTCTATAGCGGCAAGAATTGCAATTGAAAGTGCAGTTGGGAATACGTTTGAAATTGTTTCAAGACCGAGAGCCGGCAAAACTGGTTTTGGCAAGGAAGAAGGAATTGCGTATCTGTCTTTAATGATGTCTGTATTTAGATTTGTGTATTTTGAAACAAAAATATGAACGACCGTAGCAAGAATAATTACAATCAGCGAACCCGGAATGCGGTTTGTTACCTTTGGCCACAGGAAAATTATTGCAAGGCAGATTGCGGCCATAGCAAAAGAATACCAGTTTATAGTTCCAATTGAAGCAGCGTAAACAAGAATCTTTCCGGCAAAAGTTCCCGGCATTTTAAGATATTCTGTTCCCATTACTGTAAGCGGGAATTGCGGAGTCATTCCAAAAAAGTCACCAATCTGACCGGTCGCAATTGTTACGGCGATTCCGGCTGTAAAACCAATTACAATTGTATATGGAATAAACTTTACAAGTCCGCCAAGCTTAAAAACTCCAAGAAGAATCAAAATGATTCCGGCAAGAACGGTAGCGGTGGCAAGTCCTGTAAGTCCAAGCGACGGATCGTTTACAATTTTATAAATGATTACTGTAAAGGCACCTGTAGGTCCTCCAATCTGGCAGCGGGTTCCACCAAAGGCGGCAATACAGAAGCCTGCAAAAATTGCGGTGTAAAGTCCTGTTTCCGGGCTGCAGCCAGATGCAATTGCAAATGCAATGGAAAGCGGAAGTGCTACAATGCCGACTATAATTCCGGCAATAAAATCGGTAATAAAACTTTTTCCCGAATAATTCTTAATCGTATTCAGAAACTCCGGTTTGTACATAGGTTTCTCCTTCTTATAAACTCCGCGTTAGTGGGCGCACAGGAGACATTTACTCTCCTGTAAAACTTTGCGTAAGTGATGGTTGTGCCCAATCGCTTTTGCTAAACTAACGCATTTTGAAAATACTGATGTATTTTGCGCTTTTTTACGTGATTTTGCAAGCATGCAGAGCATAAGTTTTTTCCACACGATTTTTCTTGTTAATAATCCAATCTGTGATACTATATCTGTAAGCAAAAAGTTAACTTACACGGTGAGAGCTATGATAAAATTAAATCCGATTCATATAGATAAACTCTGGGGTTATGAGAAATGGGTTGCGTCTACGTTTGGAGACGGAAGTCAGAAAGAATTTTTTGATAAAGCAGGAAGTCTGTATCCGCTTGTGGCAAAAATTCTTCAGATAGATTCTGTGCCTTCGGTAAAAATTCATCCGGATGATTTTTTTGTTGAGCATATTGAAGCAGATGAATACCACATAGGGCAAACGGAGTGCTGGTACATTCTTGATGCAAAACCTGATTCAAGAATTGTGTACGGCTTTAACGGTGAGTATTCAGAAAAAGAACTTCGTAAGGCTATAGAAAAGGGAAAGCTTGAAAAATATTTTAATTATGTCAATGTTGTTCCCGGCGATTTTATTTATATTCCGGCGGGAACTGTGCACTGCCTTGGGGCTGGGCTTAGGGTTCTGGAAATTCAGCAGGCCTGCGGTTTTTCTTACCGTATGTACGACTTTAACCGTGGCCGCGAGCTTGATGTAAAAAAAGCGCTGATGGTTATAAAAAATGGAAATTCAATTCCGGTTTATAATTATGCTTCCGGTGAATTCAGCTGTGCATATTTTACTCTTTTACGGTATGATGTTTCAGGCACTCAGAGCGTTAAGGCAGAAAAAAACTGGAAACTTATTTTTGTAGTAAAATCTGACAAGGCTGTAATANNTCGGACCTGAAAAGCTTATTGTGCTTAACGAAGAAGATGTAATTGCACTTGCGCCGGGAGAACTTGCCCAGATAAAAGGCGATGCCCAGATTCTTGAAATTCAGCCGGCGTAAAAAAAGGTAAAAAAAATGCAGAAAAATAACAAAAGGCTCTTATTTTTGATTGCGGCGGTGTTTGTCGCAGCGGCAGTTTATTTTGGTTATGATTATTACAAAAATTCGGCAAAACCTGCACCGTTTTATGTTTATTCTGATTTTTACAAACTTGCAGAAAACGGCAGAATTGGAAAGGTCGTAATTCAGGAAAATGATATTAAGTTTTTGCTTAAGGATGAAGATGGCGAAACTGATGAAACTTTCTATTATGTAAAAAATCCTCATTCGCCGCTGCTTGAAGAATTTCTTTTGCGTAACGGAGCCGAAGTTTCTGTTGAAAAAAATACTTCAGAAATTCTGGACCTTGCGTTCAACACGCTTTTTTATCTGTTTTTCTTCGGCGTGATTTTTATTGCCTTTAGAAAATTTATTTCGCCGAATACGTTTAAGGTTGTTCATAAAACCGGAGTAAAATTTAGTGATGTAGTTGGCATGGAAAGTCTTAAGCGTGATATGAGCCAGGTAATGCAGATTATGAAAAAACCGGCAGAGTA
>DEEV01000062.1:36678-47249 GCA_002350445.1 Treponema sp. UBA2869 | reverse complement strand
TTTGAAAGCATGTTTATGGCAATTGGGCCTTTAAAAGTAAAGCTGCTTTTCCGGAAGGCAAGACGCCGCGCACCGTGTATTGTTTTTATAGATGAATTTGACGGAATTGGAACAAGAAGAAATTATTCAGGTTCTGCAATAGAAACAGAAAATACCCGCATTGTAACTGCGCTTCTAAATGAACTGGATGGTTTTGAGCCGTCAAAGGGCATTCTTGTACTTGCGGCAACAAACAGCATTCAGGCATTAGACCCGGCGCTTATACGTCCGGGCCGTTTTGATGCAAAATTTTCAGTTCCTTATCCGGATACACAGGCTCGTGAACAGCTTGTAGAAATGTATTCCCGAGGAAAAAATCCTGCCCCTGAATGTACAATTTCTGTACTTGCAAAGATGTTTGACCATTTTTCTTGCGCTAAAATTGAATCAGTTTTAAATAAAGCGGCACTGCTTGCCACTCTCCGGCAGCAGGCTTTTACGCTGGAAGATGTAAGACAGGCAATCCGCGAAATGTAAAATTCGAAATGTAATGCGAAATAAAAAAACGCGGACAGCAGTGACCAAAGCCTGTTGCCGCCCGCGTGCATTTTAAGTTTGCCAGGCAGGAAAAACTTTCCCAGCCTTAAGCCTATTCTCTGTAAAGTCCCAGAAGTCTTATTTCTCCTGCAACGCCCTTAAAGCATTTTGTAAATTCTTCAATTGCTTTTTCAGGATTTCTTTCTGTTTCGCTGATTGCGGCATCTGCAAAGAAACGGTAGCTCCATGGAGTTCCCGGAATTGGTCGTGATTCAAGACGATTCAGGTTAAGTCCGTGTTCCTTAAAAATTCCAAGGCAGTCGTAAAGTGCACCAGGTTCATTTTTAGTTGTAAATACAAAAGAAGCGCGGTTTGGTTTTCCGTCTTTTAGTGCTTTGAGCAATTCTTTATTTTCAACATGATTTGCCGCAATAATTACAAAGCGGGTAAAATTGTGCGGATTATCTTCTATATCATCTTTTAATACTTCAAGATTATAGATTTTTGAATTGCGCGCATTTGCAATTGCAGCATTTTCTATAGAAGCTTTTTCGCTTACGAGCATAGCGCCTGTTGCAGTAGAAACAGTATCAATCTGCTTCCAGTTATAATTGCGCAAAAAGTTTGTACACTGGTAAAGTCCCTGCGGGTGTGAATAAACGTTTTTGATAGTTTCAATTGTGGCGCCTTTCGGGGCAAGAAGCGCATGCTGAATTTTCATTGAAATTGCACCAACAATCGAAATGTCATCATAGCGGGTAAGATTATCATAATTCTGATAAACAGAGCCGGCCGTGCTGTTTTCAATAGGAACCATACCAAAATCAACCTTGCCGTCCAGAACTTCCTGGAAAATCTGATTAAAATCACTTACAGGAACAGCCTGCGCCTTTGTTTCAAAATAGTTTTCAACAGCCATTTCTGCGTAAGCGCCTTTTTCGCCGTTGAATGCACATTTAATTCCGCCTTCAGCCGCTTTTCTTGCAGTTTTGCTGCTCTTTGCAACAGGCTTATCATCTCTGATACGCGCAACTTCTTTTCCAATAACCGGGGCAAGACAAATAATATCCTTCATCAATTTGTCAAACTGTTCAGGGTACAGCGACTGAGGTCCGTCAGAAAGTGCTTTTTCCGGATGATTATGAACTTCAACAATAATTCCGTCGGCACCGCCAGCAATTGCGGCAAGACCCATTGGAGGAATTTTGTCGCGGATACCAACAGCGTGGCTTGGATCAACAATAATTGGAAGGTGAGTCATTCCGCGCAAAATAGGAACGGCACTTAAATCAAGCGTGTTTCTTGTTGCGCGCTCATAAGTCCTGATTCCACGTTCGCAAAGAATAACTTTGTCAGTTCCAGAAGAAAGAAGATATTCGGCAGACATAAGCCATTCTTCAATAGTTGCGCAAAGACCGCGTTTAAGAATTACAGGCTTGCCAAGCGCACCAAGCTTTTTCAAAAGTTCAAAATTCTGCATGTTGCGCGCACCAACCTGGTAAACGTCAACATAATCTTTCATTACAGGAATATTTTCTGCAGCAACAATTTCTGTAACAACCGGAAGCCCATAGGCATCACCCGCTTCCTTTAAATATTTAAGACCTTCTTCGCCAAGCCCCTGAAAGCTGTAGGGCGAAGTTCTTGGCTTGTATGCACCGCCGCGTAACATAACTGCTCCGCTTTCGGCAACAGCGGCTGCAATTTCCATCATCTGTTCGCGGCTTTCAACAGCGCATGGACCTGCAATGGAAACAATGCGTTTGCCACCAACACGGATAATCTGGCCGCGGTTGTTTGGAATTTCAACAATAGAATCTTCAGCCTTGTATTCACGGCTTGCCATTTTGTAAGGCTTAGAAATTGGAACAACGTGGTCAACACCCGGAAGAACTTCAACTTCGCGGAAATCCATAGCAAGTTTTCCAACAGCCGCAATAATAGTTGATTCTTCGCCCGGAACTTCATTCAGCTTAAAATTTTTAGAAGCAAGAAGATTTTTCAGGTTCGACTTTTCGCTTTCAGTTATATCATTTTTTAAAACAATTACCATATTTTTCTCCAGTTAGTTTTTAGAGTTTTTTAAGTTTGATTTTGATTGGTTACCGTGCACGGCTAAAAGCGCATTGCACAAAAAAAAGAAATATGCTCGCCCTTAGGCGAAAAAAGAGAGGAAAAATGAGAATTTAAAGACAAAATTTTGTTTATTTCTCATGCTTTCATTATATGAAAAATGTCGTCGCGTGTAAATTGCTTTTTATTATTTTATTATTCGGGCGCAGATTTTTTACGCACGTTCCGCAAGTTCTTCCCAGCGCGGGTATTTTTGTTCCAGCAAAGCTTCAATTTCCTTGTAGCGTTCGCCGGCAGCGCGCACTTCTTCAAAATTACTTGAGGCCATTTTTGGTTCAAGCGCTTTCTGTTCAGCTTCCAGCGCCGGAATTTCTTCGTTCAACTGTTCAAACTCTTTTTGTTCTTTGAAAGAGAGTTTCTTTTTTTGAGTAGAGGCGGGGGAAGTCTCCCCCTCGCTGCAGCCACCTTGCTTCGCTGCGGTGTCTTTCGCTACCCCCTCTGCGGGCTCAGACGCCGCCCGCAACGCCTGCTTCTGTTCTTCGCGGTACTCAATATATTCAGAACATTTTCCAACAAAACCCGAGATGTTTCCGTCTTCTTCCATAATAAAAAGACTGTCTACGGTTTTGTCCATAAAATAGCGGTCGTGGCTTACTAGCAAAAGACAGCCCTGATAGCCTTCCAGAAACTGTTCAAGAATATTCATTGTAAAAATATCAAAGTCGTTGGTTGGTTCGTCCAGTACGAGGAAGTTCGGATTTTCCAGAAGCAGGCGCACAAGGTAAAGACGCTTGCGTTCGCCGCCGCTTAAAGTGCTTACCGGGCTGTGCTGAATTTTTCCTTCAAAGCCAAATTCTTCCAGAAATTTTGCCGCGCTTACTTCTTTTTTACCGTTGTTGAGCGTCATGTGTTCGGCAGTTTCTTTGATGTATTCAAGGACGGTAAGGCTTGTATCCTTAAAAACCGGATTTTGCGTGTAATAGCCGAATTTTGTATTTTCGCCAATGACAACCGTTCCGCTGTCCGGTGCAAGATTTCCGGTAATTATATTGAGGAAAGTTGATTTTCCTGAACCGTTATCGCCAAAGATTCCGATTTTCTGGCCTTTTGTGAAGATGTAGGAGAAGTTTTTTATGACAGGCGGAAAGTCTGAGCAGGCGTTGCGGGCGGCGTTTGAGCCCGCAGAGGGGGTAGAGGAAGACGCAGTGGCAGCGGTGGTTGAGCCTGTCGAAACTACCGCTGACGCTGTGGCTGGAGCGAGGGGGATACTTCCCCCTCCTTCTTCCCCTATATAACCCTTAGGATAATTCTTAGAAATCCCGTGCAACTCGAGGACCTTACCGCCGAGCCTCTTTCCTTTGACTTCAAAAGTAAAGCCTTTATCTGCCTGGAACTTTTCGCGGTTTATAAGCTGCTCGTCGCGCTGAATGCGGGCTTTAATTTTAGTGCCGCGTGCGCATGGCCCGCGCAAAAGCCACTGGCGTTCAAAACGCAGAACGGACTCTATGCGGCGTTCAGTGTTGGCTTCAATTTCGGCTTCGGTTTCTTTTTTTTCAAGGTACTGGCTGTAGTTTCCTATATAAAGTTTAAGATGGTTTCTGGCAAGTTCGTAAATGTTGTGGCAAACGGCATCCAAAAACCAGCGGTCGTGGGTTACCATCAAAACGGCGCGCTTTGTGTCGTGCAAATAATTTTGAAGCCAGAAAATGGTTGTAATATCCAGGTGGTTTGTTGGCTCATCCAAAAGCAAAAGCTTTGTGTCTTCTACAAGAACCTGCGCCAGCGCCACTTTTTTGCACATTCCGCCCGAAAGTTCTCCCATGCGGCGGCTCATATCTGTAATGCCGAGTGTGCTCAAAATAGAACTGATTTGCGCTTCGTAATTCCACAAATCGCCACTGTCCATTTTGTGCATTATCTGTTCATAACGGTTTTGCAGGCCGGAGGAAAGTCCGGTGGTTGCGGTTCCTGAGCCTGTCGAAGGTTGCGAAACTACCGCGGAACTCTTTTCCATCTCTTCGCAAATTTCTTCGTACTCGCGGATTACTTCGAGTTTTGGAGACTTACTCTTAAATATGTGTTCGCGGATTGTATCATCGGAATTAAATGATGGAGTCTGCGGCAGGTAAGAAACGCCTGCTTCTTTATTGATAACAACTGTTCCTTCATCTGGCTGTAAAACGCCTGCAATTGTTGCAAGCAGGGTAGATTTTCCGGTTCCGTTACGGCCAATTAAAGCCGCCTTTTCGCCTTCCTGAATGCCAAACGAAACTTCTGTAAAAAGCGGTTTTTCGCGTCCTATTTTTGCAAGATTATTTATAGATAAAAGATTCATTTTGTTACCTGCCTGCCGTATATTCGAAAGTATATCATAACGGACTTTAAAATCATATTAGAAACCTCATAAAACCTGTGTTAGGTTCCTAATTTTTATATTGTTTGAATTTACAGCATCTTTATAATTCTGCCATAAGCTTTTTGCAGAATGTTCGAACAATTTTTGTGGGAGATAACGCGGAGTGTTAAAATGAAATCACTAATTAAGAAAAGACTGGCACTTGTTTTGCTTGTCATTATGTCTTTTTTTCTGCTTTCGGCAGAAGAAAAATCTGGTAAGACATCTATTGAAAATCTGTATTCATATAAACTTGAAAACGGGTTGTCTGTTTATGTAGCAAAAAATCATTCTGCTCCACTTGTTTATATAGAAGTTACAGTTCGGACGGGTGCATGTGATCAGACTATGGAAAATGCAGGCCTTTTTCATTTGTATGAGCATATGATGTTTAAGGGAAATTCTAAATACCGGAATGCGCAGGCTATTCAAACTGCTGTAAATAACATGGGCGTTCCGGAATGGAATGGAACAACTTCAACCGACCGGGTAAATTATTTCTTTACAGTCCCGGTAAATCAGTTGGAAAAGGGTCTTGAATTCTGGAGTTATGCAATTCGTGAACCTCTTATGAATGAAAAAGAATTTGAGGATGAAAAGAAAGTTGTTATTTCTGAAATTCAAGGATATTTTGGAAAACCTTACTGGATGAAAATGTTTTATACAGGTAATAAATTGTTTCCGGAAGCGCCATGGACTGTTGATTCCTGCGGTTCTGTCGAAGTAGTTCAGAATGCAACTTTGAAACAGCTTAGAGAAATTCAAAAAAAATATTATGTTCCGAATAATGCGGCTGTTCTTGTTGGTGGCGATGTAAATCCTGAAGAAGTATACGTGCTTGTAAAGAAAATCTTTGGAGACTGGAAAAAGGGTGAAAATACTGATGGCGATTTTGCTAAGCAATATGATGTGAATCCTTTTGAAAAACCGAAATTTTGTGTGCTTCCTTATAACGAATTATCGCCGGAATTTGCGCAGGTTCTGGTTATTAGCCGCGCTTCTGATGCAGATTTTGATTTGAATGATACTTATATCGGCGCGGTTTTAGCAGAAGTCTTAAATGAACCGTCAAGTTCTTTTAAGAAAGCTGTACTTAAAAATAAAAAGCTTGGGATTCCTGATTCAAGTTTTCTGGATACAGACTACAGCCTTTCACGACAGCATGGTATTTTTACATTTTCTGGAGTAATGATAAATCCTTCTAAGAATTTGACGGAACGTGTAAATGATTTTTATCAGACAATAATTAAAAATGCATTACCAGCCGTTCAAAAAGACAAGTCTTTGGAATCTGAGAAAAAGCGCCAGATGCTTATTAACTTTTTGGATGACGAGAATGCTTATCAGTCAGAAAGTGCGGAAGGGGTTCTTAAAAATTTGTCTGCATTGTGGACGCATGGAACAAAAGAGTTTTTCTTTACGCTTGATGAAAATCTAAAAAGTGTTAATAAAAATGATCTTGATTTATATATCGAAAACTATTTTTACAAAAGAAATCCGATGATTATGGTTTTTGTAAATCCTGAAGTTTATGAAAAAACAAAACAGGAATTTGAAAATGCAGGATACGAACTTGTTAATTCCGAAACTGCATTCTGGTGGAAAAAATAATTATAACTGTGTCTGCTGACACGGATGTTTAAAAAGAGGAAAATATGAATAAAAAAATTAATAAAAATAGACTTGTAATGGATACTTTATGCTGGTTTTTGTTTAATGTAAGTGCTTTTGCTGCAACCGCTGCTGTAAATGCTGATCAAACAAAAGAAATTGATATTTGTAAGAATGTTTCAGAATCGGTGCACAGAGCTGCAAGCGAATTAAATAAAGAAGAGTCTGCAGACGAAGAAGAGGTCCCCGGGCGTAACAGACAAATAGAGTCTTTTACATTGAGCAACGGAATTCCGGTTTATTATATAGAAAATAACGATAACAAAGTTGACGTTGTAAGTATTGTTGTAAAGGGGGGACGTGGTTATCTTAAACCTGAACAGTCCGGGCTTGAAAAAACGTTGTTTAAAATGATGGCATGTGATTCTTCTAAGTATGGTTTTCAAAAGCGCCAGCAGCTTGCGTATGAAAAACGCATCAAAATTGAAGAAAAAGCAATGAACAATGCAACCGTTCTTTCATTAAACTGCTTAAATTACTATCTTGATGAAATGATTCCGGTGCTTGCAGACGGTTTTATAAATCCTGCTTATCATAAGCCTGTTTATGATTACGTTATGAGCCTGTTGCGGCAGGATGTTCAGAAACTTCAAAGTGAACCAGTTTCAATTCTTTCATATAATATACAGAAAGAAGCTTATAAAAATCATCCGTATCAGGCTTTTCCAGAGCCAACACCGGAATCGCTATCAAATCTAACAATTGATGCTATGAAAAAATGGCATAAGACAGTTTTGGATTCACGCAGAATCAGCATTGTAGCTGTAACAAGTATGGACAGTGAAAAACTTTTAGCTAAACTGGAAACATATTTTGGAAAAATTAAGGCACAAAATACAGATTTACCGGAATTAAAGTCACAGCCTTTTACTATTAGCGGAGACCCTCTTGTGTTAACAAGCTCTTCTGCGGCTGGCTCAGGTTATGCGGTAAGAGCTTTCAGGCTGCCATTTAATTCACATTCCGACTTTATAACGGCTTCTCTTGCTGCAAACATATTTGGTACTACGATGTGGAATATAATACGAACAAAATACGGTGCATGTTATGTAGCAGATTCAGAATTTGTTGACGGAATTGGTTTTGACGGGTGTTATATGATTTCGAATCTTAAGGATTTTACAAACTATGTAAAAGAAGCCCGCGAAATTATGGCAAAAGGCAAATATGTCGTTAAAATTAATGATGACGGTTCGTATGAATTTTCTTCGGTTGAAGCAGTGCTTCCCGGTGCAAAAAATGTATTAATAAACAGAATCTATGGTTCAACTATAAAAACTTCTGGACGGGCAGCTCTTTATGTGCAGGCTCTTGTAGATTATAACGATATAATGGCTTTTGATTCTATGATAAAAAAAATAGATACTGTGACTGCACAAGAGGTTGTCCAGGTTTTTAATAAATACTGGGTTGAACAACCCTCCCGCTGGTTTGCGGTTGTTGGCCCTGAAGTTATAGATGAAGTTTCGTTTGAAGAATAATCTAAAGAATAAATTTTAGTTTCTTGACATTTTGTCTTATGGTTCTAAAATTTATGTAAGATGAAAATTTTTTGTAAGTTAAATAAATTTGCTGCTATTTTGGGCTTTATGCTTGTGTTTTATTCACTTCCGCTTAAGGCTCAAAATGCAGCTTTCAACGAAAATCATCCGCTTTATTTTGGGAACCCTTCGCAAGCCTGCGCCGACAAACAGAATTCTTACGACAATTATCTGATGGAAAAACCGCAATATGTGCTTTCTTATAATAAGTCTGCACTTATTCCAAACTGGGTTGCATGGCATTTGCAGTCTACAGATATTGGTTCAATAAAACGCGTAAACGATTTTCGTGCTGATGACTCTTTGCCGACCGGCTGGTACAAAGTAAAAAAATCTGATTACAAATTCACAATGTACGGTTTTGACCGCGGGCACGTTTGTCCGTCTGCGGACCGTACATCAAACACCCAGGATAACAGTGCAACTTTTTTTATGACAAATATGGTACCGCAGGCTCCCGACTGTAACCGCATTGTGTGGATGCATCTTGAAACGTTTGAACGAAAACTTGCGTTCGCGGGCAATGAAGTTTATATTTTTGCGGGCGTTTATGGGCGCGGTGGAACAGGCTCCCGTGGTTACTTTACAGAAATTCCTGCTGCTCAAAATTTAGCAATTGCTGTTCCGCAATACGAATGGAAAATCCTTCTTGTGCTGCCGGAAAGCGGCAACGATTTTGAACGGCTTTGTTCGCTTGTTCGCCAGAAGGACGAAAGTGTTAAAGTTTACGCATTTTTTATTCCAAACGAACAGGGCTGCCAGAATATTCCCACGGCAGATAAGTCTGCCAAAGATGAAAACGGTTTCGAAGGTGAAAACGATTTTCTTTATTACAAATGTAGTGTAGACTATATCGAAGAAAAAACTGGTTACGATTTTTTTAGCCTTCTCCCGCAGGATGTTCAGGACGAGCTGGAAAAATAAAAACCGGAAAAATGGTGCTTTTTTATGGTTTGTTTACTTGCAAAAAAAATTATCAAAAATCATTCAGATTACGAAAATGCCGATGTCCGCAGAAAGTACGGAATTCTCTGTGGTTCAGCCGGTGTATTTTTTAACTTTTTGCTTTTTGTTTTTAAAGCAATTTTTGGTTTTATAACAGGTTCCGTTTCTATGATTTCAGATGCGTTTAATAACCTTTCGGACGCCGCATCATCAATTGTGGAAATTCTTGGTTTTAAATTTGCGTCAAAGCAGGCAGATAAAGACCATCCTTTTGGACATGGCCGTCTGGAATATATTTCGGGGCTTGTAATTTCATTCCTTATTCTTTTAATGGGCTTTGAACTTTTTAAAAGTTCAATTTCTGCGCTTTGTAATCCTTCTGTTCTGGAATTTCATCTGCCTTCTTTTATAGTGATAATTGCGGCTGTTCTGGTAAAATTTTACATGTATAAATACAATCATTCTATTGCAAAAAAAATAAATTCGGTTGCAATTGAAGCAGCCGCAAAAGACAGTCTTAGCGATATGATTTCGATGGCTGTTGTAATTGCGGCTCTTTTCCTTGATTCAAAAATTCCGTTCCCTGTGGACGAAACGGCCGGAATTATTGTTTCTGTTTTTATTCTTAAAAATGGAATTGAAGCAGCGCGCGAAACAATTGATCCTATTATGGGAAAACCTGTTTCTCAGAAATTTGTGAACGAAATTGAGCGTATTGTTATGTCGCATGAACCAATATGCGGCATTCACGATGTTGTTGTTCACGATTATGGCCCGAGCAACAAAATGGTTTCCTTGCATGCCGAAGTGCCGGGCGACGAAGATATTTTTAAAATTCATGATGTAATTGATAATGCAGAATGGGATATTCAGCATCAGCTTGGTTGTGTCGCCGTAATTCACATGGATCCGGTTGATTTAAATAATACAAAATTAACTGAACTTAAACACTTCTTAAAAGAAAAACTTCCGCAAATTGATCCAAATCTTACGTTCCACGACGTGCGCATGGTTCCTGGTCAGACTCACACAAATTTGATTTTTGACGTGCTTAAACCAAAATCATGTTTTCTTTCAGATTCAGAGCTTTCCGATGCTGTTACAAAGCTTGTGCAGAATGATTATCCTGATGTTTTTTGCGTGATTAATGTTGATCAGAATTTTGTCGAAGAAATGTAACGTAATTAAATTTTATTCCGGAATCTTCTTTCTGTTCTTCTAAGATTTTTTTCCAGTTTTTTCCTGGTTCGGGAAAAGTTCGATCGCCTTCAAATTCCTTAAGAATTTCGGTTGCGTAGATTTTTGAAGCAAAAGGAAGTGCCTGCTCGTAAATGCTTTGTCCGCCTGCAACTAAAACTTCATCGCCGCCGGCAGTTTGTATGGCTTCTTCAAGTGATTTTGCGAGCATGCAACCCTCAGGAGCCTCTTTC